>NZ_CP035088.1:3006875-3325000 GCF_004786035.1 Pseudomonas viciae
CAATGCGGTCCTTGATGATGTCCGCGCCCAGGTCGCTGATCTCGAAGATCTGGCGCAGGCCTTCTTCACCGACGTCCTTCTTGATTTTTTCCAGGTCATGACCGATGCCGGCCATGATCTGCCCGCCGTTGCGCCCGGTGCCGCCGAAGCCCAGGTAACGCGCCTCCAGCACCACGATGTTGGTGATGCCTTTTTCGGCGAGCTCCAGCGCGGTATTGATGCCGGAGAAACCGCCGCCAATCACCACAACGTCGGCTTCCACATCCTGTTCCAGGGTAGGGAAGCTGAGGTTGTATTTCTTGGTGGCCGTGTAATAGGTGGGCGTTTCGATATTGATCATGACGCAACCTGACAAAGTGAAAGGAAACTCCGTTGCAGCGCCTTCGCAAAGCGCTGCATGCGTTGGCCCTATTAAGAGCCCTGGCGGGAACGCCTGTCTTGATCATCCGTGCCGGGGTATTTGATCGAGCGCGCCATGTGGCTGAAACCGGCGCCATGAAAAGTACAATCTTGGATCTGGAAGGTGCATTTTTCGCTGGCTCTCGATTACCCATACTGGAGCGGCCTTAATCATTGATCCCGCCGTTTCCGCACCCTCAGGTTGCCGGGAAAACGCGGGATCGGTAGATGCCAATAATAAAAGAGCCCGTCCATGAAAAAGCCAAATCCGCTGCTCGAAGACCTCAAGCCTATCCTGCCGGCGATTGCCGCCAATGCCTTCCAGGCGGAAAAGGACCGTAGCGTCCCTGCCGAGAATATAGCCCTGCTCAAAGGCATCGGCATGCACAAGGCCTTCCAGCCGAAAAAGTACGGGGGCATGGAGATTTCCCTGCCGCAGTTCGCCGATTGCATCGCGTTGCTGGCCGGTTCCTGCGCCAGCACCGCCTGGGCCATGAGCCTGTTGTGCACCCACAGCCATCAACTGGCAATGTTCCCGGCCAAGACTCAGGAGGAAGTCTGGGGCGATGATCCCGATGCCACCGCCAGCAGCAGCATCGCGCCGTTTGGCCGCACCGAGGAAGTCGAGGGGGGTGTGACGTTCAGCGGTGAGATGGGCTGGAGCAGTGGTTGCGACCATGCCGAGTGGGCGATCATGGGGTTTCGCCGTAAAAACGCCGAAGGCACCCAGGACTATTGCTTCGCCGTGTTGCCTCGCAGCGATTATGAGATTCGCGATGACTGGTTCGCGGTGGGCATGCGCGGCAGTGGCAGCAAGACATTGATCGTCGATAACGCGTTCGTGCCGGAGCATCGGATCCAGAAAGCCAAGGACATGATGGAAGGCAAATCCGGCGGGTTTGGCCTGTACCCCGACAGCAAGATTTTCTACTCGCCGTATCGTCCGTATTTCGCCAGTGGGTTTTCCACCGTCAGCCTGGGCGTGGCCGAACGCATGCTGGAGGTCTTTCGTGAGAAAACCCGCAACCGCGTGCGCGCCTACACCGGTGCAGCGGTAGGCGCGGCCACCCCGGCGTTGATGCGGCTGGCCGAATCTACCCATCAAGTCGCGGCGGCCCGGGCCTTCCTGGAGAAAACCTGGCAGGAGCACGCCGAACACGGTGAGCGCCAGCAATACCCCAGCCGTGAAACCCTGGCGTTCTGGCGGACCAACCAGGCGTATGCCACCAAGATGTGCATCCAGGCAGTGGATCGCCTGATGGAGGCGGCCGGTGGTGGCGCGTGGTTCGAGAATAACGAACTGCAGCGACTGTTCCGCGATGCCCACCTCACCGGCGCTCACGCCTACACCGATTACGACGTCTGTGCGCAGATCCTCGGTCGTGAATTGATGGGCCTGGAGCCCGATCCCACCATGGTTTGACCGCCTGCTCACCGAGCCCGGCTCATATAACAACAATCGAGGCCGTCGCCTGAGGCGGCCGGGAGTCTTGCATGTCTAATGTTTGCGATACCGCTTTCGACACCCGCGCGTTCCGTCGCGCCCTGGGCAACTTTGCCACGGGCGTGACCGTGGTCACCGCCGCGACTGACGATGGCCGCAAGGTCGGCGTGACGGCCAACAGTTTCAATTCGGTGTCCCTGGACCCGCCGCTGATTCTCTGGAGCATCGACAAACGCTCCAGCAGTCACGGCGTGTTCGAAGCGGCCAGCCATTTTGCCGTGAACGTGCTGGCCGCCGACCAGATCGACCTGTCGAACAACTTCGCCCGGCCCAAGGAGGACCGCTTCGCCGAGATCCAGTTCGAGGCCGGTGAAGGTGGGGCCCCCGTGTTCGTGGACTGCTCGGCGCGCTTTCATTGTGAAAAATTCCAACAGGTTGACGGCGGCGATCACTGGATCATGATCGGCAAGGTCGTGGCCTTTGACGATTTTGGGCGTTCGCCATTGCTCTATCACCAGGGGGCCTACTCGATGGTCTTGCCCCACACCCGCATGACCAAACGGGAAGAGGGGCAGTCCCCCAGTAGTCACTTCCAAGGTCGCTTGAGCCACAATCTGTATTACCTGATGACCCAGGCGTTGCGGGCCTACCAGGCCAGCTACCAGCCTCGCCAGTTGTCCACTGGGTTGCGTACCAGTGAAGCGCGGATGTTGATGGTGCTGGAGAACGACGCCGGGCTGGGCCTCTGCGATCTGCAGCGGGAAGTGGCGATGCCGGTGCGCGAGATCGAAGAAGCCGTGGCCAACCTCAAGCGCAAGGGCCTGGTGAGCGATGAAGGCGATCGAGTGCGCCTGACCGTCAAAGGTGTCGATGAAACCGAAGGGCTCTGGGCAATTGCCAAGGAACAGCAGGATAAGGTGTTCGGCCAGTTCAGCGAGGAGCAGGTCGAGCATTTCAAGGAGGTGCTCAAGGGCGTGATCAAAGGCGCTTGAGCCTGTATCGACAGCAATCCCATGGCGAGGGAGCAAGCTCCCTCGCCATGGGGACCTCGATGGTTCATGGCTACTTGATCCTGATCCAGACTCTTTGAATGGATGGTTCGGTATTGGCTGGAAGCTGTTAAGATTTAGTTAACTCATTAACTAAATCCCCTTTCGCGAACACCCTCCATGCCCAAACCGCGCCAATCCTTGACCCTGACCCTGCTACAGGCCCGTGAAGCGGCCATGGGTTTTTTCCGTCCGTCCCTCAATCAGCGCGGCTTGACCGAACAGCAATGGCGGGTCATCCGTATTCTCAGCCAGCACGACGAGCTGGAGATCAATCGCCTGGCCGAACTGGCCTGCATTCTTAAGCCCAGCATGACCGGCGTGCTGGTGCGTATGGAAGCGGCGGGCATGGTGGAGCGGCGCAAGACCGAACAGGATCAGCGGCGGGTGCTGGTGCGCCTGGCTCCCCAGGGGCAGGCATGCTTCGATTCGATGAGCCAGAGCATGGAGGAGAATTACCAGCGCTTGCAGGGCCAGTTGGGGGAGGAAAAGCTGCAGACGTTGCTGGGGTTGCTCAATGACTTGAAAGCGATCAGGCGCTGAGACATCCAGGCGGCTCCACTCAGCTTTTGTGGCGAGGGGGCTTGCTTCCGCTCGATTGCGTAGCAATCGTAAGAAAGCGGGGCCGCTTCGCGACCCAGCGGGAGCAAGCTCCCTCGCCACAAGAGGTTTGTGTTGCTATCAGTACACACCACCCGCCGCAGGCTTTGGTGTGTCTTTGAACGTCGCGGCCAGGGTCTGCAAACCGCGCATCAACACCGTGGTGTCGACGCCCACCGCGACAAACGCGGCGCCAAGTTCGATGTATCGCCGAGCCAGTTTTTCATCGGCGCTGAGAATCCCGGCGGCTTTACCCGCCTGGCGGATCCGGCCGATGGCGTCCTCGATGGCGGCTTGCACATCCGGGTGGCCGGGATTGCCACGAAAGCCCATGGACGCGCTCAGGTCCGCCGGCCCGATGAACACCCCGTCAACACCGTCCACCGCAGCGATGGCGTCCAGGTTGGCCAGGCCCTCGCGACTTTCGATCTGCACCAGCAGGCACATCTGTTCATCGGCCTTGTCGAGGTAGCCGGGGATGCTGTTCCAGCGCGACGCCCGGGCCAGTGCGCTGCCGACCCCGCGCACACCGAGGGGTGGGTAGTGCATGGCACGCACCAGCTCGCGCGCCTGGTCGGCGCTTTCCACCATCGGTACCAGCAAGGTTTGCACGCCAATGTCGAGCACTTGCTTGATCAGCGCGTTGTCGCCAATCACCGGGCGGATCACCGGTTGGCAGGGGTAGGGGGCCAAGGCCTGGAGCTGGCCGAGCATCGTGCGCAGGTCATTGGGCGCGTGTTCGCCGTCAATCAGCAGCCAGTCGAAGCCGGCGTTGGCGGCGAGTTCGGCGCAGTAGGCATCGGCCAGGCCCAGCCACAGGCCGATCTGCGCTTCACCGCTGCGCAGGCGTTGTTTGAAGGTGTTGATAGGCATGTCCATGAACCGGTCTCCGATCAGACGAAACGGCAAGCGATGGAACCGAGCATGTCGTAGTCGACATGGAAGGTATCGCCCGGGTTGGCCGCCACGGGGCGGGTGAAAGAGCCACCCAGAATGATTTGCCCCGGTTGCAACGTCACGTCGTAGGCCGCCAACTTGTTTGCCAGCCAGGCCACGCCTTTGGCCGGATGATTGAGTACCGCCGCCGAGACTCCGGATTCTTCGATCACGCCGTTGCGGTAGAGCACCGCTGGCACCTTGCGCAGGTCGATCTCCGTGGGACGTACCGCCCGCCCGCCCATCACCACGCCCGCGTTGGCGGCATTGTCGGAAATGGTGTCGAAGACCTTGCGGGTGGCCTTGGTCTGCGGATCGATTTGCTGGATGCGCGCATCGATGATTTCCAGCGCCGGGATCACCCATTCGGTGGCGTCCAGCACATCGAACACGGTCACGTTCGGGCCCTTCAACGGCTTGCCGAGGATGAACGCCAGTTCGACTTCCACCCGTGGCACGATGAAGCGTTCGAATGGGATGTCGGTGCCTTCGTCGAAAAACATATCGTCCAGCAGCGCGCCGTAGTCTGGTTCGGTGATGTTCGACGAAACCTGCATGGCCCGGGACGTCAGGCCGATTTTGTGGCCGACCAGCTTGCGGCCGTCCTTGATCTTTTGCGCGACCCAGGCGCGCTGGATGGCGTAGGCATCATCGATCGTGATGTCCGGGTGGTCGAGGGAAAATTGCCGCACCTGTTCGCGCGAACGTTCGGCGTGGTCGAGGCGGGCGGCGGCTTGTTGGATGAGGTTCTGGTCGAGCATGGCAAGGATCTCTTAGTGAGGATTGACGATGGCGGCCCGGGTGCGCAGCACCAGCAGGCCGCCAAGGGCGATGAGCAGCGCCAGCACATACAGGGCCAGGCTGGCGCTCTGGGTGGTGTCGCGCATCCAACCGATCAGGTAGGGGGCGAAGAACGAAGCGATGCTGCCGAAGGAGCTGATCAGGGCGATGCCGGCGGCCTGGGTGCTGTTGGACAGGAAGGCCGGTGGCAGTTGCCAGAACATCGGCAACGCTGCGCTGGCGCCCATGCCGGCGACAATCAGGCCAGCCAGCACCAGGGTCGGGTTGCTGGGCGAGAGCCCGGCGAGCGCGATGCCGGCCGCCGCCATCAGCAGCGGTACACACAGGTGCCAACGCCGTTCGCGATTACGATCGGAGGACCGTCCGCAGCCGATCATGAAGAAGCAGCCCGCCAGGTAGGGCACGGCGCTGAGCAGCCCAACCTTGCCGTCGCTGCCGATGCCGGCGCCGTGGATCAAGGTGGGCATCCAGAAGGCCAGGGTATTGACCGCCAGCATCACCGCGAAATACACCGCCACCAGCAACCAGACCTGCGGGTTGTTGAGGATCGCCGAGAACGAGGTAATGGATTTGCCTTGCTCTTCAACGCTCAGTTGTTCGCGCAGTTGCTGCTTGGCTTGCGGCGTTAGCCAACTGACCACCTCGAAACTGTCCGGCAGGCACTTGAGCACCACCAGGCCGAGCAGGATCACCGGCAGCCCTTCGATGACGAACATCCACTGCCAGCCGCGCAAACCGCCAACATCATGGAAATGCTCGAGAATACCACCGGACAATGGCCCGCCGATCACCCCGGCCATCGGCACGGCAATGGCGAACAGCGCGGTCACCTGGGCCCGGCGCCGAGCCGGGTACCAGCGGTTGAGAAACACCAGGATCCCCGGGAAGAAACCGGCCTCGGCCATCCCCAGCAGGAAACGCAAGACGTAGAAGCCAGCTGCGCTTTCAATCAGGAACATGCCGGTGGACAAGGCACCCCAGATCACCATCAGTGTCGCGATCCAACGGCGCGGGCCGATCCGGTCCAGGGCCATGTTGCTCGGCACGCCAAACAGCGCATAGGCGATGAAGAACAGACCGGCGCCGAAGCCGTAGACCGTGTCGCTGAATTGCAGGTCAGCGCTCATCTGCATCTTGGCGAAGCCGATGTTGATGCGGTCCAGGTGGGCGAAGAGGTAGCAGACCAACAGCAGCGGCATCAGCCGCCAGGTGATGGTGGCATGGGTGCGGTCGTGCGCGATGGTGCCGACAGTGTCGGCGGTATTGGCTGTGCTCATGATTTTGTACTTTTTGTCAGAGAGGCCGAAGGGACGAGCGGGTCGGCAGGCTTAACGCGTCTGGGCCTTGAGGAAGGCGTGGACGTTGTTGGCCTTGAAGTTGAGCTGTTCGTGCAGCTCGATCATCTCGAACGACAGGGCCAGCAAACGTTGAGCCTGGAGTTCGGCGAAGTGCGCGGTGATCACCTCGAAGAGTTTTTCCGCGACTTTCTGGCGCGTGGCCAAATCGCGACCATGGCCGACTTTCAGCGTCATGTGGACGAAGGCGTAGTCGTGCTTGCCGTCGGCCATGCGCCAGGTGTCCAGGCGCACGCCGCGGCTGCGGATGCCGCCCAGGGGAAACACGCCGCTGTCGCCCAGCAAGGTGTGGACCTTTTCAAACAGGCCGGGCAGGTCGGCCTGTTGTTCGATGTTGTCGGTGTATTCAGCGATGAAGTGCGGCATGGAAGCCTCCTGCGACGACAGCGTGAAGCTGTTGCTCAAACGGGGAAAATGGCGTTGATCTGGCCGGTGCCGGAGCTGCCGAAAGGCTCGGTGATGATTTCGGCAGGCTTGTCGTAATCCGGCCCCCCGAGCAGCCCCAGAAGCATGGCGGTGTCATGCATCTTGCCTTCGCCGAAACAGTGTTCGGCGTAGTCCGGAAGCATGGCGCAGAACTCTTTCCAGCGGCCCTGGCGCCATAGCTCGACGACGTGCAGGTCGACTTGTTTGTCGAACTCGCGCGTCCAGTTATGGATATTGGCTTCGGCATTGCGATCGTCGGAGAACCGGTGCGACAGCGAGCCGGAGGCCAGCACCAGCACCTTGCGATCGCTTTTCTCGATGGCCCGGCGTACGGCGGCGCCAAAGGTGAAGCTGTCTTGCAGGCGGTGCCAGGCGCACCAGGCGGCAATCGACACAACGTTGAATTTCTGTTCTTGCGGGACGTCCATGTGCATGTAGCGCATGGGCACCAGCGTGCCGTATTCCAGCTCCAGGCTCGGGATGTTGTGGGCCAGGGTGCGCACGTCGGCGGCATTGGCCTCGGCGGCGATCAACTCGCCCAGCTCCGGGGCACCCGAGTATTCGTACTCCATGTTCTTGATGAAGTGCGGCAGCTCGTTGCTGGTGTAGATGCCTTTGAATTGTTCGCCACTGTTGACGTGATAGGCGCTGTTGACCAGCCAATGCACGTCGAACACCACGGCGGTGTCGGCGCCCAGCTCACGGGCGCGGCGCCCGATTTCCTTGTGCCCGGCAATTGCCGCGGCGCGACAGCCGTGGTGCTTGCCGGGCAGCTCCGACAGGTACATCGAGGGAACGTGGCAGATTTTCGCAGCCAGGACGACTTCGCCCATGATGATTCTCCTGAAAAATTGTTCTTGTTGAATCTCGGATAACGGGTGAATCGGGTCTTGATGAACTGTGGCGAGGGAGCTTGCTCCCGCTCGATTGCGCAGCAATCGCAAAAAATGGGGCCGCTTCGCAGCCCAGCGGGAGCAAGCTCCCTCGCCACAGGCTGTATCACTTGCACAGGTGCGTCACTTGCTACAGAGGTTCCACCCGACCTTGGGTCATACGCCCCACCGCGGAATGTGATGACTGCCCATGGAGATGCAAACGTTCTTGATCTCGGCGAACACTTCAAAGCTGTACTGTCCACCTTCGCGGCCGGTTCCGGAACCCTTCACGCCGCCGAAAGGCTGGCGCAGGTCGCGCACGTTCTGGCTGTTGATGAACACCATGCCGGCCTCGATGCCATGGGCCAGGCGATGGGCTTTGCCGATGTCCTGGGTCCAGATGTACGACGCCAGGCCGTACTCGGTGTCGTTAGCCAGTTGCAAGGCTTCAGCTTCGTCCTTGAACGGGATCAGGCAGACCACCGGACCAAAGATTTCCTCCTGGGCGATGCGCATTTGGTTGTTCACGTCGGCGAACACCGTCGGCTGGATGAACTGGCCGCGACTCAGGTGGGCCGGCAGGTTGGCCGGACGTTCCAGGCCTCCGGCCAGGAGGGTGGCGCCTTCTTCGATGCCGATCTTGATATAACCGGTGACCTTGTCGTAGTGGGCCTGGGTGATCATCGAGCCGACCTGTGTTTTCGGGTCCTGTGGATCGCCGACGATCAGGCGTTTGGCGCGGGCGGCGAACTCGGCGACGAACTGCGGGTAGACGCTTTCCTGGATGAAAATCCGGCTGCCGGCGGTGCAGCGTTCACCGTTGAGCGAGAAGATGGTGAACAGGGCCGCATCAAGGGCCCGCTCAAGGTCGGCGTCTTCGAAAATCAGCACCGGCGACTTGCCGCCCAGTTCCATCGAATACTTCTTCAACCCGGCGGTCTGCATGATTTTCTTGCCGGTGGCGGTGCCGCCGGTGAAGGAAATCGCCCGCACATCCGGGTGACGCACCAGCGCGTCGCCGGCCGTGGCACCGTAGCCCTGGATCACGTTCAAGACGCCGTTGGGAATGCCGGCCTCGACGGCCAGGCGACCCAGCTCGTTGGCGGTCAGGGGCGAGAGCTCGGACATTTTCAACACGGCGGTGTTGCCCAGGGCCAGGCAGGGCGCGGTCTTCCAGGTCGCGGTCATGAACGGCACGTTCCACGGCGATACCAGCCCACAGACGCCCACCGGTTGGTACAGGGTGTAGTTAAGCATCTGATCGTCGACCGGATACGTGTGACCGTCCATGCGGGTGCAGACTTCGGCGAAGAAATCGAAGTTGTGGGACGCCCGCGGGATCAGCACGTTCTTGGTCTGGTGGATCGGCAAGCCGGTGTCGAGGGTTTCCAGTTCGGCCAGTTTCGGCACGTTCTGCTCGATCAGCTCGCCGAGCTTGCGCATCAACCGGGCGCGCTCCTTGGCCGGCGTATTGGCCCACTTCGGGAAAGCGTCCTTGGCCGCCGCCACGGCCTGGGCAACTTCCTCGGCACCGCCACTGGCGACTTCGCCGATGGCTTCGCCGGTGGCCGGGTTGTAGTTGACGAAAACGTCTTTGCTTTCGACCTCGCGGCCGTTGATCCAGTGCTTGATCATGCTGCTCACGCCTCTTTACGGGATGCGAAGAACTCGGCTTCGCTGACAATGTGGTTGACCAGGCGGCCGACGCCTTCCACTTCCACGATCACTTCATCACCCGGCACGACGTCCGCCAGGCCTTCCGGCGTGCCGGTGGCGATCATGTCGCCGGGTTGCAGGGTCATGAAGCTGGACAGGTATTCGATCAGGTAGGGGATGTCGAAAATCATGTCCTTGGTGCTGCCTTCCTGGCGCAATTGGCCGTTGATCCAGGTGCGCAATTTCAGGTTGCTCGGGTCCGCTACATCCGTCACATCGACGATCCATGGGCCGACAGGCGTCGTCGCATCGCGATTTTTCACTCGCAGGTTGGGGCGGTAGTAGTTTTCCAGGTAGTCGCGGATCGCGTAGTCGTTGCACACGGTGTAGCCGGCCAGGTAGCCCAGCGCATCCTCGCGCTTGACGTTGCGCGCGGCTTTGCCGATGACCGCCACCAGCTCGCACTCGTAGTGCATGTAGGCGACGTTGTCGGGGCGCCAGGTCTCTTGGTTGTGGCCGGTGTAGGTGCCGGGCGACTTGATGAACACCAGGGGTTCGGTCGGCGGTTTGAACGCCAGTTCGGCGGCGTGGTCGGCGTAGTTCAGCCCGAGGGCGAACATGCTGCCGGTGGCCGGTGGCAGCCACTGGACCTGATCCTCGGTCAACAAGCGACCGTCAGCCAGGCGCACGGCATTGTGAGCTTCAACGGTGACGGCGTGGTTCTGTCCTTCAAAGCGAATGCGCGCGTGTTTCATGAACGTGCTCCTGTTGCCTCGGCCACGACGGTATTGACGAGGCGGCCCAGGCCGCTGATTTCGACTTCGACGCGGTCGCCGGGTTGTACATCGACCCGCCCCTCGGGCGTGCCGGTGATCAGCACGTCGCCGGCGTGCAGGGTCATGAATTCGCTGATCTCGGCAATCAACTGGGGAATGTTGCGAACGAAGTTGGCGGTGTTGTTTTGCTGGCAAATCTCAGCGTTTACATACAGCGTGATTGCCAGGCTGTGGGGATCGGCAACGTTGGCACTCGGCACCAGTTCCGGGCCGATGACGCAGAAGCCGTCCCGGCACTTGGCCTTGACGGCGGGGCGGTAGTAGCTGTCTTCCGGCAGGCTGAATTCATTGACGACCGTGTAGCCGGCCACGTAGTCCAGTGCCTCGGCGGCGCTGACGCGACTGGCCGATTTACCCATCACCACCCCCAGCGCCGGTCCCGCTTGCAGCCGTTCGCCGTGGCCAGGATGAACCACCTCGGCACCATGGTGGTTACGGGTGTTGGGCGTCTTGATGAACAACACCGGCTTGATCGGTGGCTTCTGGTAGGGCGGTTGCTCGAACTCGGCGAGGCGCTGCTTCAGCAGCCCTTGAAAGTTCAGCGCGACCCCGAACAGGGTGCCGGTCGCGACGTCATGCAGGGCACGGCTCATGCTTGTCTCCTGGCAGTGGCAGAGTGATGAGGGCTCTGCACATATTGTTAATGTGTTAACAGTTATAATTAAGATGTTAACTATCGTCAAGCGTGGCAAAATGGCCGGGCGCTGGTTGCCTTGCCAAATTGGGTGCAGGATGAGCGCGAGCAGGTGCCTGAATCAGAATAAAAATGAGTACTGCGTGATGACCGACCGCCAGCCGATCCCGAACATCAACATTGGTCAGGTGTACGACCAGCGCTACAGCGACGCCGAGGTGCATTACGACCGGCTCGCCAACCTGGCGGGTTTTTTCGGGCGCAACATGCCGGTGCATCGTCACGATCGGTTTTTTCAGGTGCACTACGTCAAGACCGGTACTGTGCGGGTGTATCTGGACGATCAGCAGTACGTCGAATCCGGGCCGATGTTCTTTCTCACGCCGCCGACCATCCCCCATTCCTTCGTGACTGAGGCCGACAGTGATGGGCATGTGCTGACGGTGCGCCAGCAACTGGTGTGGCAGTTGATCGACGCCGATCCAAGCCTGGCGCCAGCCGGTGTGCAGTTGCCGGCAACCTGCGTTGCGCTGGCGCAATTGGGGCCTGGGCAGGCGGGGGAGGTGCGGCGGTTGGAATACCTGTTCGAGGAATTGAGCGAGGAGGTGACGGCCGGGCGCCCGGGGCGTAGCGCGGCACTCGACGCTTTGACGCGACTGATCATGATCAGCCTGCTGCGCTTGTGCTCCAATTCCCTGGAGGCCAGGCCGGCCCGGCATGAAGACCTGAAGATCTTTCACCGCTTCAATGAGCTGATCGAGGCTCATTACCTGCAACATTGGCCACTGTCGCGTTACGCCGAGGGCATCGGCGTCACCGAGGCGCGCCTCAACGATGTCTGCCGACGTATTGCCGACCTGCCTTCCAAGCGGTTGATCATGGAGCGGCTGATGCAGGAGGCCAAGCGACTGCTGTTGTTCACCGGCAGTTCAGTCAACGAAATCTGCTACCAGCTTGGATTCAAGGACCCGGCTTATTTCAGTCGGTTTTTCCAGCGTTACTCGCAACTCACTCCTGGGGAGTATCGTCAGCGGCAATCGGGGTTGCGCTGATTGGTGGCGAGGGGGATTGCTCCCACAGAATCCCCTTCCACAGTGACATAGCGTGGCCATGCTTCTTGCAGCAACCTGGCGGCAACACTAAGCTGCCGACTCGCCCATCCAAACAGTCCGAACATGGCCACCCCCAGACCTTCACTGACCTTGACCTTGTTGCAAGCCCGCGAAGCGGCCATGGCGTTTTTTCGCCCGGCGTTGAACCAGCATGACCTCACGGAACAGCAATGGCGGGTGATCCGCATCCTGCATCAGCAAGGAGAGCTGGAAAGCCACCAGCTCGCCCACCAGGCCTGCATACTCAAGCCGAGTATGACCGGCGTGCTCAGCCGGCTGGAGCGCGATGGCCTGGTGCGGCGACAGAAGTCGAGCCAGGATCAGCGTCGGGTCTTCGTCGGCCTGACCGAACGCGGCCAGCAGTGCTTTGTGTCGATGAGTGAGGGCATGGAAAGCAACTATCGGCGGATTGAAGAGCAGTTTGGCGAGGAAAAAATGCAGCAACTGCTGGCTCTGCTCAATGAGCTGAAAAACATCAAGCCTTGATCAAGGATTGGCCAGGGATTGCTTCAACTGCTTCACCAACTCGGGCGTCATGTAATGCGGTCCGTCGAACAGGTAGAGCGGATAGCCGTCATAGGCTGCCAATTGCGGCGTGAGTTCGGCCACGGTGGCTGAGCGGAAGCCACCGCCGTATTTAGGGCGGAAGGCTTCGACGATGATCCGCACGCGATCCTTGCCCAGTCGATCTCGCAAGGCATCGGCGTAGTCGCGGGCCACCGGGGCGGTGCGCGCGTAGACGCCGACGCCGTCCTGGAAAAACACTCCGATGTCGTTCGGCAACCACTGTTTGAGCCAATCGGCGGTGGCGGCAGGGCCGATATTGGCGCCGTCGTAGACGCTGATCCATAGCGGGCGTGGCAGTTTGGCCAGCAAGGCCGGCAGCTCGGTGGCACGTGCCCAACTGGGATCGACTTCGGCGGGAAAATACCAACCGGTGACATGCAGCGGCGTCGGCAACCCGGCGATGCGTTCCGACAGCGCAGCCAGTTGCTCGATGTTGTCCCGGGTGCGGTTCTCGCTGAAATAGCCGGCCAGTCCGAGGATGACATCCTGGGCCCAAGGCGTCTTGGCGATGCGCGCCCAGTCCGGCAACACCGGAACACTGGTCAAGCCGGTGCCGGGCACGAAGGCCTGGTCGTCCACCACCGTCCATTGCACCAGCAGTTCATGCACCCCCAGTTCTTCCCAATTGCCGCTGATGCCGACGGTCTGGTTATCCGGCTGCCAGACGATGCCGACGAGGTTCGGTGCCGCAGTGGTAGTCATTATGTAGTACGTCCCTGTACCTGCGCCGAGGAACGCGGCCAGTAGCAGCACCGCGCCGATCTTGCGACTGACGAATTTGGCGAAGCTTTTCAAGCACGCCCCTTGCTGGTGCAGTGTAGTCGTGACTCGGCCAGGCGAGCCGCCTTTCGTACCCGTGCGTCGAATATCACGTCAGCGTCCTCAATAGGAGTAGGTCAGGCGGGCAAACACGCCTTTGGCGCGGTCCTCGCCAAACACCCTGGCCCGGTACTGCAGGGAAAAGTCCACGTAGGAGCGCGGCGCATTGTAGGCGTCTTCGCGGAACCAATAGCGCACGTTGTTCCCGACCCCGATCCCCCCGGCGTCGCCGGAGGAGAAGTCGCCGTTGGAGCCGCTCTTCATCTTCGAATCGTAGTCGATCGCTGCCACGACATGGGGGAAGGTCACCCAGCGTGATCCAGTACCGCCGATGGCATAGCTGCGACCCACTTGCCATTCGCTGTTGAAGTAGTTGCGCGAGTCATTGATGTAATGACCGACTTCGGCATACAACTGCGAAGTCCACCAGCTCGGCACATCAACCCGCAGGTCGGTGCCGATACTCGAGCCGTAGCCCAGGCGCACCAGCCAGTCGCCGTCGACATTGGAAGACCCGAGAGGGAAGGTCCGTTCAAGGGCGGCCATGATGTTGACGGAGCTGAAGGGTTTGACCCGCACGCCGAGCGCCCCTTGCAAGGCATCCGCGCCGGTGTCCGAGTCGCTGTTCTTGCTCCACAAGGTGTCGGTGATGCGCCCGTAGAGTTCGACAAAACGGGCGTTGCGATAACCCAACGGGCGCCAGGACAGTTCGGTGCTGTTTTGCAGCAGGTCGTTGCTTTCGCTGCCACTGCTGCTATTGGTGCTCGGCGCGCCGCTCAGACCACTGGAGCCGCGATAGCTGGTGGTGCTGGTCAGGCCCATGGCGCGCGAAACGTCACCCACGGTACGACGGGTATCGAACAGTTGTTGCGCGGACATCGGCGTTTCTGCGGTTTTTTGCCCATCGATGACGCGCTTGAAATACGCCACCGCTTCGTCGTCTTCGTGGACACGCATGGCATTGTAGGCAGCGTCCTGGGCCGCCGCCGACGGCAGTGGGGTGGCAGCATCGGCCTTGCGGAACGCGGCATGGGCTGCCCCATCGTCGCCGGCCCGAACCCGATCATAAGCGAGCTGTAGATCACTCACCGGTGCCAACGCGCCGGTGTTACCCGAGAGGGCGCAGGTCAGGCCGTAGGTGCTTTCCTGACACTCCAGGGCGGGTGGCGAAGATTGGGCCAGCGCAGAGCGCAGGTCGCGAACTTCCCTTGCCGACAGGCCAGCAAGGGACTGGGCTCGGTTCAGGTCGTCCTGGGCTGCCTGCGTTTTGCCCTGGCGATTACGGGCATAGCTGCGCAATACCCAAGGGGCGGCGTGACGGTCGTCCACGGCCAACGCGTCTGACGCGGCCTGTTCGGCAGCGGGGTAATCCTTGGCCGAGAGCAGGGCGCTGATAAGTAGTTGCTGGTTGGCGGAAACTTCCGGAGCCCAGGCTACGGCTTTGCGCGCCCGGTCCACGGCCAGGGCCGCATTGCCTTGTTCCAGGGCGCGGTAGCCTTGGGTCGCCAGCGGTACGGCCAGTTGGCGACGGATCGTATTGCGCCGCATCAGCAAGGTCGCGTCGTTGGCGAAGGTGCCCAGGGCATCGCTGACGGCCTGATCGGCGTCTTCCAGATGTTGCTGACGCTCCAGGGAGTCGACCAGCAACAACCGATAATCGCGACGACGGGGCGCTTGGGCGATGGCCTTGCGGGCCGATTGCGCGGCCAGGCCGAATTGCTCGCGATCATAGGCCTTGAAGCCCTGGGACGCCGCCGCGAAACCCGGTGAAGCGGCGGCGCGGGAAGAGGCTGCGCGCCGGGGTTGGTCGCGCAGTTTCTTGTCCCGTTCGGCCAACTCAATCAACGTGTTCAGGCGTGGCACGTCGGCGCGCTGGCGCAGGGCTTCGCGCGCCTTGGCGATGGCCAGGTCGTAGTCCTTGCGCTCGTAGGCGCTGTAGGCCTCGTTGGCGGCGCTGTAGGCCGGACCGGTCAGCGGCAGTGGCAACGTCTCGGCGGGCGCAAGCGCCGGGATCAGGCTCAGCCCCGTGGCCAAGAGGGTCAAAAAGGGGCGGTTCATGCCGGAAGCTCCGTCGGGTAGAGGCTGTGCTGGCGTGCCACCACCTGTTCGATAGTCGCCCGGGGCAGCACGCCGCTGTCGACCAGGTAATCGCCGATCCGACCGTGGTGCTGCGGCCGATACTGCAACATGGCGCGGCTGAACTGATCACGATCGAGCAAGCCCATTTCGATCAACAAATCACCCAGCAGCGGCGCACTGGCATTCGGTACGGCATGGCCGTTGCGTTCCGGCAATCGGCGCAACAGCGCGAGAATTTCACTTTCCCTGGCTATCAATTGCACCGGTTCGCTGCCCAATTCGGCGCTGACCTGCTGCAGGCCTTCGTCGGAAAGCGGGTTGGCGACGGCGATCTGTTCACGACCTTCGCCATTGGGTCCCAAGGGAATGGCCCGCCAGCGCAACGCAAACTCGCTGGTCAGTGATGAGGTTGAGGTAGCGGCTTTTTCGGCCACGTCGAAGACCCGGGGCAGGTCATTCTGGAATGCGATGGCTTCGGCCAGGGTTTCATCGTCCAGCCAGCCGTTATTCAGCAAAATCCGTCCCAGTGGCACGTTGCGCGACTGTTGTTCATCCAGGGCGCTCTGCAGGTGGGTGTCGGTAATGGCCTGCCACGACAGCAGCACACTGCCCAATCGGCGCGGTGCGATGGCGACCAGGTCGGTGGAAGGGAAGTCATGCATGGTCTTGTCCCAGACCAGCTTGCGATTCATCACCTTGCCCACCAAAAACATGCGCCAGGCCCGGGAGGCCGCCATGAAGTTGACGAAATTGCCCACCAGCATGCGCGGGATCGACAGCAAGCCGTGCTGCCAGCCGTACAACACGGTGGTGAAGTAGTAGCGGTGCAGGATTCTCCAGGCCAGCGCAATGCCGTTGGCCACCAGCAGGTATTTGATCACGCTGTTGGTTTCAAAAGGCGTTGGGAAACTGATGTCCCACCAGCCACTGTTGCGCAGGATAATCAGGCCCAGCAGTTGCACCAGGATCACGTAGGCGATGATGCTGATGAACGCTGTCACTACGCCCTTGCGGTCGCGAAACAGCAGGTATCGGTTGGCTAGCGAGCCATTCCAGCCCATCTGTTCCCAGCCTTGCAGGCCGATGCCGAGGGTCCAGCGGGCTTTTTGTCGAAACGCGGTGCGGAAGGTGTCGGGGAAAAATTCACGCACGCACAGAGGCATCGTCAGGGTCGATTCGTAGGGCTTGCGGAACCAGGATTTGCGCAGCACCCGGAACTGCACCGGAAAACGCACGAATATCGCGTTCATGCCAACCTTGGACAGCCGCGCGCCGACGTCGTAGTCCTCGGTGAGGCTGTCGGTGTTGAACGGCTGATTTTTGGTTTCACCGGCCAATACCTGCAGGGCACGATGGGAGAAACAGGTACCGACGCCGGCCGAGGGCACGGTGTCGGTCATGCTTTCACGCACCACCAGATCCTTGCCATGCCATTCGGCGAACTCGTCCATGTAGACACCCGCCACCCATTCGTACCAATTGCGCTCCAGCGATACCACTGGCAGTTGGATCATGTCCTTGCGCGGCAACAGGTAGTTGAATAGACGCAGTTCAAGCGGATGCAGCACGTCCTCGCTGTCGTGCAGGACGACGCCGGCGAAGGTCATGCCATGGGTTTTCTCGTGCAGGAAAATCGCCTGGATCACCCAGTTCAAGCAGTCGGCCTTGCAGGTCGGCCCGGCATGGGGCACTTCCACGCGGTGCAACTGTTTGTAGCGTCGCCGCATCCGCTCGACTTCGTCGATGGTGCGCTGGTCGTTGATGTAGGTGCCGACGAAGACCACGTAGTTCTGGTAGTCCAGCGTCGAGACCATGTTTTCGATCATCGGCGCGATGACGTCGTATTCCAGCCAGGCCGGCACCATGATCGCCAGGGGCTGTTCGTCCCGGGCCAACAGTTGCTCGACGGTCAGCGGCCGGTATTTACGGCCTACGGTAAACTTGCGGTACAGGCGGCGAGACCAGTACCACAGGTCAATGATCAGATCGTCCAGGCTGGAGATCAGGATCAGTACCGCGACCACGATGGTCGCGGCTTCCAGGTAGTTGTAGTAGTGGGCCAGCCAATAGGGCCAATAAAGCGACGTCATCGAAGGTTACCGTTACTGGCGATTGCGACGGGCGCTACGGCCAGCCAGCAACAAGAGGAGAAACAGGATAATGGCGCCTGGAATCAGCCAAAGCAGCGAAGGTTTGCGCCAGGCATCCAGGCCTTTGGGTTCTTCCCGGCCGATCAACTGGCTGCCGCTCGGATCCTGGGTATCGAGGATCGCCACGGCACCGCTGTCACCCAGGATCGCCACGTCGCCACGGGTCAGCACGATCGGTTTGGCCAGGCTTGGCGGCTGGCTGCCCAAGGTTCGATAGACCAGGCCGTACTGGCCCGAGCTCTGCACCACTTGCAGTGACGCCAATTGGTCGAGGCGCTGCACATCCAGCATCACCTGGTCCTTATGGTTGATGCGCAGGTGACCCTGCTCATCGACCTGCACCGATTCCTTGGTGTCCTTGAGTGGCAGTTCGAAGGCCAGGAAGGCTTTATCCGGACTGACGACGGCTTTTGGATCGGTGCTGACCTTCAACTGCGCGCGCAGCGGCGATACACCGGATGCATCGGCCACCGAGATCACTTGGGCCAGGCTGCTGGCCGGATGGTCGAGGTACGCTTGGGGAACGAGCAGTTGGGTGTCTACAGCGAAGCGTGCGGCGATACCGGAAAAATCGTCATCCAACGAGGTTTTTTCCAGCACGATATGGCTGGTTGGCAGGACCGACACCGGGAAAGCCTGCGGGGTTTCCAGGCAGCGGTCGCTGACCGGCTGACGTTGGAAGGAGACGCGCAAGACGTTTTTCGAACTCAGGGCGTAGCGTGGGACATGCCCCTGGATGCGTTGCGGTTCACCGTTGGTGGTCAACTGCTGGGCACCGATCAGAAAGTCATTGAAGTACAGCGAGGCCACGGGCGGGGTGTGCGAAGCACCCGGCGCTGCGGAAATGTCCACCACCGCGGTCACGGGCAGGCGGCCGTCATACGCCACGCTGCCCAGGGGGAACGAGGTGCTCCAGTCGAAGCGCGAGGCCACGTCGAATGTGCCCGGGGCGCCGCCCAGCCGCGACAAGGCCACGCGGCCATCGTCGCTCAATGGCGTTTGGGCTTCGGTCACCGTCAACTGACGGCTGCGGGCCAGTTTGTTCCACGCCGAACCGAGCAAGGACAAGGCTTTGCCGGTCGCATCCGGGGCGATGATCAGTACCGGGCGAGCGCCCAGCAGTGCCAGGCGCACGTTGTCAGTGCCAGCGCTCGCCATGGCTGCGTTGACGTGCTGATCGCGCCATTGGGTCAATGCGCTGGCCGCTGTTGCGTCGACGCCCTGGACCTGATTCTGCAAGGCGTCCAGGACCTGGTTGATGGCCTTGAGCAGTTGTGGGTCATTGATGGCCAGGTCGGCCTGTACATTCGGTGTCTGGCCGAGCATCAGCAGGGCGCCAATTTCGGCGGGGTTGGCCAGGGTGTGCTGGCCTTTGCCGTTGAGGCTGGCGAAGGCTGGAATGCTCAGCAGCTCGGCCGGGATCCGCAGACCGCTCAGGTCCACTTTGTCCTGCACGGCAGGGAAGGGCAGGATGCGGCTATGTTTGCCAATGCGCTCCAGGGCCACGCCCAATCGCCAGGCTGCATCATAGCTGCCGGCGGACAGCGAGCCCGGTGCGACCAGGATGCCGGGGTTGGTGGGCAGTGTCGTCCAGGCCGCGCCGACATCCTGCAGTTGGCTGGCGTCGTAGCTGTAGTTCAGGCGCGTGTCGGGTTGAATGCGCAACACGTTGCCGATGACTCGATCGTCTTCGCACAATGGTCGGGAGACGATCGAAGACCAGGCAATGCCCAGGCGCACCAGGCCGTTGTCACGCGGGGTCTTGTCTACGCCCAGCTTGACGCTGGCATCGCCCTGCGCCTCGCTGAGCCCTTCGGCACGCACCGGATAGCCGTCGAGCGACAGCAGCATGGTGTTGCGGCCGCCTTCACCATTGAGGTAACTGGCCTCCAGCTGCAGCGTCGCATCGTTGAGGGTTACGCCGGCAGGGACGGGCAAATACAGCTCGCGTCGAGCATCGCTGGCGCCCAGCAGGATCGGAGCCGTGATACCCAGATCCCGCAAGCGAATTTCGCGCTCCTGGCGGGTATCGGCGTTGAGTCGATGGATTGCCTGGGTGAGCGGGCTGTCCGCAGCCAGGGCAAAGGTTGGCATGAGCGCGAGCAGGCTCAGGCCACAGGCAAGGGCGCTGAGCGCGCCCGTAGAGATGGCAACGGAAGGCTTCATTCAGGCAAATCTCGATCTGATAAGGGTGGGTAGCAGTTATGAGGTGAAATCGGCGAGTAACTCGTGTAGTGCGGGCATCGGGGCGTGTGTCAGCGCCTGGAACGAATGCACCTGGCCCACGACAAAATCGCTGACCGGACGCCCCATCAGGGTGTCGACGATGCGTTGGCTGGCTTTGCCATCGCCATAGGGGTTGGTCGCCTGTGATGCGCGCCGCCACAAGGCCTGGTCGTCGAACAGCGCGTCCACCCCGGCAACGATCGAGGCCGGGGAGGTGCCCACCAGGCGCACGGTGCCCGCCGCCACGGCTTCGGGGCGTTCGGTGACGTCGCGCATCACCAGCACCGGTTTACCCAGGGATGGCGCTTCTTCCTGCACACCGCCGGAGTCAGTGAGGATGACGTGGGCGTGTTGCATCAGGCGCACGAACGCCAGGTAATCCAGGGGCTTGATCAAGTGCACGTTGGGCAGGTCACCCAACTGCTCGGTCACTGGCCCAAGCACGTTGGGATTGAGGTGCACCGGGTAGACGATCTGGATATCCGGACGTTGAGCCAGGTGGCGCAGGGCCTTGCAGATGTCGAGGAAACCCTCGCCGAAGTTTTCCCGGCGGTGGCCGGTCACCAGCAGCAGTTTGCGTCCGGCTTGCAGGAACGGGAACTGTTGGTCCAGTTTGTCACGCAACCAGGTATCCGCATTGATGCGTTGAGCGGTCATCTGCAACGCGTCGATGACCGTGTTGCCCGTCACCAGGCAACGGCCCTGCAAACGTTCACTCAGCAGGTTTTCGCGAGATTGGTCGGTCGGGGCGAACAGCAGGTCGGCACTGAGATCGATGCAGCGACGGTTCATTTCTTCCGGCCATGGGCTGTAGATATCACCGGTGCGCAGCCCGGCTTCCACATGACCCACGGGGATACGCCGATGGAAGGCTGCCATCGAGGCCACCATGGCTGAAGTGGTGTCGCCATGGACCAGTACCCGATCCGGCCGGGTCTGTTCCAGCACCGGGTCGATGGCACCGTACAATGCGGCGGTCAGGGAGTTGAGGGTCTGGTGCGGCGTCATCACGTCAAGGGTGAAGTCGGCCTCGAGATCGAACAGATCCAGCACCTGCTTGAGCATGCTTTGATGCTGGCCGGTGACGCAGATCAGCGACTCAATGCCGGGTTCGGCTGCGAGGGCCTTGACCAACGGTGCCATCTTGATGGCTTCTGGACGGGTACCGAAGATCGAAAGGACCTTGATCCGTGAGTCTTGAATAGCGATAACGCCCTTCCTCGCGCAGTTTTCTGCGCAGCACAACAGCCCGCCCAGGCGCGACCACGCGTTTGAGCAAACAAGCGATTTAAGTGAGTTGATTGTCCAACTGGTAGATGTCAGGCAGGGGCTTTACGTCCACGGGAAGTGGTGTAGTGGCATCTCGCAGCTTGGCGCGGCAAATTAATAACATCAAAGTCCGTTATCGCAAAGTTTTATATGCATAAGTTTGATTAATGTTTTTTTAGAAGGCTCGATGGGGGTGGGTAAGGGGAGTGTGTTAGTGGATGTGAATGGTTTATTACTTATTGAAATATAAGGGTTTTTTATGTTTTCGATGTTTGATTTTGATGCTAGGAATACCCTGGAAAATCGAATTGATGTATTTTTGGCGCCGTATTATGTGCAGCGATTGACTTGGGTTGTCATTGGAATGGCGCCTGTATGTTGTCAGGAAGTGTGAGGCCTTATTGTAAGTAGTGGTTAGGTAAAGTTAGATATTGGAGGAAGTTCAATTTCATTTTGTAATTCCCGATGGGAAGAACTAGTGAGTGACTGAAGATTCATGAGGCCAATCATTTATTTCCGATAAGGAAAGTCCCTCTAACAGACTTGGACATGTATCGGGGGGTAGACAGGTCATCCGCGCAGCTAACCGATAATCGAACGTTTTGTGTCGAACACCTGACGGGGTTATTGACCAAATTAACTGGGTGGTACATTTTGTCTGCAGCACGCTTCTTCAGCATGACCAAGACCATAATAAAAATAGAGGAATACCCTATGCGTACCCGTCTGCGAGCGCCCTTCGCCTTCCCCCCGCTTCGCTGCTTGAGCCCTGAAGCACCTTTCAACACCTCTGGTTCGATCGAATAGCGATCCCTGCGTTGCCGTTCTATCGCGCCGGGTGAACCCCGGCACTCGACAATCCGAGAGGTCTTCAAGATGGCAAAAGTCGTCGATCTGTATTTCAAGCTGCTAAAGCTGCTGATTGTGTTGTGCATGCTCGCAATGATCGTGCTGGTGTTCGGCAACGTGGTGCTGCGCTACGCCTTCAACTCCGGTATCAGCGTGTCGGAAGAGCTGTCGCGTTGGTTCTTCGTCTGGATGATTTTTCTCGGTGCTTTGGTGGCGCTCAAGGACCGTGCTCATCTGGGGATGGACAGCCTGGTCAAGCGTTTACCGCCGGCCGGCAAGCGTCTCTGCCTGGTCATCGGGCATCTACTGATGCTGTACATCTGCTGGCTGATTTTCAGTGGCAGTTGGCAGCAGGCGGTCATCAACCTGGACGTTGTCGCACCCGCCTCAGGCCTGTCGATGGCACTGTTCTACGCCGCCGGCCTGGTGTTCGGTGCCAGCGCCGCGGCCATCCTGGTTTATGAACTCTACCTGGCGTTGTTCGGCAAGCTGGGGGATGACGAACTGGTCATGGTCAAGGACAACGACGCCGCCGAGGCGATCGCCCATAACCCCATCAAGAGTACACGCCCATGACGCTGGTTATTTTCCTCGGGTCGTTGATGGGCAGCATGGCGCTGGGTATACCCATTGCGTTTGCCTTGCTGGTGGTCAGCGTGGCGCTGATGTTTTATCTGGATCTGTTTGACGCACAAATCATCGCCCAGAACCTGCTCAACGGCGCCGACAGCTTTCCGCTGATGGCAGTGCCTTTCTTCATGCTGGCCGGCGAGATCATGAATGTCGGCGGCCTGTCCAAGCGCATCGTCAATATTGCCATGGCGCTGGTGGGGCACAAGCGCGGTGGTCTCGGTTACGTGGCTATTATTGCTTCCTGCCTGCTGGCGTCGCTCTCCGGCTCGGCCGTGGCCGATGCAGCGGCCCTGGCGGCGTTGCTGGTGCCGATGATGGTGCTGGCTGGGCATAACCGTGGGCGTTCAGCCGGCCTGATCGCCGCCGGTAGCATCATCGCGCCGGTTATTCCGCCGAGCATCGGCTTCATCGTCTTTGGTGTGGCGTCCGGGGTATCGATATCCAAACTGTTCCTGGCCGGTATCGTGCCAGGGCTGATGCTTGGTGCTTCGCTGGCCGTGGCCTGGTGGTACATCTCTCGCAGCGAGAACGTCGAGACGCCGCCCAAGCGTTCCCGCGCCGAAGTGCTGCGCACGTTGCTCGACGGCAGTTGGGCCATGGGCCTGCCCTTGATCATCGTCCTGGGCCTTAAATTCGGGATCTTCACTCCCACCGAAGCCGCAGTGGTCGCAGCGGTCTATTCGCTGTTCGTTTCCTTGGTGATCTACCGGGAAATGAAAGTCAGCCAGTTGTACGAAGTGATCCTGTCCGCAGCCAAGACCACCTCGGTGGTGATGCTGCTGGTGGCGGCGGCCATGGTTTCATCGTGGCTGGTGACCATCGCGGATCTGCCGGGCCAGTTGGCGGAACTGCTGCAGCCCTTCATGGACAACCAGACCCTTTTGCTGCTGGTGATGATGGTGCTGATCATCCTGGTAGGGACGGTGATGGACATGACCCCGACCATTCTCATCCTCACCCCGGTGCTGATGCCTGCGGTCATTCAGGCGGGGATCGACCCGGTGTACTTCGGCGTGCTGTTTCTGATCAATACGGCCATTGGCCTGATCACGCCGCCCGTGGGTACGGTGCTCAATGTGGTGTGTGGGGTGGCGAAACTGGACTTCGAGGAAATCGTCCGCGGCGTGTGGCCGTTCATGTTCGCGCAGTTTGTGGTGCTACTCCTGCTGGTGGTGTTCCCTCAGCTGGTCCTGGGACCGTTGAAATTCTTCACTGGCTGATGCCGGTGCAAGCCGTAGTAGCTCGATTAAAAACAATAATGACCGGAGAGTGACATGCGAAAACTGATGAAAACCCTGTTGGCCGGGGCCTGTGCAACCGGGTTGCTGCTGGGCAGCGTGGCCAGCCACGCCGAGGAGATCCGCGAGCGTACCCTGCGATTCGCGTTCCAGAACGTCAAGGAGCATCCACAAGGGCAGGGCGCGCAGAAGTTCGCCGACCTGCTCAGCGAGAAGAGCGGCGGCAAGATCAAAGTCCGCCTGTTCCCCGGCGGTACCTTGGGCGGCGATGTGCAAACAGTGTCGGCCCTGCAAGGCGGCACGCTGGACATCACCGTGCTCAACTCCGGCATCCTGGCGGCCCAGGCACCGGATTATGCAATGCTCGACTTCCCCTTCCTGTTCAATAACGCTGAAGAAGCCCATGCGGTGATCGACGGGCCGGTCGGCCAGAAACTGGCGGCGCAGTTGGACAGCAAAGGTCTGGTGGGCCTGGGCTACTGGGACCTGGGTTTCCGCAACCTGACCAACAGTAAACATCCAGTGACCAAACTTGAAGACATGCAGGGCTTGAAAGTTCGCGTCATCCAGTCGCCGATCTACCTGGAAACCTTCACTGCCCTGGGCGCGAACCCTGTGCCGATGGCGTTTCCCGAGGTCTACACCGGCCTTGAGCAGCACACCATCGACGGCCAGGAAAACCCTTTCACGGTGATCGAAGGCAACAAGTTCTACGAGGTGCAGAAGTACCTTTCAGTGACCGGCCACATTTTCAATCCGCAGTCGTTGATCATCAGCCAGAAAACCTGGAATCGCCTCAACGACGATGAGAAGGCGATGATTCGCCAGGCCGCTGCCGAGGCGCAAAAATTCCAGCGCGAAGTCACTGCGGCGAGCATGGACAAGGCGAAAGCTACGCTGGCCGGCGCGATGACCGTCAACGAAATCACCCCGGCGGAGAAAGATCGCTTCCGTGAGCGCGTGCAACCGGTGATCGACAAGTTCGCCAAATCCCTGGATGGCGACCTGGTGAAGATGATGTACGCCGAAATCGCCAAGGTGCGGGCGGCGCAGTGAGTTGAAGTGTCGTTAGCCAAGGCCTGACGCTGAATCAGACCTCAAACAGTTCAACCCTGTGGGAGCGAGCTTGCTCGCGAAAGCGGTGGATCAGCTTGCAGTGATGTTGGATGTCCCGACGCCTTCGCGAGCAAGCCCGCTCCCACAGGATTATTGTCAGTCTGTTACTGAGCGCCCGGGACCGCCAACCACTGCCCAATGACCTTCTGATAACTGCCATTCGCCTTGCTCAGGTGCAGCCACTGATCGACGTACATTTTCCACGTGGTGTCGTCCCGTGGCAGCAGGTAGGCCTTCTCGCCATATTGCAGGTAGTGGGTCGGGTTGACGGCGCACAGGCCGGGTTTGAGTTTTTGCTGATACAGCGCTTCTGATGCGTCGGTAATCATCACGTCGGCTTTCTTGTCCAGCAGCTCCTGGAAGATGGTCACGTTGTCGTGAAAGTTGAGCTGCCCTTTGGGCAGGAAGGCCCGGACGAATGCTTCGTTGGTGCCGCCGGCCGGCTCTACCAGGCGCACCGAAGGTTGGTTGATCTGTTCGATGGTCTGGTAGCGCGCCTGGTCTTCGCAACGTACCAGCGGGATCTTGCCATCCACGTCCAGGGTGGTGCTGAAGTAGGCTTTCTTCTGGCGCTCCAGGGTCACTGAAATGCCGCCCATGCCGATGTCGCATTTTTCCGCCAGTAGGTCCGGCATCAGGGTTTTCCAGGTGGTCTGCACCCATTGCACCTTGACCCCCAGGCTGGTGGCCAGCGAGCGCGCCATGTCGATGTCAATGCCTTCGTATTCGCCGGTTTCAGCTTTATAGGTATAGGGCTTGTAGTCGCCAGTAGTGCAGACCTTCAGTTCGCCGCGTTGCAGCACTTGGTCCAGATGCGAGGGCGCAGGTTGCGCCAGGGCGCTGCCGCAGAACGCCAGCAGGCCACAGATCGTCATCGTGCTTGTTATGGTTTTCATGGAAGGGACGTCTCGCAAGGGAAGGGGACAAGACGGGCCAGTGTAGTAAAAGTGTTTGCGGGCTGTCACGGGCGTCGTGGAACTCGCCGCCACGAGCGAGTTGCTCAAACTTCACAGGTTTCCTTCCCTCAGCTCTGTCATCATGGCCAATTGCACACCTTGATCGGCGAGAGCCAGTTCCAATGGACGGATCAGTCGTCAGAATTACACTTATGTTGATGGTCCCGGGGATCCTGTCGGTCTTTGGGGGCGCATTCGTCTGCGCGTGGCTTATTGACAAAAAACGCGACTATCTGCTGCTCCTGGCCGGCGGTTGTGGCCTGTTCACGTGTGGTGCGCTCTCTCAGATTTTCGGCTTTCCGCCCGGGATCGGGCCCAATGCCGTTGTGTCCGGTGCACTATATACCTCGGCGGTCCTGGCGGTGGCCGAAGGCATTTTGCTGCGCTCGCGCAAACGCTTCGGTTGGCGGCTGGACGTCGCTGTGGTGTGCCTCATTACGCTGGCGTTGGCCTGGTTCTTTTATATTGATCGAAGCCTCCTTGCGCGCATCTACATCCAGAACTTCGGTTATGGTGCGATTTTGCTGGTGGCTGCGCTCAAGCTCAGACTGCTGGTGCGCGGCCGACTCGTCGACAAGGCGCTGTTTTGGGTGTTGCTGATCTTCGCCTTGCATTTCTTTCCGCGGACCTTGTTGACCGCTGGGCTTTCGACCCCTGTCGACAGGGTTACTTTCGCCAACTCGGTGTTCTGGCAGGCCCTCCAATTGTCCCTGGCTGTGCTCGGCGTTGCGTTGGCCTTTGCGATTCTTGCCGCCGCCATTGCCGATGTGATCGATGACTTGCGGCGCGAGCGCGATTTCGACCCGTTGACCGGTGTCTTGAACCGGCGCGGCTTCGAGGACCAGGTGTCGTTGCTACTGATGAAGAGCCCGCGTGGCACGACGTCGCTTGCACTGTGCGACATCGACAATTTCAAGAGCATCAACGACACCCACGGTCATGACGTGGGCGATAACGTCCTGCGCGAGGTTGGACAACTTCTGCGTGCCTCGGCACGCAAACGCGACATCGTCGGTCGGCTCGGCGGCGAGGAGTTCGCCGTGCTCCTGCCGGACACCGATGCCCGGGAAGCCCATGAGTGCGCGGAGCGCTTGAGAATGGCCATCGAGCACGGTGGTTGCGCCACACTGGATGCTGTCGGGCCGGTCACCGCGAGCTTTGGTGTCGGCAGCCTAGGCCCCAAGGAAACCTGGCAGAGCCTGTACAAACGCGTTGATAGCTTGCTTTACCAGGCGAAGCGAGCCGGGCGTAACCAGACGGTGGCGGATGAGTTGTCACATCGGTTCGACAGGCAGGCTGAGGTTGAGTCCTGAGCAAGCGCCCTGGTCCAAGGACGATGAGGTTCAGGGCTGTTCAAGACTGGCCAGATAGGCGCAAAACATATCGGCCATTGCCTGCGCGTATTTTTCAATCTCCGCAGGCGAGCGAGGCGTTGCTGAAAACTGTTTACCTCCGGCACTGAGCGTCGTGGTGATCAAGTCGGCGGCCAGTGTTCGGTGTTCCGCCGCTGCCGTGGGCAGCACCTCTTGCATGAAGAGTCCCATCGCCTGTTCCGTCGAAGCCCTGGCCTCTTGCGCCTCGGGGGCGTCACGGTAAAGCGGCGCGGCGTCGCTGAGTGCGACACGGATCAGCGCCTCATCGCATTCCGATTGGATAAACGCCTGCACAAGTGTACGCAGCCGTTCGAAGGGTAATTTGCCGTTGTCCTGAAGGATATTGCGCAACATCTCGCACGTCTGGCGCCATTCATCACTTTGCAGTCGGAACAGGATCGCCGCTTTGTTGGGAAAGTACTGATACACCGAACCGACGCTCACCCCGGCCCTCTCAGCCACGCGCGCCATGGTGAAGCGCCGCGCGCCTTGCGTTGCCAAAACCTGAACAGCGGCTTGCAGAACGGCGGAGACCAGTTCGGTCGAGCGTGCCTGTCGGGGTTGTTTTCTCGAGGAAATCTGTGGGCTTGAGCGCTCGGACATGAATGGATGAGCCTTGTAGGGGGAATGCGAATAGGAAATGCGACGAGGTGTTTGTATTCTGAATGCGACGAATTGATCGCATTTTAGTCGTCCCCCAAACGGCACTCAACGACTTCCTCTGGTATGACTCTCATGACTCACAAACATACGCATCCTGCTTCTTCGGCGACCTCTGGGGACGCCGGCGCCAATCCGGTGTTGAAGCTACTTCCACTGACCCTGACGGTGTTCATCGGCTTCCTGACGATAGGCATGCAACTGCCCGTCTTGCCCCTGCATCTGCACGACACGCTGGGCATGGGCACGCTGGTGATAGGCCTGGTGGTGGGCGCGCAGTTCGCCGCGGCGCTGTTTTCGCGTTCCTGGGCCGGCAACTTCGCCGATATCCGCGGCACCAAGCGTGCGGTGATTGCCGGCCTGGTGACAGCGGCCTGTTCCGGCCTGGTGTACCTGGTTTCCCTGGCGTTTGTCGAGGTGCCGGTGGTTTCAGTCTGGCTGCTGCTCTTGGGCCGAGTCATCCTGGCCATGGGCGAAAGCCTGATCGTCACCGGCGCGCTGGGCTGGGGCATTGGTTTGGTCGGCCCGCAACATGCGGGCAAGGTCATGGCCTGGAATGGCATCGCCATGTACGGCGCCTTTGCCTTGGGGGCGCCGGCGGGCGTGTTTCTGAATGCTGCGTGGGGGTTCATGGGCATTGCCGTGAGCTCGGTATTCATCCCGCTGCTGGCACTGCTGGTTGTTGCCAATGTCACCGCTGTCGCCCCCACGGCGACCCGGCGCACGCCGTTCTACAAAGTGCTGGGCACTGTATGGACCCCGGGCCTGGGGCTGGCGTTTTGCAGTGTCGGGTTCGGGGTTGTCACCGCGTTCATCGCTCTGTTGTTCGCCAGCAGGGGCTGGGGCAACTCGTCGCTGGCCTTTACCGCGTTCGGCCTGGCGTTCATTGGCGCTCGCCTCTTGTTTGGGCATCTTCCGGACAAGCTTGGCGGTGCGCAGGTGGCGTTGGTCTGTGTTGTCATCGAGGCCGTCGGGCTGCTGCTGATCTGGGGGGCCGACACCGCGCTTGTCGCTTACCTGGGGACTGCATTGACCGGGTTTGGCTATTCGCTCGCCTTCCCGGGGTTCGGGGTGGAAGCGGTGCGGCGCGCGCCGGCGCAAACTCGCAGCCTCGCCATGGGGGCTTATGTTGCGTTCCTGGATATTTCCCTGGGCCTCACCAGTCCGCTGGCCGGTGTGTTGGCGAGTGGCTGGGGCATCGAGGCTGTTTACCTTGGCGGTGCTGTGACTGTCGCACTTTCCTTTGGGGTCGCCTTGATGTTGTTGATGGGGCGGGCCGATGGGAAGCAGGCCGTACCCGTTCACTATAAATCTTGAGCCATCCATGGGGCACAGCGGTTCGCGATCTACGGTGGTTGATCGGAACTCCCGGCGCAGGGGGGCTCGTCAGCTGCCCTGGGCCTGCTCGGCCATCAGCTGTACAAGCAGGCGCACTGGCTCGGTCAGGCTTTGCGGAGCGCGGTGGACGAGGCCGATGTCGCGATGGAAGGTATGTGAGCCCAGGTCCAGGACCCGCACCCCGGCAGGCCAGTCGTGATGGGCGGCGGTCTGGGGAACCAACGCGATGCCGACGCCTCTTTCCACCAGTTTGATGATCGCGTCCAGTTCGTCCAACTCGCAGACCTCCCGCAGGGGGATGTGCATCTGGCGCAGGAAGCGGTCCACCTGCCGGCCACCAAAGGATGAGCGGTCATAACGGATGAACGGCTGACTGGCGAGCAATCCGGCCCAGTCATCCCCCGGCACATCGCGGGGTACGATCAGGCGGTAGGGTTCCTGGATCAGGGTGGTCCAGCGCAGATCGCTCTGCAATGAGAAAGGTGGGCGAATGATGGCTGCGAGGTCGATTTCGCCGACGTCCACCAAGTTGATCAGCTCGATCGACAGACCGGGAATCACCCGCGTCCGGCAGTGTGGGCACTGGCGGTGGAACTGTGCCAAGGCGTCCGGCAGAAATGAACGCTGGACTGACGCGATGGCGCCGATGTTCATCAATACGCTGGCCGGTGTGCCGACGCTGGAGGAGCCCAGGTTGTCGTATTGGCGAAGCAGCTCCTGGGCTTGCAGCAGGATCTGATGGCCCCTGCGGTTCAGGTGGGCCGAGCGTCCCTTGCGATCGAAGATCTCGAAACCAAGTTCGGCCTCCAGGCGTTGCATCTGGGCGCTCACGGCTGCCTGGGTGAGGCCGATGCGGTGGCCGGCGGCGGCGAAAGTGCCTTCGCGGGCGACGGCGATGAGGGTTTTCAGTTCTTTGATCATTCACAAAGAATAATTGTGTTTCTGACTAATTTATATTGATTTTATTATTTCAAGTGCGGCGCTAGGCTTGTTTCTCTCTTGCGAAAACGACCGGTGTCCTGATGAGTCTTTCTCCCTTTCATTTGGCTATTCCCGTTTACGATCTTGCGGCAGCCCGTACTTTTTACGCGGATGTGTTCGGACTGCCAGAAGGTCGTTCCAGTGCGCAATGGGTCGATTTCAACTTCTACGGTCATCAGTTGGTGATCCATGAACACCCGAAGACGGCGTCCCAGGAAAGCGTCCACAGCAACCCGGTCGATGGCCACGACGTTCCGGTTCCGCACTTTGGTGTGGTATTGGGTTGGGCAGAGTGGGAAGCACTGGCCGAGCGCTTGAAGTCCTTTGGTACTGAGTTTGTGATCGAGCCTTATATCCGCTTCCAGGGGCAGGTGGGCGAGCAGGCGACGATGTTTTTGTTCGACCCTTGTGGCAACGCGCTGGAGTTCAAGGCGTTCAAGGATATGAGCCAGTTGTTTGCGAAGTAACGCATACGATCTGCTGAACACTGAGCCTTGTGGTGAGGGGATAAATCGTCTCGCCACAGCGGGTTTCTCTATCAGCGCGAAATGATCCCGTGATCGATCGCGTATTTCACCAGCGCCGCGGGTTTGTCGATGTTGAGCTTGCGGCGAATGCTCAGGCGGTGGGTTTCTACTGTCCGTACGCTGATGTCCAGTTCCCGGGCCATTTCCTTGTTGTTCAGCCCCTGGACCATTTTGGACAGCACCTGGCTCTCCCGCGGCGTCAGCTCATTATCGGTGTTTTGGTCTGTGGCGAGCCGTTGGGCAATCTCGGCGCTGTAGAAGGTGCCGCCGCTGATGATGGCTTCGATGGCCGCGATGATCTCCCGCGACGGCGCGTTCTTGAGCACGTAGCCGCTGGCGCCGGCTCGCACGGATTCGCTGACGTACTCATAATTGTCGTACATGCTGAGGATGAGGATCTTGAGGCTGGGGTATTGCTTGCCCAGCAAACGGGTCAGTTCCAGCCCGTTCATGTCCTTGAGGCTGATGTCCATCAGCAGCAGGTCCGGTTGGCAGCGACCGACCATCTCGATCGCTTGCGCGCCGTTCTCGGCTTCGCCCACCACCTCCAGCCGGGGCATCACGGACAGCAGGGCCCTGATGCCGTCGCGGACCAGGGAGTGGTCGTCGACCAGCGCGACGCGGATTACGGGGGGCAGGTTCATTGGCAGGTGCTCTTGTGGGAGTGGGCGCGCATCAGCTTTCTGTCGCCGACAGGTTCATGGGCAGCAGGATGTCCAGCTCGCTTCGCCCCGGCACCGACGTCAACTCCAGCCGTCCGCCGAAATGCTCGACCCGTTCGCGGATATTGCGCAGGCCGATGCCGCTATGGCCACGTTCGACCTGTGGGACGTTGAAACCCATCCCGTCGTCCACCACCGTCAGGCGCAAGGACTGGCCGGAGCCGAACAAGGTGATGCCGACGCTTTTCGCACCGGCGTGACGCTCGATATTGGTCAGGGCTTCCTGGGCAATGCGAAACAGCGAAACCGGCGCTCCATTTTCCAGGCGGCAATCGAATTCGTTGCTTCGGTAGGACACCTCCAGCCCGCTGCGTTGCTGGAACTCTGCTGCGAGTTGGCCGATGGCGGCAGGCAGGCCCAGGGTGTCGAGCAGGGAAGAGCGCAAGTCGTGGGAGATGCTGCGAATCTCGCCGATGGCTTCGCCGAGTCGGTCTGTCGCGTTTTTCAAAATGCCCAGGCCGTTTTCCTGGCCGTTTTCAAGCACATGACTGGCCAGTTCGAACTGGAATTTTATCGACACCAGCAACTGGCTGATGCCGTCGTGAAGTTCGCGAGACACTCGCGAACGCTCTTCCTCCTGCAAGCTGACGATGCGCTGGTTCAACCGCTGCAGCTTTTTGTCGGCCAGCCGGTGTTCGCTGACGTTGAGGGTCATGCCGCCGGCAAACACCAGCAGGACCGCGACCAATGCGATGGCAGCGATGGCCTGCATGGTGGTGTGGATGCCCTGGGCCACTTCATCGCGGGCTTGCTGGGTGGCGCGCTCGACATCCTCCAGATAGATCCCGGTACCGAGCATCCAGCCCCAGCGATCCAGCATCACCACGTAGGCGAGCTTGTCGGTCACTTGGCCGGAGGAGGGCTTGTTCCAGGCATAGCGCTGGAAACCTTCGCCGGATTCGGCACTCTTGAGCAGCGCCTGGATCACCGGCAGGCCGTGGGGATCCTTCATGTCCCAGAGGTATTGCCCCACCAGTTCCGACTGCCGGGCGTGCATCAGGCTGCGGCCCTGGCGGTCGTACACGAAAAAATAGCCGTTGATGCCGAAGCTGAGCTTGCGCAGTTCCTCCAGGACTTGCTGCTGCGCGCGTTCGTCGCCCAAACCGCCGTTATACAGTGGGGCGATCAGGCTCTGCGCCATCTCGACATAGTTTTTCAACTCGGCGCGCTTGCTCGCCAGGATGCTGTCTTCGATCAATTGGGCCTGTTGATCGCCTAACTGGCGATTGAGCGAGATCACCAGTGCGCAGATGACGGCAATCGCCAGGACCAGGGGCAGGATCCCGAGGGCGACGATTTTGTGTTTGAGCAGCATCTGTACTCCTGTCCGGATTCGGCGGCGGGGAGGTGGATGGCGGGCATCATATGCCAAACCCATGTGCGAGGCATAAACCTGTGGAATATGGCCATCTACGTAGAACTACGTAGGTAGCCCGTACGTAGTACTGCGGATTTATTTATTGACGACTTACAGGGATATTGGGCCGGCTCCGAATAGCCGGGGCACACTATAAAAACAATCGCCGCAATCCACTGGATATCGGCAGGAGACACGCAATGACAACCCGTCTGGTTAAACACCTCGCCTGGTTTGCCGTGGCTGTTCTGGGAGCCTGTGCGTTGAGTGTCGTGGCCTTGCGCCGCGGCGAACCCATCAACGCCCTCTGGATCGTCGTCGCAGCCGTGGCCATCTACCTGGTCGCCTACCGCTACTACAGCCTCTTCATCGCCAATAACGTGATGCAACTCGATGCGCGCCGGGCCACCCCCGCTGTGCTCAACAACGATGGCCTGGACTACGTCCCGACCAACAAACACATTCTCTTCGGCCACCACTTCGCGGCCATTGCCGGCGCGGGGCCGCTGGTCGGGCCGGTGCTGGCGGCGCAGATGGGCTACCTGCCCGGTACGCTCTGGCTGATCGCCGGCGTGGTGCTGGCCGGTGCGGTGCAGGACTTCATGATCCTGTTCCTGTCCACCCGCCGCAACGGGCGCTCCCTGGGCGACATGGTCCGGGAAGAAATGGGCCGCATCCCCGGCACCATCGCGCTGTTCGGCTGTTTCCTGATCATGATCATCATCCTCGCGGTGCTGGCGCTGATCGTGGTCAAGGCCCTGGCCGAGAGCCCGTGGGGGATCTTCACGGTGATGGCGACCATCCCGATCGCGATGTTCATGGGCATTTACATGCGCTACATCCGCCCGGGCCGCATCGGTGAAATCTCGGTCATCGGCGTGCTGTTGCTGCTGGGTTCGATCTGGCTGGGCGGGCAGATTGCCGCCGACCCGGTCTGGGCCAAGGCCTTCAGCTTCACCGGGATCCAGATCACCTGGATGTTGATCGGCTACGGTTTTGTCGCGGCGGTGCTGCCGGTGTGGCTGATCCTGGCCCCACGGGACTACCTGTCGACATTCTTGAAAATCGGCACCATCGTCGCCCTGGCGATCGGCATCCTGGTCACCATGCCCGAGCTGAAAATGCCGGCGCTGACCCAGTTCACCGACGGCACGGGACCTGTGTGGAAGGGCGGGCTGTTCCCGTTCCTGTTCATCACCATCGCCTGCGGCGCGGTCTCGGGGTTCCATGCGCTGATCTCCTCGGGCACCACGCCCAAGCTCTTGGATAACGAAGTCAACGCCCGCTATATCGGCTACGGCGGCATGCTGATGGAGTCGTTCGTGGCGATCATGGCCATGGTCGCCGCTTCGGTGATCGAGCCGGGCGTGTACTTCGCCATGAACAGCCCGGCGGCGATCGTCGGCGGTGACGTGGTGGCCGTGGCGCAGACCGTCAGCAGCTGGGGTTTTGCAATCACCCCCGAAGCGCTGCAAGCGGTGGCCAAGGACATCGGCGAGACCACCATCCTGGCCCGCGCCGGCGGTGCGCCGACCCTGGCGGTCGGTATCGCGCAGATCCTGCACTCGGTGCTGCCGGGTGAGAACACCATGGCGTTCTGGTACCACTTCGCGATCCTGTTCGAAGCGCTGTTCATCCTCACCGCAGTGGACGCCGGCACCCGTGCCGGACGGTTCATGCTGCAGGATTTGCTCGGCTCCTTCGTGCCGGCGCTCAAGCGTACCGAATCCTGGACCGCCAACCTGATCGCCACCGCTGGTTGCGTGGCGCTGTGGGGTTACCTGCTGTATCAAGGCGTGATCGATCCGCTGGGCGGCATCAACACCTTGTGGCCGCTGTTCGGCATCTCCAACCAGATGCTGGCCGGTATCGCCCTGATGCTCGCCACCGTGGTGCTGATCAAGATGAAGCGCCAGCGCTACGTCTGGGTGACCATGTTGCCGGCCGTCTGGCTGCTGATCTGCACCACCACGGCGGGCCTGATCAAGCTGTTCGACGCCAACCCGGCGATCGGCTTTTTGGCCCTGGCGCGCAAATACAACGATGCCCTGGCCGCCGGCCAGATCCTGGCCCCGGCCAAGAGCATCGAGCAGATGCAGCACGTGGTGTTCAACGCCTACACCAACGCAACGCTGACGGTGTTGTTCCTGTTCGTGGTCTTCAGCATCCTGTTCTACGCGCTCAAGGTCGGCATCGCCGCCTGGGGCAGCAAGGAACGCACGGATAAAGAAGCGCCATTCCAGGCCGTGCCGGACGCCTGAAACGAGGAATGCAACGATGTTCAATGACTTGAGTCGCCTCGGTAAATACCTCGGTCAGGCCGCGCGCCTGATGGTCGGCATGCCCGACTACGACAACTACGTCGAGCACATGCAAACCAAGCACCCGGACAAGCCGATGATGGACTACGAGGCGTTCTTTCGAGAGCGCCAGGAGGCCCGTTACGGTGGCAAGGGTGGGCCCAAGTGCTGTTGATCCGCTGATTGCAGGTGGATGATGTAACCCTTGTGGGGGCGGGCTTGTTCGCGAAGGCGTAGTGTCAGTTAACAAATAATGTGGCTGACACAGCGCTTTCGCGAGCAAGCCCGCTCCCACAGTTGTTTTGGGTTGGTTTCAGCAGTGGCTCAGCCGCAGCTCGGCACACAGCCCGCCGCCGTCGCGGTTGCTCAAGGTCAGTGAACCGCCCATGGCATGGGCCAGTTGCTGGGCGATGGCCAGGCCCAATCCTGTGCCGCCGGTTTCCCGGTTGCGTGAACTTTCTACCCGGTAGAACGGCTTTAGCACCTCGGCCAGTTCCTGTTCATTGATGCCTGGGCCACGGTCCAATACCTGGATCGCCAATTGCCCGTTGTCAGCGAGGAGCACCTGGATCTGGGCAGCACCGCCAAACTTCAATGCATTGTCCACCAGGTTGACCAGCACCCGGCGCAGAGCATGGGGCCGGGTGTCTATGACGGACGCGTTTTTCCCGGATAACTGCACGTCCTGTCCGGTGTCCTGGTAGTCGAATACCAAGCTGTCGAGAAACGCATCCAGGCTAATGCGGCAACTGGCTTCGGTGGCGCCGTGGATGCTGCGGGCATAGGCCACGCCTTCACGCACCAGGTGCTCCATTTCACTCAGGTCGCTCCACAGCTTGTCCTTTTCAATGCCGTCGTCCATGAACTCGGCGCGTAGCTTCATGCGCGTGATGGGGGTCTGCAGATCATGGGAAATCGCCGCCAACAACTGCATGCGCTCCTTGAGGTAGGTGGCGATGCGATCCTGCATGGAATTGAACGCCTTGGCGGCATGCACCACTTCGGTCGGGCCTTTTTCGTCCAGGCGCACGCTGTGAGCGTTCGGGTCGAGGGTTTCCACCGCGTCGGCCAATCGGGTCAGCGGGCCGACGGCGATGCGCACGGCCAACCAGGTGCAGCCGATCAACAGCACTAACTGCCCCAGCAACACCACCGGCAGCCAGGGGGAGAGGGGCATCATCGCCGGCCTTACATCGATGGTCAGCGGACTGCCGTCGTTCAGGCGCAGATGGGCCTGATAGTGCTTCTGCGGCCCGGGAATGTCGGTGAAGGTCAGGGGGTAGGCCTGGCCGATGGCCTCTTGGATCGAACTCACCGACACCGGTGCGCTGGCAAGGTCCATCGGCTGGCCGGGCTGGCCTTCATCGAGTCGGTAACCGTAGTTGGGCCGGATGAGTTTGGGCAGCCAGGCCTGGCGCTCGATGGCCGGCAGGCGGTCGAGGATGGCGACAGAGGTCGAGACATCGGTTTCCAGATTGCCGAGCATGGTCGACTTGGCGGTTTGGTAGCGTTCGTAGTACTGGGCGCCAAACGACAGGCCCTGGGCCAGGATCAGCCCGATCAGGAAAATCAGCGACAGCCGCGAAGCCAGGGTGCGCGGCCAATGCAGCGGCAGACTCATACCGACGCCTCGAGGATCTCCACCGGCAGCGAGAACACATAACCCTCGCTGCGCACTGTCTTGATGTAGGCCGGCTCCCGGGCATCGTCCAGCAGGCGCTGGCGCAGACGACTGACCAGCAGATCAATGGAGCGATCGAACAGATCGGCGTCCCGGCCCTGGGTCAGGTTAAGCAACTGGTCGCGGTTGAGCACCCGCTGCGGATGGTCGAGGAACACCCGCAACAAACGATATTCGGCACCGCTCAGGGCGACCATGGTGCCGTCGGAATCCAGCAGATGGCGGGCGGTGGTGTCCAGGCGCCAGCGCCCGAAGGCCAACAGGCGACCGCTTTCAGTGACCACCAGGTTCGGCGGCAGCATGCGGGTGCGGCGTAGCACGGCGTTGATCCGTGCCAGCAGCTCACGGGCGGCGAAGGGTTTGACCAGGTAATCGTCGGCGCCCATTTCCAGGCCGATGATGCGGTCGGTTTCGTCGTTGCGAGCGGTGAGCATCAGCACCGGCGTGGCCTTGTGCTTGCCGGCGCGTAGTTCCCGACACAGCACCAGGCCGTCATCGCCCGGCATCATGATGTCCAGCACGATCAGGTCCACCGGGGTGGTTTCCAGAAAAGCGCGCATCTGCCGGCCATCGGCAACCACCGTGGTGCGCAGGCCGTTCTTTTTCAGGTAGTTGCCCACCAGCTCTCTGATCTCGCGATCGTCATCCACTATCAACACGTGATCGACATGATCCATGGTGTCCAGTCCCCTTGGCGTTTTCTTGTGATCAGTCTACAGGCGCCGGCCGGCACGGCTTGCGGCGCTTTGTATTGCAGTGTATCTGGCGCGCGACGGATACACAGCGATGCAAAAAGCCGTCTGGCCCGATACAGACGCGATACCTGCGCGGCATTCAATGGTTTACATCGAGGCAACACGACAGGCCTCGGCAGAAAAACACCCATTGAATGAATCGAGGACACCACCATGAACACCAAAGCCGTCTACGCCGCCTGCCTTTTCGCCGCGCTGAACATCTGCACCTTGTCGGCCCGGGCCGAGAGTGACGTCCAGGCGCAAACCTATGCCTACGGCACCCACCTTGATATCCAGAAAGTGCTGTCGCTGTCCGAAGACGCCGAGCCGACCTGCGGCGTGGTGAATGCCCGGATGACCTACCTGGACTCGGCGGGCCACCAGCAGGCGCTGGACTACCGCAAGTTGGCCGACAACTGCAATGACGGAAGCTGAAACTAAAGTCTCAGGAATGATTGATAACAGTTTGTTATTAAACATTTTTTATTAAAAAGTTCTCCACCATTGAGGTGATGCCATGCTTCTGATCGCTTTCCTCGGCGGGATCCTGACGATCCTCAGCCCCTGTATTCTTCCCGTGGTCCCGTTTCTGTTCGCCCGGGCCAATCGCTCGCGGGGTTCGGTGCTGCTGACGCTCGCCGGCATGGTGCTGACATTCGCCCTGGTCTCGAGCCTGGCGGTGGCCAGCAGCGACTGGGTCCTGCGCGCTAGCAGCCTGGGTCGGCAAGTCGCCCTGGGGGTGATGGTGCTGTTCGCCTTGTCACTGATGTTCAGCCGGTTCGGCACCTGGCTGGCGCGGCCGTTGGTCAGCTTGGGTAACCGGATTGATGCTGGCGCCGGACGGACCGCCGGGCCTGCCGGGGCGCTGCTGATCGGGGTGGCCACCGGGCTGCTCTGGGCGCCGTGCGCCGGACCGATCCTCGGGGTGATCCTGACCGGGGCCATGCTGCAAGGCGCCAGCGCCGAAACCAGTCTGCTGTTGCTCGCCTATGGGCTGGGCAGTGCCTTGTCGCTGGGAACATTGATCTTCGCCGGACGTGGGTTGGTCGGCCGCCTGAAGCTCTCTTTGCCGATCACCACCTGGCTGCGCCGGGGCAGTGGTGCGCTGGTGTTGCTGGTCGCTGCGGCGATTGGTACCGGTGCCGATGATCGTCTGTTGGCCAGTACCTCTTCCCAAGGCGCGGCGACCCTGGAGCAGAGCCTGCTGGAGAAGGTGCCCAAGGCCATCGATTACGTGGTCAGCAAGGCCGGCGCGGCCTCCATGCCGAGCCTCGAAGTCCAGGGCACCATGCCCTCGCTGGACGGTGCAGTGCAATGGCTGAACTCGCCACCCTTGAGCAGTGAGTCACTCAAGGGCAAGGTGGTGCTGGTGGATTTCTGGACCTATGACTGCATCAACTGCCAACGCACGCTGCCGTATGTAAACGGCTGGGCGAAGAAGTATGAAAAGGACGGACTGGTGGTGATCGGCGTCCACACGCCGGAATACGGTTACGAGAAGATCATCGACAACGTGCGCGAGCAGGTGGGCAAGCTGGGCATCGGTTACCCGGTGGCCATCGACAATCAATATGCGATCTGGCGGGCCTTCAACAACCAGTATTGGCCGGCCCATTACTTCATCGATGCCAAGGGGCAGGTGCGCTACAGCCACTTTGGCGAAGGGCGCTATGGTGAGCAGGAGCAGGTGATCCAGCAGTTGTTGCAGGAGGCGAAGGCAGGCCGGTAATTTAAATAAACATATTTAATTTCATTGGCTTAGGGATATATCCTCTACCTATTTCTAGATTGGTGTTCCGCTTGGAGAGGGGGATACCGCAGTGGCGAAGGCAAGCCGATACCTGTGGCGAGGGAGCAAGCTCCCTCGCCACAGGTGTTTCCAGCCAAGTGCTGGCCCCTTGCTCATCTTTATACCGCCAAACTTCTTTCATTTCAGAAAGTTGAGCGACAAACCTATGCGAATTTCTAAGTGGGTCGTAGCGACGTTTCTCCTGGCCGCCGTCTCGTTTGAGGCCCAGGCCAGAGCCTTGACGCCAAACCAGCAGTCTGTGTGCCGCTGGGGTTCGGACATTGCCGCAGGGGCCCAGGCGTCGAAGCTCTCCGGGGTCAGCCTGTACGGCGCGCGCAAGAAGCTGCAGGTGCGCAAGTTTTCCCGGCCCTGGATGCGCATGACCGCCTTGGGCATCACCGAGCAGACCTACAACAGCGCCTCGCGCCTCAAGCCCGCCGCAGTCAAGCAGACTTACTACGAACAATGCGTGCGTCACGAGCTGGCGCGAAGATAGCCTTCGATTTCACGCCGGGCTTCTGCCAGGCATCTCGATGCCATGTTGGTGCACTCTCCGATACAAGGTCGCTCGGGAAATCCCCAGGGCCCGAGCCGCGGCGGTGGGTTTCCAGCGGTGGCGTACCAGGGCATCGAGCAGAGCCTGGCGTTCCGGGCTGGCGCTCGGCTCCGGCCCATATGCAGCCGTGTCTGCGCTGTGCAATGACTCGGGCAGATGGCTGAGTTGGATCACATTCGCTTCGCACACCGCGCAGGCGTAACGCAGCACATGGCGCAACTGGCGGACATTGCCTGGCCACGGATAACCGAGCAGGCACTCCAGGGCCGCACCGCTCAATTGCATGGCGTCCCCGCACCGCGCCGATTCCTCTTCAAGAATACGGTTGATCAGCGCCAGTCGATCCGTGCGTTCGCGCAAGGGTGGCAACTGGAAGCGGGCGCCGCCCAGGCGAAAATACAAGTCCTCGCGAAACTCGCCAGCGGCAACCAACGTCTCCAGGTCGCGGTGGGTGGCGCAGATCACCTGAATGTCCACGGCCTTGCGACGCGATGCCCCCAGGGGCGCCACTTCGCCTTCGGCCAGCACCCGTAGCAGGCGGGTCTGCAAGGCCAGCGGCATATCGCCGATTTCATCGAGGAACAGCGTGCCGCCATCGGCCTGTTGCAACAGGCCCTGCATGCCCTTGGCCGAGGCGCCGGTGAAGGCTCCGGCGACGTAGCCGAACAACTCGCTTTCGATCAGGCTTTCGGGGATCGCTGCGCAGTTCAACGCCACGAAAGGCCGGTCACGGCGCTGGCTGGCCTGGTGCAACTGGCGGGCGAACACTTCCTTGCCGGAACCGGTTTCACCCTGGATCAACACCGGCAGGTTGCGATCCTTGACCCGCACCGCCAGGCGCAGGCTGTCGGCCAGGCGCGGGTCGATTTCGCATGGGTTCAGCGCCACCCGCGGACGCGGATTCGCTCGCCGTCGCGGCGCGCTCAAGCGCCCGTGCAGGGTCTGATCGAGCGGATAGAGACTTTCGTCGCGGGCGCGGTGCAGCAGTTGCGGATCGAAGACCTGGCTGATGTGCCCGGGTAACTGAGCGTAATGCTGCAGCAGGTACTGGCGCGCGGCCGGGTTCAGGGCTTGCAGGCAACCGTCGTCGTCCCAGGCGAACAGGAAGTCCGGTTGGCTATCGACGTAGCCGGCGTTGCGATGGGCCCGCAGCACCCAGTAGCCCTGGGCGCTGCTCATGAAAAATGCCTGTTCGATCTCCCGGGCACTTTGCACCACCATCTGCCGGATCAGATGCTGGGAGCGTCGATCATCCGGCGAGCGCACCGCCGAGACGTCCAGCACCCCGAGCAACTCGCCTTGCGGGTCGAACACCGGGGCGGCGGAGCAGGTCAGGCCGATGAAGGCGGCTCGAAAGTGGTCGCGCTTGTGCACCGTCACCGGGGCCTTGGCCGTGAGCACCGCTGCCACGCCGCAGGTGCCTTCTTCGCCCTCCGACCAACAGGTGCCCAGGTACAGCCCGGCCTTGCGGCAGTCATTGCGAATGGTGGTTTCGACCCGGTAGTCGATGGTCTGGCCCTGGGCATCGGTCAGCAACACGCAGTAATCGGCATCGCGCACCCGCCCATGCAGGCGCGCCACTTCTTCACTGGCGATATTGAGGAACAGCTCGGAACGCTCGCGGCATTGCTTGAGCACGTCCTGGGACAGGATGCGCGGGCCCTGCAGCGAACCGGGGTCCAGGTGATGTTGCTCCATGGAGCGACGCCAGGAGTCGAGGATCAGGTCCGGAACGGGCAGTTGTGGCAATTGGTCCGCGTTTTTCAGTACGCGGCTGACGCAATCCACATGCGCCCGGGAGTGAGCGGAAAGCATACGGGCCTCCGATTCAGCTTCTTATCGTTGTGCGCACATTAAGCGCCGTTCGCTGTTCGCAGACAAGCACGGCGGGCTGCCCGGAGGGCGTGAGACGCCACGTCTCAATGTCTCGCTGGAACTCCATGCAGGCTGACATGCGACGTCTCACCGAGGCGCGGTTAGCCTCATTGAACATTGCACGGTGGCCGCTCTGGACCGCGGGTTTCGCTGAATTTGTACGCAACTGGCACCGGCCTTGCTCTATGCCCTGAGCCCGCCTGACGGGTCTTCCAATAATAAAAAATCGAGGTGCTCATGGTCCCCTGCCCAGGTCATTTACCGTTTTCGTCTACGGTGACGCCATGAGCCGCCGGCCACTGACCGTAGGCATCATCGCCAACCCCGCCTCGGGCCGTGACGTGCGGCGCCTGACCGCCAATGCCGGGCTGTTTTCCAGCACCGATAAAGTCTCGGTGATCCAGCGCCTGCTGGCCGCCTTTGGCGCCACTGGCATCGAACAGGTGTTGATGCCCACCGACATGACCGGCATCGCCGCCGCTGTGCTGAAGAACAGCCACAGCCGCCAGGCCCGTAGCAGCCACTGGCCGGCCCTGGAGTTTCTGGACCTGACCCTGCGCCAGACCGTCGAAGATACCCGCCGCGCCGCGCGTCTGATGGCCGAGCGCGAGGTGGCGCTGATCGCCGTGCTCGGTGGCGACGGCACGCACAAGGCCGTCGCCGCCGAAGTCGGTGACATCCCGTTGCTGACCCTGTCCACCGGCACCAACAACGCCTTCCCTGAACTGCGCGAGGCCACCAGCGCCGGGTTGGCCGGTGGGCTGTACGCCAGCGGGCGGATCCCGGATCAGATCGGCTTGCGTCGCAATAAGCGCCTGCTGGTCTGCGATGCCGCACGGGGTTTGCGCGAAGTCGCCCTGGTGGACGTCGCCGTGTCGCCGCTGCGCTTTGTCGGTGCCCGGGCGATCAGCCGGGCACAGGACCTGGCCGAGGTGTTCGTGACCTTCGCTGAACCGCAATCCATCGGCCTGTCGGCGCTGTGCGGCTTGTGGTTCCCGGTGTCACGCCAGGCAGCGGGCGGCGCCTGGATGCGCCTGGACCCGCAATCGCCCGAAGCGCTGCTGGTGCCACTGGCCCCCGGCCTGCTGCAAGGCTGTGGCGTGCTCGCCGCCGGCCCACTGGACCCCGGCATTGCTCACGGACTGTCGTTGTCCAGCGGCACCCTGGCCCTGGATGGCGAGCGGGAAATCGAATTCAACGCGCAGGACCGGCCCACGGTCACCCTCGATGCCGGCGGCCCGCTGAGCATCGATGTCAACGCGGTACTGGCCTATGCCGCGCAACACCGTTTGTTGGCCATCGGCCGCGAACACCCGCAACACCCTCTGAATCTTCAAGAAGACACCCCAGGAGAATAAAAAATGTCGACATCGCTCAGTCACGATCAACTGCTGCATGCCTATCAGGTGATGCGCACCATCCGCGCCTTCGAAGAGCGCCTGCACGTGGAGTTCGCCACCGGCGAAATTCCCGGTTTTGTCCACCTGTATGCAGGTGAAGAGGCTTCAGCCGCAGGCGTCATGGCCCACTTGGGCGATGCCGATTGCATCGCCTCCAACCACCGTGGCCACGGTCATTGCATCGCCAAGGGCGTGGATGTCTACGGGATGATGGCCGAGATCTACGGCAAGAAAACCGGCGTCTGCCAAGGCAAGGGCGGCTCGATGCACATTGCCGATTTCGAGAAGGGCATGCTCGGCGCCAATGGCATTGTCGGTGCCGGCGCGCCCCTGGTGGTGGGTGCCGCGCTGGCGGCGCGGATGAAAGGCACCGACAGCGTCGCCGTGGTGTTCTTCGGTGACGGTGGCTCCAACGAAGGCGCGGTGTTCGAAGCCATGAACATGGCCTCGGTGTGGAACTTGCCGTGCCTGTTCGTCGCCGAAAACAACGGTTATGCCGAAGCCACGGCCTCCAATTGGTCGGTGGCCTGCGATCACATCGCCGACCGCGCCGCCGGGTTCGGTATGCCTGGGGTGACGGTGGATGGCTTCGATTTCTTTGCCGTGCATGAGGCGGCCGGGGCGGCGGTCGAGCGGGCGCGGGCCGGGGAGGGGCCATCGCTGATCGAGGTCAAGCTGACCCGCTATTACGGCCACTTCGAAGGCGATGCCCAGACCTATCGGGCGCCCGATGAGGTCAAGCATTTTCGCGAGAACCACGATTGCCTGATGCAATTTCGTGAGAGCACCACTCGCGCCGGGATGTTGGCGGTCGAGCAGTTGGACCAGATCGACAAGGACGTGGAGTTGCTGATCGAAAACGCGGTGCGCAAAGCCAAGTCCGATCCCAAGCCCACGGCGGCGGACCTGCTCACTGACGTCTACGTCTCCTATCCCTGAATGCCCTTTATAAAACAAGAATAGAGAATCTCATCATGGCGAGAAAAATCAGCTATCAGCAGGCAATCAACGAGGCCCTGGCCCAGGAAATGCGCCGCGACTCCAGCGTCTTCATCATGGGCGAGGACGTGGCTGGCGGTGCCGGCGCGCCCGGTGAAAACGACGCCTGGGGCGGTGTGCTCGGCGTCACCAAGGGGCTTTACGATCAGTTCCCCGGACGCGTGCTGGACACGCCTCTGTCGGAAATCGGTTACGTCGGCGCGGCGGTCGGGGCGGCTACCTGCGGCGTGCGTCCGGTGTGCGAACTGATGTTCGTCGACTTCGCCGGGTGCTGCCTGGACCAGATCCTCAACCAGGCGGCGAAGTTTCGCTACATGTTCGGCGGCAAGGCTTCCACGCCGCTGGTGATCCGCACCATGGTCGGCGCCGGCCTGCGCGCCGCCGCCCAGCATTCGCAGATGCTCACGTCCCTGTGGACGCACATCCCCGGGCTGAAAGTGGTGTGCCCATCGTCGCCCTACGACGCCAAGGGCTTGCTGATCCAGGCGATCCGCGACAACGACCCGGTGATCTTCTGCGAGCACAAGTTGCTCTACAGCATGCAGGGCGAGGTTCCGGAAGAGCTCTACACCATTCCCTTCGGCGAGGCCAATTTCCTGCGTGACGGCAAGGACGTGACCCTGGTGTCCTACGGGCGCATGGTCAACACCGCGATGGACGCGGCGCGCAGCCTCGCCGGGCGCGGCATCGACTGCGAAGTCATCGACCTGCGCACCACCAGCCCGATGGACGAGGACAGCATCCTCGAAAGCGTCGAGAAAACCGGGCGCCTGGTGGTGATCGACGAGGCCAACCCACGCTGTTCCATGGCCACCGACATCTCGGCGCTGGTCGCGCAAAAAGCCTTCGGTGCGCTCAAGGCCCCGATTGAAATGGTCACCGCGCCGCACACGCCGGTGCCGTTCTCCGATGCCCTGGAAGACCTGTACATCCCTGACGCGGCGAAGATCGAACAAGCCGTGCTCAACGTGATCGAGTGGAGCAAGCGCTGATGAGCCAGATTCATACCTTGACCATGCCCAAGTGGGGCCTGTCGATGACCGAGGGCCGGGTCGATGCCTGGCTCAAGGAGGAGGGCCAGGCCATCACCAAGGGTGATGAGGTGATGGACGTGGAAACCGACAAGATTTCCAGCAGCGTCGAAGCGCCGTTTTCCGGCGTGTTGCGCCGGCAGATCGCCCGGCAGGACGAAACCCTGGCGGTCGGCGCCTTGCTCGGTATTGTCGTCGACGGAGAAGCCAGCGATGCCGAGATCGATGCGGTCATCGAGCAGTTCCAGGCCAGTTTTGTGCCGGGCGATGCCGCCGCCGAAGACAGCGGCCCGAAACCGCAGAAAGTCGAATTGGACGGCCGGGTGATCCGTTATTTCGAGCGTGGCGAGGGCGGCACGCCGTTGGTCCTGGTGCACGGTTTCGGTGGCGACCTGAATAATTGGCTGTTCAATCACGAAGCACTGGCGGCCGGGCGTCGGGTCATCGCCCTGGACCTGCCGGGGCATGGCGAATCCGCCAAGACCTTGCAGCGCGGCGATCTGGACGAGCTGAGCGGCGTGGTGCTGGCCTTGCTCGATCACCTGGACATCAACGCTGTGCATCTGGTGGGGCATTCCATGGGTGGGGCGGTGTCGCTGAACGCCGCACGCCTGATGCCCCAGCGTGTGCGTTCCCTGACCTTGATCGGCAGCGCCGGCCTGGGCCCGCAGATCAATGGCGGCTATTTGCAAGGCTTTGTCGAGGCCGCCAACCGCAATGCCCTCAAGCCGCAGCTGGTGCAACTGTTTTCCAATGCCGAGCTGGTCAACCGGCAAATGCTCGATGACATGCTCAAGTACAAGCGCCTGGAAGGGGTGGACGCCGCGCTGCAGCAACTGTCAGCGACGTTGTTCGCCGATGGCCGCCAACAGGTGGACTTGCGTGAAGTGGTGCAGGCCGGCCACGTGCCGGCCCTGGTGATCTGGGGCAGCGACGACGCGATCATCCCGGCGGCCCACAGCGACGGCCTGAGCGCAAAGGTCGAGGTGCTGCCTGGCCAGGGCCACATGGTGCAAATGGAAGCGGCCGAGCAGGTCAACCGACTGATCCTCGATTTCATTGAACAGCACTGATCAAGCGGGCGGCGAAGTGATTCGTCGTCCCTACAAAATTCTGGAGGCAACGTTATGAACGTTTCAATCAAGCCTACCCGCAGCATGCGCGCCGCCGTCTGGCATGGCCGCAATGATATCCGCGTCGAAGACGTGCCACTGCCGGTCTCGCCGCCCGCCGGCTGGGTACAGATCCGCGTGCAATGGTGCGGCATCTGCGGTTCCGACCTGCATGAATACGTGGCCGGGCCGGTGTTCATCCCGGTGGACGCGCCGCATCCACTGACCGGGATCAAGGGCCAGTGCATCCTCGGCCATGAGTTCTGCGGCGAGATCGTCGAGCTGGGCGCCGGCGTCGAAGGTTTCAGCGTCGGTGAACCGGTGGCGGCCGATGCCTGCCAGCATTGCGGCACCTGCTATTACTGCACCCACGGGCTGTACAACATCTGCGAAAACCTGGCGTTCACCGGGCTGATGAACAACGGTGCGTTTGCCGAACTGGTCAATGTGCCGGCCAATCTGCTCTACAAATTGCCGGCCGATTTTCCTGCCGAGGCCGGCGCGTTGATCGAACCCCTGGCGGTCGGCATGCACGCGGTGAAAAAAGCCGGGAGCCTGTTGGGCCAGAACGTGGTGGTGGTTGGCGCCGGTACGATCGGCCTGTGCACCATCATGTGCGCCAAGGCCGCTGGCGCGGCCCAGGTGATCGCCCTGGAAATGTCCGGCGCGCGCAAGGCCAAGGCCCTGGAGGTCGGGGCCAGCCATGTGATCGATCCGAATGAATGCGATGCCTTGGCCGAAGTGCGCCGCCTGACGGGCGGCCTGGGTGCCGATGTCAGTTTTGAATGCATCGGCAACAAGCACACCGCCAAACTCGCCATCGACCTGATCCGCAAGGCCGGCAAATGTGTGTTGGTGGGCATCTTCGAGGAGCCCAGTGAATTCAACTTCTTCGAACTGGTGGCCACCGAGAAGCAAGTGCTCGGCGCGCTGGCCTACAACGGCGAGTTCGCCGATGTGATCGCCTTCATCGCCGATGGACGCCTGGACATCTCGCCGCTGGTGACCGGACGCATCCAGCTGGAGCAGATCGTTGGCCAGGGTTTCGAGGAGCTGGTCAATAACAAGGAGCACAACGTGAAAATCATCGTGTCTCCCGCACGGATCTGAGAGCGCCTGACGTGGGCGATTTGGCGATGGCCGGCAGCGGCCATCGCCTTTTTTTCAGGTGTAGTTCAGGTATAGGCCAGCAACCGACCGCAGAGAATGACCGAGGTCCATAGCATCATGGACGCCAGTGCTTGAATTCTGGCCAGGCTGGGCGCCTTGTGGCCGGTGTTCCATTGCTCGACCGAACGGTAGGTTCCAACGTGGAACAGCAGGGCATTGATGCCCGCCGCCGCAATCAGACAGAGCTTGAGCACAAAGACCTTGTTGCCGGCGAAGTCGTGGGGATGTGCGCTGAACATCATCAACCCGGCAGGCACGATCAACAGCAGGGCCGCAACGGCCCAGGGCAGCAGGTGGCGGGCCAGTGCGGTCACGGCGATGCCCGTGGACAGCCCCAGGATGCGCAGGTCGAACATCACCACCGCGCCCACCAATACCGAAAAGCCGATGATGTGCACCACTTCCACCAGTGGATAGAGCCACAGCTCGCTGCGCATGGCCAACGCCAGGGACGAATCGCCCAGCCGGTCCATCCAGCCTTGGGCTGAGCCTGCCTGGGAGGCCTGCATCAGCGCAACTCGGTGGTCTTGTTGTCGAGGGTGATGCGCTCGGCGCGCAATTCGTCGGGTTTGTTGCGGTTCGCATAGCCGACCACGGTGGCGCGGTTACCCGCTTTGAGCATGTCTTTGGTCAGTCCCCGATTCTCCATGCGTGACGGCGGGGCCAGCACGACGGTCCAGGTTTTGTCGGTGGTCTGCAAGCGCACGTAGCCATGGGGATGGGAATAGCCGGCTTCCTTGATGGTGCCTTCGAGCTCCAAGGGGTTGCTGGTGTCGTATTCGCTCCAGCCGTGGTGAGCGAGTGCTGCCGTGGTGATCAGCATCAACGCCAAACCGATGCAACGAAGGATAACGTTCATGGCAAGGTCTCCTTTGGGAGGTCGGTTCAACCGCGCAGGTATTCGCGCCAGACCCGCCGCTCATCGAGTTGAAGCCGCTGTTCCTCGTCCACGCGGAACCGACGGTCGCACTCGAGAAAAAACTCATCGAGTTGGGGCGGCTTGACGGGGGTGGCGCTGAGCAGGGTGTGGACCTGCCCACGATGATGGATCTGATGCTCGAACAGGTGCAACAGCAGCCGGTCGATTCGTTCGCGCACCACACCGTCGGCACGCACTAGGTCGACGGAGCGGGCGAGGTCGTTTTCCCGCAGGGCTTCGCAGAGCGCCACCAGCCGCTGGTCGGTTTGGGTTTGGCTTTCCCTCAACCGGGGAAAGGTCAGGGTTTCAGAAAAGTCCTTGTTCTGGCCATCTCGGTCGCCTTCGAGGGCGGTCAGGTAATAGCGGTCCACTTCCAGAATGTGGCAGAGCGTGCTTTGGATGGAGGGGAAGAAGCTGGTGCGCTCCGCGAGGTATTCGGCCTCGCTCAACTGCGCGCAGGCCGTGAGTAACCGGTGATTGGCCCACTGATTGTTCAGGGCCTGGGCCAGGAAGTAATTCATGGGGCACCTTGAATCCCTGTGGGAGCGAGCTTGCTCGCGATGATGGCGGCACATCCAGCATAGTCGATTCAGACAGACCGCTATCGCGAGCAAGCTCGCTCCCACATGGGTTTCCTTACCTACCTGGCGTGCCGGGTCGGTTCTTAAAGCCCCACATCCGGCAACACCGGCCGATTGGCCAAGGCCTTGGCCATGATCTGTTCCACATACACCCGATCCTCTTCCGGCAAGGCCAGGCGCGGTGGGCGGGTGAGGGCGCTGCCACGGCCAGCGATGGCTTCGCACAGCTTGATGCATTGCACCAGATCGGCGCGGGCGTCCAGGTGCAGGATCGGCATCAGCCATTCGTAGATCGGCATTGCCTCGGCAAAGCGCCCGGCGCGAGCCAGGCGGAAAATGGTCTCGCCTTCTTGCGGGAACACGTTGGACATACCCGAGACCCAGCCTTCGGCACCCACGGCGAGACTTTCCAGCACCACATCATCCAGGCCTGCGAACAACACAAAACGGTCACCGACTTCATTGCGCACGTCGATGAAACGCCGGGTGTCGCCGGAGGAGTCCTTGAAACACACCACGTTGTCGCAATCGGCCAGGGAAATCAGAATGTCCGGCGTCACGTCGTTCTTGTAGATCGGCGGGTTGTTGTAGACCATCAACGGCACGTCGGCATGCCGAGCGACGTAGCGGAAATGCTCGGCGGTCTCGAACGGCTTGGAGCCGTAGACCAGCGCCGGCATCAGCATGACCCCGTCGACCCCGACCTTGCGCACTGCGTTGGCAACCTTGGCCGCTTGCACACTGGTGAACTCGGCCACGCCGCAAATCACCGGCACCCGGCCCCGGGAAGCGTCCACCGCGACTTCGGTCACGGCGATTTTTTCCTCGGCGCTCAGGGAGGTGTTTTCCCCCACCGACCCGCAGACCACCAGGCCGGAAACGCCATCACGAATGACGTTGGAAATCACTTGGTGGGTTTTTTCCAGGTTGATGGAAAAGTCATCGTTGAATTGGGTGGTGACGGCAGGGAAGACGCCGCTCCAGTTGATGCGTTTGCTCATGGGTTGTCTCCGGTTAGGGTATGTGGCGAGGGGATTTGTGGGAGCAGAGCTTGCTCGCGAAACAGGCGCCCCGGTTCCACCGAAGACCGCGTTATCTTCATCGCGGGCAAGCCTTGCTCCCACAGGGGGTGTGCAAATATGGAAATCATGCGCCAGGCCAGGTATCCGACAGTCGATACCCCTGCGGCCACGGGTCGGCCGGGTCGAGCAGCAGTTGATGAGTGCCGGTGATCCACGCCCGTCCGGCGATGCACGGATAAATCGCCGGGCGCCCGGCCACATCGGTCAGGGAGTCGATACGGCAGTGGAATTCGGAGCCGATGATCGAGCGGCCGATGAACCGTTCGCCAACCTGCATCAAGCCCTTGGCATGCAGCACGGCCATGCGCGCCGAGCAACCGGTGCCGGTCGGCGAGCGGTCGATCTTGCCCGGTTGGATCACCACCGCGTTGGCGCCGGTGGCAATGCCGTTCTCCTGGACGATGGGCGCGGCGATCTGGCAGAACGAGATGTGCGACCAGTCGGGGTTCAGTGGATGCACGAAGCCCAATTGTTCGTTGGCGGCCCGGGTGATCTTCAGCCCGACGGCCACCAGCTCGGCGGCCTCAAAGGGGCGGATGGTAAAGCCCAGACGCTGGGCGTCGACGATGACAAAGCTGTCACCGCCATACGCCGTGTCCACCTGCAACGAGCCCAGGCCCTCGACTTCGATCCAGGCATCTAGACGGTCGGCGAAGGAGGGCACGTTCTTGATCTCCACCCGCTGCACCTTGCCGTCGCGGCAGTCGGCCACGGCTTCGATCAGGCCACCCGGTGCCTCCAGCACCAGGTGGGTCTGGGGTTCGGTCATGGGCAGGATGCCGCTGTCCAGCAGCACAGTGGCGACGCACAACGAGTTGGAGCCGGACATTGGCGGGGTGTCGGCCGGTTCCATGATGATCCAGGCCATGTGCGCCCGCGGGTCCTTGGCCGGCACCAGCAGGTTGACGTGGCGGAATACGCCGCCCCGGGGCTCGTTGAGGACGAAGTTGCGCAGGGTCTGGTCCTGGGCGATCCAGCGCGACTGCTCCCACACGGTGGCGCCGGGCGGTGGGGCGACGCCGCCGACGATCACGTCGCCGACTTCGCCTTCGGCGTGGCAGCTGACTACATGGATGATTTTCGATGAGCGCATGAGTCAAATCCTTGTGTTGTCTGTTCGGGCCTCATCGCGGGCAAGCCTTGCTCCCACAAAAGGTTCTGTGGTGTACACGAAACAGTGTGGGAGCGAGCTTGCTCGCGATGGGGCCATCCGTTATTTCACCGACTTGAGAAACGCCGCCGTCTCCGGCTGCAGGGGGTTGCCAATCACCTGTTCCGGCCGTCCTATCTCATGGACCCGCCCGTTGCAAAAGAACGCCACGCGGTCGGACACGTCCCGGGCGAAGCGGATCTCGTGGGTCACCAGCACCATGGTCATGCCGTCTTCGGCGAGCATGCGCATGGTGTCCAGCACTTCGCCCACCAGTTGTGGGTCGAGGGCCGAGGTGGCTTCGTCGAAGAGCATGTAGTCCGGCGACATCGCCAAGGCCCGGGCAATCGCCATGCGTTGTTGCTGACCACCGGAAAGCTTGCCGGGGAAAGCCTTGAGCTTGTCCCCCAGGCCGACGTGCTGGAGCTGTTGCACCGCCAGTGCCTCGGCCTCCTGCTGGCTTTTACCCAGCACCTTGCGCGGTGCCAGCATCACGTTTTCCAGCACGGTCAGGTGCGGAAAGGCGTTCCATTGCTGGAACACGATGCCGATCTTCTGCCGCAGGCGATTGAGGTCGGTGGCGCGATCGTGGACCTCGACGCCATCCACGCGGATGCTGCCTTTCTGGATCGGCTCCAGGCCGTTGATGCACATCAGCAGGGTCGATTTGCCGGAGCCGGAGCCGCCGATGATCGATACCACTTCACCCTTGTCCACGGTCAGGCTCACGCCCTTGACCACTTCCAGGTCACCGAAGGATTTGTGCACGTTTTCGATCTCAATCATTTTCCTGCCACCTTCTTTCCAGACGTGCGCCGAGGCGGGCGACCACCAGGCTCATGACGTAGTAAATGAGGCCCGCGATGCACAGCACCAACAGGGGTTCCTGAATGCGCGTGACAATGGTTTGCGAAGCACGGAGCAATTCGACGATGCCGATCCACATCACCAGCGCGGTGTCTTTCATCACGCCGAGCACCAGGTTCAGCCAGCCGGGAAAGGCTACCCGCGTGGCAATCGGCAGGACGATGAAACGCAAGTCCTGCAAATAACTCAGGCCCAGGGAGCGGCTGGCCCGGCGGGTGCTCAGCGGCACCGCCAGCACGCCACCGCGGACGATTTCGGTGAAGTACGCAGCGGCATAGACCCCGAGCACGATGCAGCCAACCGCGAAGGCGCTGAGGTTCAGGCCGACGATGCTCTTGAGGGAGTTGAACAGCACAAACTGGATCAACAGCGGCACGCTGCGAAACACGTCCAGCACCCAGGCCAACGGCAGGCTGGCCCGAGGCAACAGTGCTCGCAACAGGCCGAACAGCAGGCCGGCCAGGGTGCCCAGCAGGATCGACCAAACGGTCAATTGCAGCGTGACCCAGGCTCCCTCAAGCAAGTACAACAGGTCGTTAACAGTGAGGCTCGTAGAAAACATGACCAGTCCTCAATAGCGGAACAATCGCCAAGACAACAGTCGGGCGAGCCCAACGATCAGCTTGGCGATCAGGTAATACAGCAGCGCCGCGAGGGCGAAGTATTCGAAGGTGCGGAAGGTCTTGACGTTGTATTCCTGGGTGACGCCGGTGAGGTCGTTGTTCAGGCCGACGACCACACCCAACGACGTCATCAACACCGCCCAGACCATCTGGTTGGTCAACGGATAAAAGACGATGCGCAGCAGTTGCGGGACGATGATCATCCGGTAGGCCTGGAAGGCGCTCATGCCCAGGGAACGGGCGGCACGCATCTGCGTAGGCGGCACGGCCTTGAGGCCGCCGCGAAAGTTTTCCGCCAGGTAACCGGCATTGTTGAAGGTGATCCCGGCCAGCAAGGCCAGCCAGGAACTGACGTGCAGGCCGAGGGATCCGAGCCCGAAGTAGAGGATGTAAATCTGGAACAGCGAGGGCGTGTTGCGGGCGATGGACACCCAGCCATTGCCCACCCCGCGCAGCAAGGGCTGCCGCGCCTGGCGCATCACCGTCAGCACCAGGGCGATCAGCACGCCGAAAATCATCGACAGCGCTGCGGTTTCGAACGTCACCCACGCCCCAGCGAGCATGTCGGGCAGGGCGCGTAAAGCCGGGCGCCATTGGAAGCTGTAGTCAAACATGGGTCGGGCTCCCCGTGCGGGTGGTGGGTTGCAGCCACCTTGGCGGCTGGCCACTGGTCGAGGCGCTGCACGCGGCGTCGACGCAATCGGCGAGGGCGGCAAAGTGCACGCCGCGACCGACCAGGCCCGGTGCGTAGTGGGCGTATTTGCCAGAGTTGGTCATCAGCGTGGTGGCGTGGGGCGGGATCACCGGTTCGCCCAACATGCACCAGCAGGTGTCGGTCACCAGTACCGCGCCGAAGGCCTCGATGGCCGCCAGGTAGCCGGCTTTGCGGGCCTGCTCCAGCACAGCCCGACCGCAGGTGATCGCCAACACCACGTACGGATGCTTGAGCCGACCCGCGCACAAGGTCGCGAGGACGGCGAATTCGCTGAGGGAGAAATGCGGGTTACCCAGCGAGACCACGTCCACCCAATTGTCCCGAGCGCTGTTGAGCTCGCGCCAACTGGCAAGCAGGCCCGCGACGCAGACGGTTTCCAGTGGCAACGTGACCTCGCTCTCCAGCACAGCGGCAAGGTCGAGGGCTTCCGGCGTCACCCCGGCGATGTGGAACAACGGCGCGGCGCTGGTGGTGGCGAACGCGGCGCCGAAGGCCTTGAGGTCGTCCAGGGTTGGCGCGGCGTGTTCCAGGCCGCGTATCAGCGGGATGCGCCGGCCCGCCAAAGCGCCGATGTGATAGCCCAACAGCGGATAGAAACTGTCGTCCACGTTGCCCAGCGCCGGCACGTCGACGATCAGCCCGGCCTTGCGCTGGTCGTCGAGATGACAGCCAGTCAACGGCGCCCGCCCGCACAGGGCAATGCATATATCGAGGAAGTCCGGGTACTTCTGCGTGCGCGCCCCCAGCACACTGTTGGCATAAACCACCGCGTTGGATTCGGCCCAGACGATTTGCTCGCCGGCCTTGGGCGCGGTGTCCAGCAGGTAGGGCGCGCAGGTGAAACTCAGCTGGGCGCCCATCGCCATGTAGGCATCGCCCAGGGCACTGGCCGGCTCGCCCAAGGCCGGATCGACGCCCAACTCCCGCCAGCGGCGCTGGTCCACGGAAATGGAATTGAGGGTGGTGGGCACGCGGACCTTCGCGCCCCACTGCACCAGTTGTTCGGCAAAACGCAGGCTGGCCGGGCCGGTGTAGATGCAGCCGTCAATGTGGGCCTGGGTCACGTTTAGCAGTTGCGTGGCACCCTGGATCTCGGCCATGCGCAGCACGATTTGCATCGCCACTTGGGCTGCCTTGCCGTGGGTGCCGTCGAGCAACACCCGGTCCTGTTCGGTCAGGTCCAGGGTCGAGGGAGTGGGCGGCTGGCAGGCGTCCGAACCCTGCCAGCCGTCGTTGGGACGGCGGCCAGACAGCGTCAGGACGTCCTCCTCGAGGCGGACAAAGCCCTGGCCGCGCAACCCATTGAAGGCCTCGTACCCCACGCACACCACCGGCAAGGAACGCTGGAAAATCACCTGCGCCACCAGCACGCCCAGGGTCAGGATTTCATCGGCTTCGGCCAGCACCAGGGCCGCAGGTGCATGGCCGTTGCTGATCAGTTCCATCAGTACGCTGCTGCCGGTGCAGGAGCCGCGTCCGCTGGGAATCGCCAGCACCCGTCCGGCCAGGCGTTCACCGCTCAGCGGGTGATGCCGGTCAATGACTTCGCCACTGGCCGGATCGACCCCGCCCCAGAAACTCAAGCCGACATCGGCGAACAGCAGGGCGCCCTGGGCGGCGCCCCCGACCAGGCTGCGACCTTTCACACGGACAGGCGTGCTTGGCATGCGCCGATCCTCAATAGTAGACCTGGGGAACAGTCAGGTTGGCCGGCGGGATGTCGGTGCCGACCCATTTGACGAACAGCTCCTTGTACCGCCCAGTGCGCACTTGCTGGTTGACGAACAGGTTGAGGTAGTTGAGCAGGCCGTACTCGCTGCGCTTGGCACCCAGGGACACGTAGTCGATGACATAGGGCGCATCACCGGCGATTTTCAGGCCTTTGTACTTGCCCGACTTGATGGTCGCGGCTGCCACGGTGTTGGTGACCACGGTCGCGTCGATGTGCCCTTGGGCGACCGCCAGCAGGGTGTCGTTCTGCGACTGGTAGGCGCGGAAACTGCCGCTGCCCCAGCTCTTCTGGTCTTTCTCCAGGGCGATGGCTTCGTAGGTGCTGCTGGTGTTTCCGAGTTTCTTGTCCTTGAGGTCGGCGTAGCTGTTTATGCCGGTGTCGTCGCGGGTCAGCACGACCATTTGGAAGGCGAAGTAGGGCACGGTCAGGCCTACTGTCTTGGCTCGCTCCAAGGTGTCGGAGGTGGAGGCGACGATGACATCGGCGCGGCCGGACAGCAGCGCGGGGATTCGGTCAGAGAAAGGGGTTTCCACCACTTCGGCGTCCACACCGAGGACCTTCGCCAGATCGTTGCAGTAGTCCACGTCGAATCCCGCCGGTTTGTTACTTCCATCGCGGAAGCCCATGGGTGGGAAGTCCAGGGTCACGGCGCAACGCAGTTTGCCGGAACCGATGATGTCATCGAGTTTGTCGGCGTGGGCGGGGGTAATGAAAAGCGGGGTGAGGACAACGCTGAGGGCTACGGCCAATGCAGGGTTTTTCATAAATGCCTCGCTGTCGAATAAATGCGGTGAAATATCGTATTGAGGATTTCGTATACGATATTAGATAAGCAATCGGCGTGCCTGTTTGCTGTTTTCTCATGGGAACGTTGCTGCAGGACTGAGATAGAGGCGTCCCTGCAAAACGGTAACGTTCAGGGCCGCGGGAAACGTTGGCTCAGGGTGTTACAGATGGGAGCAGCCGCGGGGCTCGACGCCCCTTTAGGGATCAGCGTTGATTCTCACGATACTGGCTGGGTGACAGACTGGTCAGGGCCCGAAACTGGCGACTGAAGGCACTGTGGTCGGTGTAACCACAGCGCAAGGCGATTTCGGTGATCGGCAGGTCCTGGTCCAGTAACAGCCGGGAGGCCTCCTCCAAGCGTGCCTTGTGAATCATCTGCCGGGGCGTGAGCTGGAAAATGCGCTTGCAGTGCCGCTCCAACTGCGCCACCGACAACCCGGCGATGGCCGTCAGTTCGGCCAGGCTGATGGGGCGGGCGAAGTGGCTTTTGATATGAGCATCCACCGCCGCCAGTTTCTGGAAGGCTGGGTGGCCCGACTGGGGCAATTGCAGGTCACGGGAAATGCCAGCGAGGCCGACGATCTGACCATTGGGGTCGTGTAGGGCCAGTTTGTGGGTCAGGCACCACACGGGTTGATTGCCGTAATACAGATGCAGCTCTAGCTGGTCGGCCAACTCCCGGCCGCTGGCCAGCACCCGGCGATCCTGTTCGGTGTACAACGGGCCGAAGCGTTCGGGGAACACCTGTTCGGCGGTGAGGCCGAGCAGGTCGGCGCAGTGCTTGAAGCCGCAGCGCCGGGCCAGGGTCTGATTGACGAAGGCGTAGCGGGCTTGCTTGTCCTTGATGAAAAACACCACGTCCGACAGGGTGTCCAGCAGCGGCGCGATGGGTTGCAGGCTGCGCAGCAGGGTGTCGAGGTCGCAGGGTGCGAAAGAGGTGAGCGTGGGGTACATGGCGCCAGGTTTCTGAGGGGACGCACAGATCATAGGGGCAAAGTCATCGAGGCAGGAAGTCCAGGCCCGACGTGGTCCACTGTGGGAGCGGGCTTGCTTGCGAAAGCGGTGGGTCAGCTTGCATCGATGCTGGATGTGCCGACGCATTCGCGAGCAAGCCCGCTCCTACAGAAGGATCTGGCGTGAGCTCAAGAGGGTGGGGTTTGTTCCAGATGCAGCAAGGTATCGATTCGCGCCGGGCTGAACGGCGGGCGCGGGGTGGGAGGTGTCCAGCCGAACAGATGTTCCAGCGCGGCGCCGCACACCCGGCCCTGGCACGCGCCCATGCCGCAACGGCTCGCCAACTTCGCTTCGCGCCAGTTTTCCTGGCCGGCCAGTTCGCCATACGGCACGTCTTCGCAGCGACAGACCAGGGTGTCGGCGCGGGCCAGGGTCTTGAGTCGGGCGTCGAGGGCAAACGCCTTGTTCAATGCCCGGGCGAAACCCTGCCAGCGTGCGCGGCGGGGCCACAGGCGCTGGGCCGCCGCAGTATTGCCGATGGCGGCGTGGCCGGCGATGGCACCTTCCACCAGGGCCAGTTCGCTGCCGCCAAAACCGCTGCATTCACCGGCGGCGTAATGTCCGACGCGGGTGGTGGCTTGCCAGGCGTCAACGGCCAGCGCCTGGCCTGCCAGTGCGCAGCCCAGAGCCTGACCGAGTTGGGTGTTGGCAATGAGTCCGAAGCCACAGGCCAGTCGGTCGCAGGCCAGTTCAATCGTCTTGCCCTGTTGCAGCAGGCGCACGCCTTCGAGCCGCTCCCGACCCAAAGCCTCCAACACGTAAGAGCCAGTGCGGTAGTGGTGGTCGAACAAACTGATCGATTGGAAGAGCTTGCCCGGCCAGCGTGGCAACTGCGCGGCGAAACCGGCCACGGCGGCGCGGCTGGCCTGCTCGGCGATCCGCAGCACCTGCGCACCCTGATGTTTCGCCGTGGCGGCGCTGGCCAGCAGCAGAGGTCCGCTGCCGGCGATCACCAGCCGTTCGCCACACACCGGCAGGCCGCCCTTGATCAAGGCTTGCAAGCCGCCAGCACCGGTCACACCGGGCAGTGTCCAGCCAGGGAAGGGCAGCAGCAATTCCCGGGCGCCGGTGCAGAGGATCAAGCGTTCGTAAGTGATCTGCCAGCCGCGCTCGGCATCTTCCACCAACAGGGTTTTATCGGCGGCGCAGGCGATCACCCGGGTGCCGGTGTGGCAGCGGACGTTAGCGCAGGCATGCAACTGCTCTCGCAGGCGTCGTGCCTCGGTGGGCAGGTTGGCCTGGGGGCCGTCGCGCCAGATCTGCCCGCCCGGCAGCGGATTGTCGTCCAGCAGCACAATGTGCGCGCCGCTGCTTGCTGCCGCCAGGGCGGCCGCCATGCCGGCGGGGCCGGCGCCGATGATCAGCAGGTCGGTGGTTTCGTTCATGGTCGGGTCTGCACTTGCATGCCATCGCGGCACAACGTCTGACAGGCCAGGCGTCGATGGCCGTCGATCGTCACCCGGCATTCCTGGCAGATGCCCATGCCGCACAACGGCGCGCGGCGCTGGCCGCTGACCGAGGTGCGGCTGCAACCGTCCGCGGCCAACGCCAATGCCGCCGCGACGCTGGTGCCGTTGGCGACCGACAGCGGGCAGCCGTCGAGGAATAGATCAGGCATAGACCGGTTCTCCCAGGAATCGCTGTGGCAGGTAAGGTTGAGCGGCAAGTGGCGGCGTTTCGTTGAACAACTGCGCGGCCAGCAGATCGGCGGTCGCGGGGGCCGTTGTGACCCCCAGACCTTCATGACCCACAGCCAGCCATAGTCCCTGACGTTGCGGATGTTGGCCCACCAACGGCAGGCCGTCGGGGCTGGCCGCACGAAAACCGGTCCAGGCACGAATGCCATTGAGCTGCGCCAGCCCCGGCATGTATTCGACGGCCCGCTTGAGCATCTTTGCCAACATCCAGCCTTCCACCTGCGGGTCAACGGTGCCGAACTGCCGCGAGGCGCCGATGAACACTTGTCCGGTCGGGCGCGGCTGGATACTGCACGCCACCGATGGCCCGCTGGCGTTGTGGGCGCTGGTGACATAGCCCAGTTCCACCAGCGTATGGGTGATGGTGGCGGGGTAGCGATCAGTGATCAGCAGGTGTCCTTTTTTGGCTTCGATGGGCAGTTCCGGGCACAGCTCCGTGGCCTGGATGCCATTGGCCAGGACCACCGCTTCGGCGCTCAACCAGCGACCGTCGTCAAGGCGCACGCGGTGGCCATCGACTTCACTGACCCGGGCGCGCTGCTGGCGAATGTTGGGTGTGTCCAGCATCCAGCGGGCGGCAGCCGGGGCGTAGAGGATGCCGTCACCCTTGATCAGCAGGCCGCCTTCCAAGCCTTCGCGCAGCTCGGGTTCACGCTGGTGCAGAGCGGTGCGGCCGAGCAATTCGCAGGCTTCGCCATGGGCCAGCAGGTTCAGGTATTTGCTGTGGGCCACGGCCATTTCCTCGGCATCGGCCGCCAGCCACAGGGTGCCGTTGTTGCGCCAGGCGCAGGCGTCGGGCAGGGCCGGGGCCAGTTCGCGCCAGCGTTGCAGCGAATATTGACTGAGGGCCAGTTCCGCCGGGTTGTCATCCAGTACCAGCAGATGGCCCATGCCGGCCGCCGTTGCGCCGTGCCAACCGGCGTCCAGCACCAGGATTTTCAAGCCACGTTGGGCCAATGTCCGGGCGCAGGAAGCGCCGATGATACCGGCGCCGATGATGATCACGTCGGCGACCTGGCCCTCGCTCACGAACGGATACCCCAGGCGAACGGGTCATCCGCGTCGATGATCAGCGTGGTCTCGGCGCTGATGTAGGCTCGACCACGGATCGTCGGCACGATGCGTTCGCCCGAGCGTTCATAGGAACCCTCGAACTCGCTGCCAATGACACTGGCCTGGCGCCAGATCTGCCCGGGTTGCAGTTTTCCATCGGCGGCCAGGCAGGCCAGTTTGGCACTGGTGCCGGTGCCGCAAGGGGAGCGGTCATAGGCCTTGCCGGGGCAGAGCACGAAGTTGCGGCTGTCAGCGTGCGGGTCGTCGGCGAACAGTTCGATGTGGTCGATCAGGCCGCCGTCCTCGCCGCGAAAACCCTGCTGCTCCAAGGCTTGCTGCACGGCGTAGGTATAGGCGGTCAATGTGTCGAGGTTATCGCCGGCCACGCGCTGGCCGTGGTCGGCGATCAGGAAAAACCAGTTGCCACCCCAGGCCACATCACCCACCACCTTGCCGATGCCCGGCACCTCCAGTTCCAGAGCCTTGCGGTACCGGTAGGCCGGCACGTTGCGCACGCTGACCGAGTGATCGTCGTGCAAGGTGGCTTGTACCGTGCCCACAGGGGTTTCGATGCTGTGCACGCCGGGACCGATCCGCCCCAGATGGGCCAGCGACGCCACCAGGCCGATGGTGCCGTGACCGCACATGCCCAGATAGCCGCTGTTGTTGAAGAAGATCACCCCGGCACAGGCACGTGGGTCAACCGGTTCACAGAGCAGCGCGCCCACCAGCACATCACTGCCACGGGGTTCCAGCACGCAGGCCGTGCGCCAGGCATCGTGTTGCTCGGCCAGGCGCTGCCGGCGCTCGGCCATGCTGCCTTGACCCAGGTCGGGGAAACCGTCGGTGACCAATCGGGTCGGCTCGCCGCCGGTGTGGGAATCGATCACGGTGATGCGTTTCATGGGGGCCACGTCCGTTCAGATGAGTGACGGCAAGCGTGGCCCGCGCCGGGGGGCGACGGCTTGATGGATTTATCTGGCGCTGATGACGAAATCGGCACAGTGCGGCAACAGCCAGGTGAGCCTGGTCAGGCGTCAGCGTTGCGCCATCGCCATTCGATATGCTCGGTATTGATCCCCAAGGCCTCGAACTTCTCGGCCACATACCGCAGGCAAGCGCCACCGTCGGGCTGGTAGTGCCCGGAAGCATCGTTGACCATGGCAAGCACATGGTCCATACGATGTTCGGTGACCCTGAACTCCCCGGCACACATGACCGGCCTGCCACTGCCGAGCTGGCTATGCCTTACATAGTTGGCCCGGTCGCTATGTTCCCAGCGCTTATAAATAATGGCGTGTTCCGGTGTATAGACCCATGTGTAGCTGTTGGACTGGTCGTTGGGGGACAGCAGCTCACTGGTGTGTGTTTTCAGTTGATTGCCGATCAACTTGCCGTCCCACATCCCGACCAACTGACCTACGCCGTCTATTTTCGAAGGGTCATAACAGCGCCAATGCACCAGGTCACCGATAAAGGGCATCCACCTGATCGGATAGGTCTGGGCGTTGAGATCGATGGATCTGTGGTCGGAATTTTTCCAGTCGGCGAAGTGAACATGGCCTGACCATACGAATTGCAAGTGCGCGGATGAGTTTCTGAGCCATTTGTTGATCTGTTTGAATGAGGTATTGGCGTAGATGTCATTGGCTTTGATCAGCACCGATTCCAACGCCCAGTCATCAGAAGCGATCGGGTGTGCGACGGGCACCTGGTAGAGGACCAGTCCGTCAATTTCCATGAGTGAAATACGTGGTCGGCCGAACATCCGGGTAATGTCGATATCCACGTGGATAACTTGCCCCACTCTGGGCGCTTCACAGAACAACTGCATCTGACCCAAGGGGCCCATCGATATATAGATGCTGTCGTCCGTGCCCGCCCAGTTTTGATCCTTTATGGAGGCCGTCACAGAAAGGGTGTCGATGAAGGTGTCGAATGGATGTGTCATGGAAAGCAAGTGTCTGTTTCAGATAACCAAGGCACCTGATTCTAGAGCGACGTCGGACAGTCGCTGCGGTACATATGTATAGGTCCTCAAGAAATACCGAGTCGATCATCGACTCGATATTTCGGGCAGGCTCAATGGCTGGAAGGCAGGAACTCGAACAGCGTCTTGCAGACCCCGGCGATGTGTTCATCCAGCAGCTTCACCGCCCGTTCGACATCACCGGCGCGGCAGGCGTCGAGGATTTCCCGGTGCTCGTGGTCGGCGCGCTCCTTGCCAGCCGAAAGGCTCATTTGCATGCGCAAGTAGCGCTCCAGCTTGTCATGGACCGAACGGATCAAACTCACCAGGAAGGGTCGTTGCGCCGGCTCATAGAGGCAGGCATGCAATTGCCAGTTCAGTTCCGCCCAGCGTCCTACGTCGTCCTCACCGATGAATTCCTGGCAGATACTCTCGGCGCGGGCGAAGGTTTCTTCGGTCATGTTGGGAATCGCCAGGCGCAGCACCTTGTCCTCCAGCAGCATCCGCACTTCAAACATCTGCGCCAACTCCGCCTCGGAAACGCGCGTGACCATCGCCCCGCGATTGCGCTGGAACATCACCAGGCCCTCGGCCTCCAGGCGCTTGAGGGCCTCACGCACGGGGATCTTGCTGACGTTGAACTGACGGGCGATGTCGTCCTGGCGAATCGGCTCGTCCTCGGCAAAATGCCCGGCGACGATGGCATCGCGCAGGTGCCGGGTGATGATTTCCGAAGTGGAGGGGGTGTTGCCCAGGTCAGGTAGATTGAACTTGGATAAGGTCACGGCGGCGGGTCGTTCGGCTGAGATGGGGATATGGTATACGACTTTGCCAGGGGCAAGTCGAGCTGTCCGGGCCTCCACCTGTGGCGCGCTGTCCAAAGGTTTTGTGTTCAACCGTGGGACAGCTGGGTGGCGTAGGCCTGCGTCCGGACGATGATCAATCCCGTAACACACGCCCCGGCTGTCAACACTAGGCCGAACAAGATCAACGCCACGTCGGCACCGAAATAATCCGCCAACAAACCGGTCACCACCACCGGGATGCTGAAGCCGACATAGGCAAACAGGAAAAAACCGGCGCTGACCCGCGCCTTTTCCGCGCCGGCCATGGCCGTGACGGCGGATAATCCACCCAGGTACAGAAAGCCATAACACGCACTGCTGGCGCCCAGTGCCCCGAGTAGAACAGCGACCAGGGAACCAACACTCGCGCCCCAGGCCAGCAACGCGTAGCTCAAGGGCAGGATCAACAGCCCCAAGCCAGTGGCCCTGGCCGGTTGCATGCGGCGCACCCAAGGTTGAAAGAGCAGCCCGCAACTGATCACGGTGAAGGTCGACAGGCCGGACCAGCGCTGCAGGTCGTGGGTGGCAAGCACCGAAGGCAGGATAGCGATGACCAGGCCGGAGGTCGCCCAGGCCAGCAGCATGGAAAAGCTATAGGGCAGGCTGCCGGCGGGAAACAACGGTAGGCGCAACAGCGGTGCGTTTTTGATTTTTACGGCAGGGTCCGGTAACCGCCACACCACGACAAGCGCGATGCCGGCCAGCAGCAGTTGCAGCCAGAAACTGCCGGGTGTGACGCTGTGGTGGGCGAACAGGAACAGACTGGTCAATGCGGCGCCCAGGCCAAATCCCAGGGAGGTGCTGGCGGTGACCCGGTTGGCCGGTGAACGGGCATCCCGGGAGGCCATCAGCTCTGTCATATAAGCGGTCGCCGTCGCCGAGGCCAACCCGGTGCCGACGCCCATCATCAAGCGCGCCACACCCAGCGCCACCAGGCTCGGCCAGAGCAATGTCACCACGGTTGCCAGCATCGACAGAGCCAGGGCGATCAGGATCAACGGCCTGCGGCCCACCCGGTCGGCCAGCCCGCCGAAGGCCAGCAGGACCGGCAACACGCCCAGCACGTAAGCGGAAAATGCTACCGCCGTGGCACCGGCACCGTAGCCGGACAACTGCGCGTAGGTGGTGTACAGCGGTGCTTGCAGGTTGACCGCCAGGGTGATCAGGCAAAGGCCGAAAGCCAGTCCCCACGCATGTCGATGCTGTGTGTTCAAGGGTGTTCCTTAAGGGGTGTGAAGTCCTTGGGGACTATCACGTCCGGGCACAGTGCAAACAAGGAACAGACAAAGGCCTTTTGTGCTTAACTGTTCGCTCGAAATTCAAGAACACTTGGGCAGAGTGCGCGCCATGGACCTGAACATTGATCGCAATGCTGCTGAGCCGCTGATCCGGCAACTGGTAACTCACGTCATGGGTTGGATCGAGTCCCATGGCATCCGTCCCGGCGCGCGCATGCCTTCCATCCGTCAATTGGCCCAGGAAAATGGCCTGAGCCTGTCGAGCGTGATCAAGGCTTATGACCAATTGGTGGCCGTCGGTGTGCTGGAGTCGCGCCATGGGGCGGGCTTCTTCGTCGCGCAGCCGTTGTCCCAGCCCACGGTGCCAGACATTGAAACGGACAATACGCGCTGGCGGTTATTCGACAATCAATCGACGCAACTCAAGCTGGGCTGTGGCTGGCTGCCCGACGCCTGGCGTGACGACACCGACCTGGGCCAGGCCATCCGCCAGGTGGTGCGCAGCGACAGCCAGGCCTTGTTCAATTACAGCACCGCGCTGGGCTCCCCTCAGCTGCGTCTGCACATTCAGAAGCGCCTGGGCCTGATCGATATCCACGCCGATCTGCGGCAGATTCTCACCACCCAAGGCGCCAGTCATGGCCTTGACCTGCTGGTGCGGACGCTGCTCAAACCCGGCGACCTGGTGTTGGTGGAGAGCCCCGGTTATTACAATCTGTTCAATCTGTTGCAGCTGCATGGGGTCAAGACCCTGGCGGTACCCAGGACCGCCCAGGGACCGGATATCGCCAGCCTGGAGCGAATCCTGAGCCAGCACAAACCCACGTATTTCTTCATCAACAGCATGTACCAGAACCCCACCGGTACCAGCCTGGCGCCGAGCGTGGCGTATCGTTTGCTGCAACTGGCCACGCTGCACGACTTTCGGCTCATCGAGGACGACATCTACGCCGACTTCCAGAACGGCCCGACGTCGCGCCTGGCGACCCTCGACGCCCTGGACCGGGTGATTTACCTCGCGAGTTTCTCCAAGACGCTGTCCAGCTCGCTGCGCATCGGTTATGTGGTTGCCCAGCCCGAAATCGTCAATCGACTGGCCGAGGTCAAGATGATCACCGGCATCGGTTGCTCGCTGCTGGCCGAAAACGTGGTGGCGACGTTATTGGCCAACGGCGCTTACCGCAAGTTGATCCAACGCTTGCGCCAGCGCCTGAATAAACAGATGGCGAATACGCTGCGCCAACTGGACCCGGCGCATTGGGAGGTCTTTGCCGAACCGACGGGGGGCCTGTTTATCTGGGCCAGGCCCCGGCGACTGGAGGCAACGCGAGTGCAGCAGATTGCCCGGGAACTGCACGTCCAACTGTCCCAGGGCTCGACGTTTCTGCCCGAGGGGGAGGCGTCTGACTGGCTGCGGCTGAACGTGGCCTATACCCAGGATATTCGTGCGCAGAGGTTCTTTCAGCGGGTTGAGGAGGAGTCGGTTGTGCTTCAGTGAGCGTTGCGGGTGATGGTTAGGGGGACAGCGATTTCAACTGTGGGAGCGGGCTTGCTCGCGAAGGCGTCGTGTCAGGCACCATTGATATTGACTGATACACCGCTTTCGCGAGCAAGCCCGCTCCCACAGGAGGTCGGCTCAGCAAAAATGACAACGTTAATGGGAATATATATCAAACAAGAATGAGTTCATGTATCTTTCGCGACACATTCTTGTCGGCCCCCAAAGTGGCCGGTGTTCTTTCATTAGGATTGTGCATCGATGCGTCGGATTCTTGTATCACTGTGTGTGCTCCAGGCTTACTCCATTCCCACCTGGGCAGAGGAGCCCATCGCCGCCAACCCGGCGACCCTCGAACTGCAAGCCACGGACATCGTCGGCGAGTCGGACTATGAGACAGCCCAGGGGCCAGTGAAGGGTTATCACGCCACCCGTTCCGCCAGCGCAACCCGTACCGACACCGCGATCCATGAAACCCCGCAATCGATTTCCGTGGTGTCCCGCGACGTGGTCGAAGACCTCGGTGCCACACGCCTGCAAGACGCCCTCGATTACGCCGGTGGGGTAGGCCGGGGCAATAACTTTGGCGGCCAGGGTTTGACCACGTTCACCGTGCGCGGCTTCACCACGGGGGAGTTCTATCGCAATGGCTTCCCGATCAACCGTGGCTACCCGAACATGCCTGACGCCAACACCATCGAGCGCCTGGAAGTGCTGCGGGGGCCGGCGACCATGCTGTACGGCCGTGGCGACCCGGGCGGTACCTTCAACGTGGTGTCCAAACAACCTTTGGCCGAGCGCACGGTGACTTTGGGCAGCCAGGTCAGCGACCAGGGCATGCGCCGTGGCACGCTGGATGCCTCCGGCCCACTGGATGAACAAGGAAGCCTGGCCTATCGCCTGAACGTGATCGGTGAGGGCGGTGATACGTTCCGCGACCACGTCGAGACCGAGCGTTACGGCATCGCGCCGGTGGTCACCTGGCAGGTCAACGACACCACGCGCCTGACCTTCGAAGGCGATTTCATGCGCAACAATGCGCCGCTGGACCGCGGCTTGACGCACTATCCCGGGCAGCGCGGCACCGCGTCGCGGGATACGTTTTTCGGCGAAAAAGACGCCGGCAAACTGCACAACGACAACAACATGCTGCAAGTGCGTTTCGAACACATGCTCAACGATGACTGGACCCTCGCCGGCGGCACCCAGTGGCTCGACGGTACGTTGCAGGGCAACGCGGTGGAAGGCAACGGCATCGCTGCCGATGGACGCACCCTGGGGCGTAATTTCAACTACCGCAAACTGGAATGGACCGACCACGACACTCAGTTGAACCTCACCGGGCATTTTTCCACTGGTGGGTTCGAGCACACGTTGTTGACCGGCATCGAGTACGAAGACTACGACTACAAGTCCATCATCCAGCGTTCCGCCGCCGGGGCCGGTGCATACCCGATCGATATCTTCGATCCAGTGTATGGCCAGCCGCGTCCGGCGCTGACGCGCACGCCCACCAATGATGAGGAAAACCTCAAGACGTTCGGCGTGTTCGTCCAGGATCAAGTGGCGCTTACGGAGCGCTTGAAACTGCTGGCCGGTGCGCGTTTCGAGCGTTTTGAGCATGAGTACGAGACGTTCGTCCCTCAAGTCCGGCCCGGCAGCAGGAACTGGGATGTCACTGACAGCGCCGTCACCCCGCGCCTGGGGGTGATCTACGACCTGACCGACACCGTGGCGGTCTACGCCAACACCGCTCGCTCTTTCAAACCCAACACCGGTGCCAGCCTCCAAGGGGGCGGGTTCAAGCCGGAGGAGGGCAAGTCCTACGAAATGGGCGTCAAGTGGGAAGCGCTGGATCGTCAGTTGAGCGTCGACGCGGCGATCTACCAGATCGAAAAGCGCAACGTGCTCACGCCCGACCCACTGGATTCCACATTCAACGTGGCCGCCGGCGAAGTGCGCAGCCGTGGTTTTGACCTGAACGTGGCGGGCAACCTCACGCCACAATGGCGCATGATCGGTGGCTACGCCTATGTGGACGCCGAGGTGACCAAGGACATTAATATCCCGACCGGCACCCGCCTGCTCAACGTGCCCCGGAACACCTTCAGCCTGTTGAACGTCTACGAGTTCCAGGATGGCGGTCTCAAAGGCCTGGGCCTGGGGCTGGGCGGCAAGTACGTCGGCGAGCGGGCCGGCAACACGGCGGCCAACGCCTTTACCATGGACAGCTACACCGTCGTCGACCTGCTCGGCTACTACAAGGTCAACGAGCGGATTCGCCTCAACCTGGACCTGAAGAACCTGTTCGACGCCGATTATGAAGAAGGCGCGTTTGGTGGCGTCTACGCCTATCCAGGCGCACCGCGGACGGTGCAGGCCGGGATCTCCTACACGCTCTGAGTCCAATGCTTCATGGAAACCCCGCAGGCTCAGCCTCCGGGGTTTTTCTTTTTTACCACTTGCCGGTACTCATCCCGCCATCCACTGGCAATATCGCGCCGGTGGTAAAATCCGCGCCCGCCAGGTACAGCACGGCCTCGGCAATTTCCTCGATGGTGCCCACCCGACCGGCAGGGGCCAGGTTGTTGAGGAACTCGCGGTGCGCCGGATCATGCATCGGCGTGTCGATGATGCCGGGGGCGACGGCGTTGACCTTGATGTTGTGGGGGACAGTTCCAGTGCCAGGGCACGGGTCATCTGGTTGACGCCGCCCTTGATCAACACCGGCAACGCCGCTGGCACCTGGATGTTCGGTTGCAGGGCCACAGCGGCGGAGATGTTGATGATGAAACCTTGCTGGCGGCCAATCATGTGGGCGGCGGCAGCCTGGCTGGCGTAGACGAGCCCTTTGAGGTTGGTGTCCAGCAGCGCGTCCAGGTCCTGGGGGCTGTATTCGACGAAGGGTTTTGGCAGGAAGAACCCCGCGTTGTTCACCAGCCCGTCCACGGCACCGAACGCCTTGATGGCTTGGGTAATGAGGGTGGCGGAAGTGGCCGGATCGGCGACATCGCCGGCCACGCCGATGAAGCTGGCCGGGTGCCCGAGTTGGCCGGCGGCATCGTCCAGGCCAGATTGGGAACGGGCGTTGCCCACCACGTTATAGCCATGATCGAGAAATGCCTTGACCAAGCCAAGGCCGATGCCGCTGGAGGCGCCGGTGATGATGACGGTTTTGTTGAGGCTCATGATTGAACTCCTGATCACGTTGAGTGGAAACCGTTGCGCCTGGGGGGCGGTGGTTGAGATCAGGGTATTGATGTGTTGTGGGTTGATAAATGGGGGTTCTGGTATTTGAGTTGATACCTCATGTAATCAATTTTTATGTTCACCACCCGCTCCCACAGGAGTCATCATCAGGCACAAAAAAGCCCGGTCAATCGGACCGGGCTCGGAAGTTTAGAACGTCATTCCTTGGGCAGACTTCGATACTCAGTCGTGGTGATCCCCGCATACCCCCAGTTATCCGTATCAACCTCCTCGATCACGATATGGGTCAAGTGTGGGTCCTTGCCCAGCACGCGCTGGAGGGTTTCGGTGATTTCGGCAATCACCTGGGCTTTCTGCTCGCGGGTAACGCCGTCGCGGGTAATACGTACATTGACGAAGGGCATGTTGCACTCCTGCTCGTGGGAAATGAGCGCAGGATGTTTCCCGCGCAGCTGGGGCCACTATATTTATACGCTCGCGGCTGATAAACAGGCGCCTGGGATCTTCAGTTGATACGCGGTGTAATGAATCATGAAGCGGCATTTCGAAGACTTGCAGTTGGGCAGCATAGAGCTGTTTTGCCTGGCGGCCGAGGCGGGCAGTTTCACCGCGGCGGCCCAGGCGGCGGGCGTTACCCCGGCGGCGGTGAGCCGTTCGATCTTTCGCCTGGAGGAGCGCCTGGGCTCGCGCCTTTTTGTGCGAACTACGCGCAGCATCCGCCTGACCGAAGCCGGCAAGACCTATTTTGAGCAGTGTCGGCAGGCGTTGACCCAGTTGGTCGAGGCGCAACAGGAGATGATGGGCGCGCAATCAGTGCCGTCCGGGCTACTGCGCATCAGCCTGCCCACTACGTACGCTCATCACCGGATCCTGCCCTTGCTGCCGGCCTTTCGGACGTTGTACCCGCAAGTGACGGTGGACCTGCACTTGAGCAATCGAAACATCGACTTCGTGGCCGAGGGTTATGACCTGGCGATCCGGGTGCGCGCCCAGCCGGACTCTTCCTTGATCGCCCGGTTGCTGGAAGACGCGAAACTGGTGGTAGTCGCGGCACCGGACTACCTGCACAAGGCCGGCACGCCACAGGTTCTTGAAGACCTGGCCGATCACGAGTGCATCCAGTTCGAACTGCCCAGCAGCGGGCGACGGATTTCCTGGTTGTTCGATGTCGATGGCAAGGAGCGGGAGGTATTCGGCCAGGGTGGCTATTGCTGTTCGGATGATGTGCTGGGCGGGGTGACATTGGCCAAGCATGGCGCGGGGTTGTTCCAGACCTACAGATTTATCGTCGAACAGGAGCTGGCGGACGGTCGCCTGGTAGAGGTCCTGCAGCCCTTCGCGGGCCGCTCACGTCCTTTCACCTTGCTCTACCCCCACGGCCGCTACATGCCGCAACGGGTGCGGGCCTTCGTGGATTTTCTCTTGCAGCATCGCGAACAGTGGGCGGGAGCCTGACGATAACTTCGGGCCAAGGCGTTCCCTGTGGCGAGGGAGCTTGCTCCCGCCTGAGTGCGAAGCGCTCAGCAGAAGCTCGCCACAGAAAACACCTGAGTCAACCTAATATCAGAACCGAAACGCCTGACGACCAATCAGCAACCACTTGCCATTTTTCTGCTTCTGCCAGATCTGGAAGTTCTCGATTTCGGTGGGAACCACTTCAGTACCCTTGAGCGCCTGCGCCGAGAAATGGTTACGCACCAGCGCCACATCGCCAGACAGGGTGATTTTCTGGTTCTTCATTTCCAGGGTCTTGAACGCGCTCTTGCCGGTTTCGATGTCGGCGATGAAGGCTTTTTTGTCCTGGATGTTCCCGCTGGAGTGCCCGTAGGTCAGGTTTTCGGCGGCCAATGCCTGCAGTTGTGGGATGTCTTTGTGCAGCATGGCTTGGGTCAGGTGCTCGACGGCCTGGGCCACGTCTTGCTCGGGCGATGAAGTGGCTGCCGCTGCGTAGCCGCTGAACAGGCACAGGAAGCTGATGACCAGTGTGGTTTTTTTCATGGGGATTTCCTTATTTTTGTAGGTATCGGGAACTGAGGAGCGGTTTTGCGTCGCCCTCATCGGTCATCGTACAACTTGTCTGGGGCGACGGGAATAGGCAGGTCGTTGGTCCACTGGCAAAATCCAGCCAGGGGGTAGGGTGGGGCTTGTGCAATGTGGCGAGGGAGCAAGCTGCCTCGCCACGGATCTCACATGTCACAACGTTGCTGGCGGCCTTCACAACCCCTCTCGAACCGCCCCCCGAATCCCCTCCAACAACATGGTAAACGCCGGGTTGTCGTTGTCCTGGCGCCACACCAGGTGCAACTCGCTCTGCACCCCTTCGCCGAGGTCGATCTCGCGAAACACCACCTGCTTGAACACCACGCTGGTGGCGCATCGCGGCACCAGTGCCAGGCCCATGCCGGCGTTGACCAGCGCCAGGATCGTCAGCGACGACCCCAGCCATTGCACGAATTGCGGCGCGACCCGGGCCGAGCGCAGCATGCCGGTGAGCAGTTCGTTGAAGGGCGGGTAGGCGGAATGGGAGTACATGAGGAACGGTTGACCGTCCAGGTCCTGGACGCCCACGGTCTTGGCATTGGCCAGCGGATGTCCGGCAGGCACCGCCAGTACGAAGGGCTCACGCACCAGGCATTCGGTGGCGTAACCGGTTTCCAGGAGTGGCGAACGGACGATCCCCAGGTCGATGCGCCGGGCGCGCAGGGCTTCGTGTTGCTGGTAGGTGTTCATTTCCGCCAGGACGATCTTCACTTGGGGCTGTTTCAGCCGCGCCTCGGCAATCACCTTGGGTAAAAACTCATACACCGCACTGCCGACGAAGCTGATGGTGACCGAGCCAATGTCGCCTTGGGCAAAACGTTTGGCGGCTACGGCAGCTTGTTGCGCCTGTTCCAACAGGTTCTGCGCCTCGATGAAAAACGCCCGGCCGGCGGCGGTGAGCGCCACGCTGCGGGTACTGCGGGTGAACAGTTCGACACCGAGGTGGTGTTCCAGCAATTGGATCTGCCGGCTCAGTGGTGGCTGGGTCATGTTCAGGCGTTCGGCGGCGCGACGGAAGTTGAGTTCGGTCGCCACCGTGGTGAAGCAGCGCAGCTGGGCCAGTTCAAACATTGATTCAATCCAGGTATCAATCAAGTGCCAAGTTAGATTAGACGGGAACAATCCACCACGTCCATCATCGTCCCGTTCCCCACAAAAACAACGATCGGGAGGCACCCTTGAATAACGTAACGGACTCCACCCATGACAGCACCCTGGCGCTCGCGGCGGCCAAGGTCAAACGTCATGTACTGCCGCTGGTGGTGGTGATGTTCATCGTCAACTACATCGACCGGGTCAACATCGGCTTTGTGCGCAGTCACCTGGAAACCGACCTGGGTATCGGCGCCGCCGCCTACGGGCTAGGTGCCGGGCTGTTCTTCGTCGGCTATGCGCTGTTCGAAGTACCGTCCAATATGCTGCTGCAACGCTACGGCGCCCGGGCGTGGCTGACGCGCATCATGTTCACCTGGGGCGCAGCGGCGATGGCCATGGCCTTTGTGCGCGGCGAAACCAGCTTCTATGTGCTGCGCTTCATCCTTGGCGCGGCGGAGGCGGGGTTCTTTCCCGGCATCATCTACTACTTCACCCAATGGCTGCCCGCTAACGAACGCGGCAAGGCCATGGCGATTTTCCTCAGCGGTTCCGCCATCGCCTCGGTGATCTCCGGCCCGGTGTCTGGCGCATTGCTGCACCTCAGCGGGCTGGGCCTGCACGGTTGGCAGTGGATGTTCCTGATCGAGGGCTTTGCTTCCATCGTGTTGTGCGGGTTCGTCTGGTTCTGGCTGCAATCCCATCCGAGCCAGGCCAAATGGTTGACCGACGACGAGAAAACCGTGCTGATCGCCGCCATTGCCGAAGAGCAACGGGCCCGGGAAGCCGCGCAGGTGATCAAGCCGTCGATGTTCAAGTTGCTGGCCGACCGGCAGATCGCGCTGTTCTGCTTCATCTACTTCTCCATCGCCCTGACTATCTACGGCGCCACGTTCTGGCTGCCGAGCATGATCAAGAAAATGGGCAACCTGGGGGACTTTCAGGTCGGCTTGTTCAACTCCATTCCATGGATCATTTCCATCGTGGCGATGTACGGCTTCGCCGCCCTGGCCGGCAAATGGAAATTCCAGCAGGCCTGGGTCGCGGTGACGCTGGTGATCGCCGCGTTCGGCATGTTCATGTCCACCACCGGCGGGCCGATTTTCGCCTTCGTCGCGATCTGTTTTGCGGCGATCGGTTTCAAGGCGGCATCGGCGTTGTTCTGGCCGATTCCCCAGGGTTACCTGGATGCGCGCATCGCGGCGGCGGTGATTGCCTTGATCAACTCCATCGGCAACCTTGGCGGCTTCGTCGCGCCTACGGCGTTTGGTTTCCTGGAGCAGACCACCGGTTCCATCGAGGGTGGCCTGTATGGATTGGCCATCACCTCGCTGGTCGCCGCCGTGGTGATCTTTTTCGCCCGCACCGCGCCGAAGCGCGACACCCCGGACTCACTGTCCGGCCGGCCTGAAACCGTTACTGAAGTCGATCAGCCGCAGACACGTCAAGCCTTGAACCCTGGCCCATCGGGAGCCGCTGTATGAAGATCAAACGCGTCACTGTCACACCCATTGCGTTTCGCGATCCACCGTTGCTCAACGCCAGCGGTATCCACGAGCCGTACGCGTTGCGCTCGATCATCGAAATCGAGAGCGACAACGGTTACATCGGCCTCGGCGAGAGCTACGGCGATGCCCCGGCCCTGGCGATCCAACAGCAACTACAAAGTCAGTTGATCGGCCTGGACCCGTTCAACCTCAATCAGTTACGGGCCATCGTCCAGGCCACCGTGGCCGCCCATAAACCGGCCAGCGTCGCCGGGGCCGAACTGGCGCCGGGCTCCCATGCGAGCAAGGCGGTGAGCAATGCTTATTCGGCGTTTGAGGTGGCCTGCCTGGACCTGCAGGCCCATTACTTGAATGTGCCGCTGGTGGATCTGCTGGGTGGCGCGATTCGCGATGAGATTCCGTTCAGCGCGTATCTGTTTTTCAAGTATGCCGAGCACATCGATTCGCCGTATCCACCGGACAGCTGGGGCGAGGCGCTCAACGAACAGCAAATCGTTGCCCAGGCCCGGCGGATGATCGAGGACTATGGTTTCAAGAGCATCAAGCTCAAGGCCGGCGCCCTCGATCCGGAGCATGAAGTGGCGTGCATCAAAGCGCTGAAACGGGCGTTTCCCGGCTATCCGTTGCGCATCGACCCCAATGGCAACTGGTCCCTGGAAACCTCCATTCGCATGGCTGAACTGCTGGGCGATGACCTGCAATATTACGAAGACCCGACGCCGGGGCTGGAGGGTATGGCCGAACTGCACAAACGTACGGGCCTGCCGCTGGCGACCAACATGGTGGTCACCGATTTCGACGAGTTTCGTCGCAGCGTCGCGCTGAACAGCGTGCAGATTGTGCTGGCGGACCATCATTACTGGGGCGGCCTGCGGGACACCCAGGCCTTGGCGAAGATGTGCGGCACTTTTGGCCTGGGTGTGTCGATGCACTCGAACTCGCACCTGGGCATCAGCCTGATGGCCATGGCCCATGTGGCGGCGGCGGTGCCGAACCTGGACTACGCCTGCGACACCCATTACCCGTGGCAGGAGCCGGATGAGGAGGTGATCAAGGGGGGCAAGCTGCCGATCGTCAACGGCTGCGTGAAAATCACCCGTGCGCCGGGTCTGGGTTTGGAGCTGGACCGGGATCAACTGGGCAAGCTGCATGACCAGTTTCTCAGTTGCGGCATCCGCCAGCGTGATGATGTGCGGCAGATGCAGCGCTACCGGCCGGACTGGAAAACCGTCAAGCCGAGGTTTTGAACCCTAGGCGGAGGGCCTGCTGCGCAGGCCAGCGGGAGCAAGCTCCTGTGGCGAGGGGATAAATCTCCTCGCCACAGTTAACCAATATTCAGTAACACCATCGGCGTGCCTCCCAGGCCGCCCTGCGACCCACACCCAAAGTCTCGCGCCCGGCGCCATCAGAGTCTTACACCCAAACTGCCGCGCCGGGCCGGCGCTCCCAAAGCATCCGCCAATTGCCTCCAAGGCAGCGTATGACGCGGCCTGTGGCCTTTCGATAATCGCCTCCGACATCCAGTCCCCTGTTGCGGAGCGCGCCATGCACAACAATAAAAATACCCGCCAACGTTTTTTACCTGCGGTCATCGCCGGTCTTTCGACCCTGGGCCTGACGCCTTGGGCCCAGGCCGAAATCATGCTGTACGACAAGGACCAGACCACTTTCTCCACTGACGGTTACATCAACGCCTTTTACGTCAACAGCGACGTGGACCGGGCAGGGGAGCAGTTCGACCGTCGGCAGGCGCGGGTCAAGATGGGTTTCTTGCCCAACTACCTGGGCTTCAACATGGGCAAGCAGGTCGATGACCTCAAGCTCGGCGCCCGTGCCTCGTTCTGGGTGACCATCAACGACAGCGAAACCAACGGCACCGACACCGCCATCGACGTGCGGCAGTTCTACGGCACCGTCGCCAACCCGGAGTGGGGCGAGGTGTTGATCGGCAAGGACTTCGGCCTGTTCGCCCGCTCCAACATCCTGCTCGATGAACTGTTGGCCGGTTACGGCCAGGTCAGCGACACCTTGGGCCTGGTGGACGGCGGTGGCGTGTCATTCGGCAACATCGGCAGCGGCTACCCTTATCCGTTCCCGACTTCGCAGATCACTTACCGCACTCCGGTGATGGACGGCTTGCGAGTCGCAGTGGGCATCATGGATCCGGTGGACACCAACGACAGCAGCGCCACCGGCAAGGCCTACCAGGAAAACCCGCGCACCGAGAGTGAGATCACCTACCAGTTCGACCTCGCCGGGGCGAAGATCTACAGCTGGCTCAACGGCAGCTACCAGACCTCGGACAACACCGACTCCACTGTCGAATCGGTCACCTCCAAAGGCCTGGGTTATGGCGTCCAGGCGAAGATGGGCGGGCTGTCACTCACCGGTTCCGGGTTCCAGGCCAAGGGCATCAACCCGTTCTTCACTAACAACGCCGGTGAAGCGACGTTGCGCAACGTCGACAGCACGGGTTACCTGTTGCAGGGCTCTTATAAACTGGGCAAGAACCGCCTGGCGCTGTCCTACGGCAAGACCGAGGACGACGGCAATGGCGTGGTGGGCAGCGGCGCCGATTACGAAACCCGTGGTATCGCGCTGTTCCATGACATCAACGACAACCTCAAGCTCGTGGCCGAATACAACCAGTTCGAAATCAACGGTCACGACACCAGCGCGCAGAATGAAGACACCGATACCTTTGCGGTGGGGGCGGTGTTGACCTGGTAAAGGCGATTCCCCATCCCTCGCCACAAAAAAGCATTCCCGAGCAAGCCTGAAGTGTTTTTGTGGTGGCCCCAGCCGTGCGCATCGCGGCCAGGGCCGCCACTGTTCTCCTCCCATGGGAGCCCCCACCCGCTACCCAAGTAGCATTCGTAGAGCGGACGCGGCTTCGTACACTCAAGGTTCCTATCACGCACCCGTCGGAGGCGAAGATGCTAAAGGCCCAGAGCGAAGGTGTGGTGAGCGCCATGTCCCAGGCCACGGACGTCCAGCAGGTGGCCCAGGAGCTGGCGCGACAGTTGTTGCACCCGCACCTGGGCTTCGTGCTGTTCTTCTGTTCCGCCGAATACAACTTACCGGCCCTCGGCCAGGCGCTGTCCCAGAGCTTCGGCGGGATTCGCCTGGTGGGTTGCACCAGCGCCGGGGAAATCACCGCCCAGGGTTATGGCCGCAACTGCGTGACGGCGGTGGGCTTCGATCATCGGCATTTTTCCATCGCCGCCGAGCTGATCGGCGAAATGGAACACTTCAGCCTGATCGACGCCCAGCAAATGGTCGAGCGATTGGCCAGCGGTTGCCGCAGCAACGCCCTGGCACCGATCAAGGGCCACAGTTTCGCCTTGACCCTGCTCGACGGCCTGTCCAGCCGCGAGGAAATGGTCCTGGCCGCCTTGAGCGCCGCACTCGGGGATATCCCGCATTTCGGCGGTTCCGCCGGTGACGATAATTACCTGACCCACACCCATGTGTACTTCGAAGGCCAGTTCCACAGCGGCGCGGCCGTGGTGCTGCTGATCAATACCTGGCTGGAGTTCGAAGTGTTCACCACCCATCACATCCTGCCGCGAGAGGAAAAACTGGTGGTGACCGGCGCTGACAGCGCTTCACGACGGGTCTATGAACTCAACGCCGAGCCCGCCGCCGAGGAATACGCCCGGCACATCGGCGTGCCGGTGAGCGCACTCGACTATCGGGTCTTCGCCGCCCACCCGCTGGCGGTGCGCATCAATGACCAGTACTACGTGCGGGCCATCCAGCAGGTGCACCCGGACCTGAGCCTGAGCTTCTACTGTGCGGTGGAGAACGGCATCGTCCTTACCGCGATGACTCCGGGCCCCTTGCTGGACAACCTGCAAAACCTGTTCGACGGCTTGCAGGCACGCCTCGGCGACTTGCTGCTGACCATCGGCTGTGACTGTTTCCTCCGACGCCTGGAGCTGGAAGACCGTGGCGGCCTGGAGCAGATCGGCCAGTTCCTGCGCGAACAACGGGTGATGGGTTTCAACACCTATGGAGAACAGTTCAATGGCATGCACATCAACCAGACCTTCACCGGAGTTGCCATTGCCCGCCATCGCGTCCCCGGCCATCGCTGAGCTGCAGGCGCAGATCGCCAGCCTGCAGCATGAAAACAACAAGCTGCGGCGGATCAACGCTGCGCTGATCGAACGGGTGGAGTCCGGCGTGACCCGGGGCAATGACCCGTATGCGGCGTTCCAGCATTCGGTGGTATTGGCCGAGCAGGTTCGCGAGCGCACCGACGCGCTAAACCAGGCGATGGCCGAACTCAAGGCCGGCAATCACTTGCTGGGCGAGGCGCGGCTGCGGGCGGAAACCGCCCATCGACATTTGATCGACGCCATCGAGAGCATTTCCGATGCATTTGTGCTGTTTGATGAGCAGCAACGCATCGTCCTGTTCAACAGCCGCTTCAAGGCGTTCTGGGCCAACAGCCGGGTCCGCATCATCGCCGGGATGCGCCTGTCGCAGGTCAAGCGCTTGATGACCGCCAACGGTTTGTTCAGCGAAGAACCCCGTGGGCAGGCCGATGAGCATGTGTTGTACCGCTTGCAGAACGGTCGCTGGCTGCAAGTCAGCGAGCGGCCGACCCAGGAAGGCGGGCGGGTGATCCTGTTTACCGACATCACCGACGTCAAACTCAGCGAAACCGTGCGCCGCGAGCAGGCCATCGCGCAGAAATCCCACTTGTTGCAACGGGCGGTGGACAACCTGTCCCAGGGCGTGGCGATGGTCAACGCCCAAGGCGTGCTGGAACTGTGGAACCGGCGGTTCCTGGAACTCAGTGGCCTGGCGCCGGTGGCGGCCCATCGGTCGTTCAGCGAGGTCATCGCCGACAGCGAACTGCACCTGCTGACCCCGGCCAGTCGCGACAGCAATGGGCGGCTGATTCACGAATGCGAACAGCGCCTCTCCGATGGCCGGGTCCTGGAGATTCGCACTCATCCGCTGCCCACCGGCGGTTACGTCAACACCTTCACCGACATCACCGAGCGCTACCAACACGCTGAGGCCCTGAGCGAAAGCGAGCGCTGGATCCGCCTGATCACCGACCATGTGCCGGCGCTGATTGCCTACCTCAACGCCGATCTGGTCTACGAATTCACCAACAAGGTCTACGAACAATGGTACTGCTGGCCGCGCGGCGTGATGCTCGGCCAGAGCTTGCGCGAGGCCCACAGCGAGCAGCATTACCAACGCCTGGAGGCCTACGTGGCCCGGGCCTTGGCCGGTGAGAGCGTGACGTTCGAGTTCGCCGAAACCAACATCAACAACCAGGAACGCTACATGTTGCGTTCCTATGTGCCCAACCGGCTGGCCAATGGCGAGGTGGTGGGGATCTTCGTGCTGATCCGCGACATCACCGAACGTCGCCGCACCGCCGAAGCCTTGCACCAGGCTTATCAGAACCTGGAACAACGCGTGCAGGAACGCACCGCCGAACTCACCACGCTCAACGATCAGTTATTGCGCGAGATCGACGAGCGCAGCCGCGCGGAATTGCGCCTGCGGGAGGCCAAGCGCGAGGCTGAGCAGGCCAACCTGTCGAAAACCAAATTCCTCGCGGCCGTCAGCCACGACCTGTTGCAACCGCTCAACGCCGCGCGGCTGTTCACCAGCGCTTTGCTCGAGCGCCGCGAGCCGGTGGCGAACGCGCAACTGGTGCGCAACGTCAGCCATTCGCTGCAGGACGTGGAAAACCTGCTGGGCACCCTAGTGGACATTTCCAAGCTCGACGCCGGGGTGATCAAGGCCGATATCGCCCCGTTCGCCCTCAGCGAATTGCTCGACAACCTGGCCGCCGAATACGCCGAGGTCGCCCGCAGCGAAGGGCTGGAACTGCGCTTTGTGCCTTGTTCGGCCCTGGTCCGGAGCGACATTCAGTTGTTGGCGCGGATCCTGCGCAACCTGCTCAGCAATGCCATTCGCTACACCGATAGCGGTCGGGTAGTGCTGGGATGCCGGCGGCAGGGGCAACGGCTGTCTATCCAGGTCTGGGACAGCGGCATAGGCATCGCCGAGAACCGCCTGGAGGAAATTTTCCAGGAGTTCAAGCGCGGCGACGTGCAGCGCCCGGACCAGGACCGAGGCTTGGGCTTGGGGCTGGCGATTGTCGAGAAGATCGCCGGGATCCTCGGGCACCGGATCCAGGTTCGCTCATGGCCGGGCAAGGGTTCGATGTTCGCCATCGAAGTGCCCCTCAGCGCCACCGCGCCCAAGCCGTTGCCGTGCCTGGACATGAGCGAACCGATGCTCGAGCGCTTGCGTGGAGCGCGGGTCTGGGTGCTGGATAACGACGCGGCGATCTGCGCAGGCATGCGGACCTTGTTGGAGGGCTGGGGTTGCCGGGTGGTCACCGCGTTGTCGGAGCAGGACCTGGCCCGCCAGGTGGACAACTACCATGCCGAGGCGGACCTGCTGATCGCCGACTATCACCTGGACAACGAGCAGAACGGTGTCGACGCCGTGGCCCGGATCAACGCCCGCCGTACTTCAGCGATCCCGGCCATGATGATCACCGCCAACTACAGCAACGAACTCAAGCAGCAGATCCGCGAACTGGGCCATACCCTGATGCACAAGCCAGTGCGGCCGATGAAGTTGAAGATTGCGATGAGTCATTTGCTGGGTCAGTCCCAGAACCATTAAGCCGAACGGCTGTGTGGGAGCAAAGCTTGCTTGCGATACAGGCGCCTCGGTTCCCTGGAAGACCGCGCCATCTTCATCGCGAGCAAGCTTTGCTCCCAAAGCTATGGTGTGGTGCCTTTCACCGCCGCAAATAAGCCCCGAAATCAATATCCCCGGCACTGAGGATCGCCTGCACCCGGTTGTGCACATTGAGTTTGCGCAGGATGGCCGAGACGTGGGCCTTGACCGTGGTTTCGGCGATATCCAGCGTATAGGCGATCTGCTTGTTCGACTCGCCTTTGGTCATGCGTTCAAGCACCAGCAGCTGCTTGCGGGTCAGGGCCTGGAGCAATTCCGGTGGGAAGCTCGGGTTTTCGTTCAGGCGCCGGCCCATCGGGCTTTTTTGCGTGCGAATGATGTCGGGCGGCAGGTACACGTTGCCGTTGAGAATCTGCTCGATGGCGTCGGTCATCTGCGAACGTGGAGAGGATTTGGTGATGAAGCCCACCGCGCCATAGGTGATGGCCTGCAAGACCACCTGCTTGTCCTGCTCGGCGGAGACGATCACCACCGGGATGGTTGGCGCCTCGTTGCGCAGATTGATCAGGCCATTGAGGCCGTGCATGCCAGGCATGTTCAGGTCCAGCAGGATCAGGTCCAGGTCGTCGTGCTCGCGGGTCAGCGCCAGGGCGCTGTCCAGGTCGGCGGTTTCCATCACCTCGCTGCCAGGAAAACCGTCGCTGATGACGTTGTGGATGGCTTCGCGAAACAGTGGGTGATCGTCGGCTATCAGGATTTTATACATGGCCATTCACCTCGTTATTGTATGGGCAGGGCTGTTGCGTGCACTTCTTGCAAATCAGGGAAAGGGTTCGGGCCGGGCCGCTTGCAGGGGCAGGTTGGCCGTCTCCCAGGCATCGAGGCCATCGCGATACCAATACACATGCTTATAGCCCATGGCGGCGGCGCGTTTTACCGCGTTCCAGCTCAACCAGCAATCCGAGCGGCAATAGAAGACCAGCGGTTGATCCGCGCGCCCGGCGGTGGCCTTGCGCAGATGATAGGTGAAGTACTCCTGCCAGGTCGGGTCGAGATCACCGTCGCCGGTATTGGCCAGCCACAGGCTGCCGGGAAGGTTGGCGTGGGGCTCATTGTCGATGAACTGTCCCTGGACCCAGGGCCGACGGTAGACGTCGATCAGCACCGGGCGCGGCGATTGTCCGAGCAGTTGTTGCAAGGCTTGGGTGTCGAGCGTCCGTGCGCCGTCCACCGCTACGGGTGTCGGGCTACGGTAAAGGGCGATACGGTATCCCTGCGGGGAAAACAGCGGGGTGTCGGCCTGTGCGACATTCAGCGCCAGGCCCAGCAAGATGATCGCCAGCAAACGGGGCATAGGAATTTATCCTTTTTGTTATGCGCCCATTACATGCCAGGGTCGAGGTCTTGTGAATGCGACCATAGACAGGAAAACCAGTACTAAAGTCGTAATTTGAGACGATGGATCCTGCACAGCCCCCACAGGAATCCATCCACCAGGGAAGACGTGTGTGGGCTGGATCAGTTCGCCTTACGCAACGCCGCATGCTGCGGATTGAACGTCCACACCGCCAGCAGCGCGAACACCAGGGTCAAGCCTACGCACACCGCCATCGCCAACAGGTTGAACTGCTCATACAAGGCAAAACGCACCAATTCCACCCCGTGGGTGAATGGGTTCACCGCGCACAGCCAATACAGCCAGGGGCTGGCCTCGAGCATTTTCCACAGTGGGTACAGCGCCGAGGACAGGAAGAACATCGGGAAGATCACGAAATTCATCACCCCGGCGAAGTTTTCCAACTGCCGGATGGCGTTGGACAGCAACAAACCCAGGGCGCTGAGCATCAGGGCCACCAGCAGCAGGGCCGGCAGGGCGAGCAACAGGCCCATGGTCGGCGGCTGGATGCCGTACAGCCAGGCAATCGCGAGAAAGGCGTAGACCTGCAACAGCGAGATCAGCGAGGTCGCCAACAACTTGCTTGCCAGCAGAAAAGCCCGGGGCAGGGGGCTGGTCAACAGCACGCGCATGCTGCCCATTTCCCGGTCGTAGACCATCGACAGCGAACCTTGCATGCCGTTGAACAGCAGGATCATGCAGGCCAGTCCGGGCACGATATACACCTCGTAGGGAATGTAGGTGTCATAGGGCGCGATGATGGCGATGCCCAGCGCTGCGCGAAAGCCGGCAGCGAACACCAGCAACCACAGCAGCGGCCGCACCAGGGCACTGAGCAACCGCGTGCGTTGCAACACAAAGCGCAGCCATTCGCGCGTCACGATGCCACTGAAACAATGCCAGTACGCGCTCATGAATGGACTCCCGAGGCGGTCAAGTGGGTGAAGGCCGAGCCAAGGCTGCCGCCGTGTTCCAGGCTAACGGCATCGGCGCGGCCACTGGCGACCAGCCGCCCCTGGTGCACAATCAACAGGTTGTCGCTGGGCCGCACTTCGTCCAACAGATGAGTGGTCCACAGCACGCTGATACCGTGTTCCTGGCACAGTTGCCGCACGTGCAGCCCCAGGGCCAGGCGGCTGGCCGGATCCAGGCCGACGCTGGGCTCGTCCAGCAGCAACAGGCGCGGTTCATGCAACAGGGCCCGGGCGATTTCCACCCGGCGCCGATGGCCGCCGTTGAGGTCGCGCACCCGCTCGTGGCGTCGCTCTGTCAGGTGCTGACGGGCCAGTTCGGCGTCGATTCGAATGCTGCCTTGGTGTCGCGACAAGCCATGCAATGCAACGTGATAACGCAGGTTCTGCTCGACACTCAGGTCCAGGTCCAGGGTGCTCTGCTGGAAAACCACGCCCAACTGGCGCAACGCCGCTCGTGGTGATTTCTGCAGGGAATGACCGCCGACCAGAATGTCGCCGCATTGCACGTCGTACAGGCGCGTAAGCAGGGCAATCAGTGTCGACTTGCCAGCCCCATTGGGGCCCAGCAGCGCAGCAAATCCCCCGACGGGCAAGCCGAAGCTCACCTGTTTGAGGGCTTCACGCGCGCCGTAGGCGAAGCTCAAATCACTGACTTGTAGTGCGTTCATGGCGTGACCACCACGCCCCAGGGATAACGCCCGACCTTCACCGACTTGAGCACTTTGCGACGCTCGATGTCGATCACCGAGACATCGCCGCTCACGCCATTGGTTGCCAGTAGCTGGCGTTGGTCCGGGGTGAACGCCAGTTGCCAGACACGGCGGCCCACCAACAGATAATCCAGCACTTCAAAGGTCTTGGCGTCGATGACCGCCACATGATTGGCCGGGCCCAGGGCGACAAACGCAAGCTTGCCGTCGGCGCTGAGCTTGATACCCACCGGTTGTACTTTGTCCGGGTGCACGCCTTTGATCTGGAATGTCAGGGTCTTGAGGGGCTTGCGCGTGGCGACGTCGAGAATCGTCAAGGTACCGCCGATCTCCGCCGATGCCCACAGTTGGGCCCCGTCGTGGCTGAACTCAACGAAACGTGGGCGCTGATCCACCAGCGTATTGTCGGCCAAGGTCTGGGTGCTGGTGTCGATCCAGTGCAGCATGTTCGTGGTTTCACTGGTGTTGACCGCCCACTTGCCATCGGGGCTGACGGCCATGCCTTCGGGCTCGACACCCACACCGATCTGGCCCAGCACTTCGGAGGTCTGGGTATCGATCACCGTGACCAAGGCGTCGTCTTCGTTGGACACGTAGAGCCAGCGGTCGTTGGGGTGCAGGGCGAACTGCTCGGGGTCTTTGCCGGAGGGCAGTTCCTTGATGATCTTGCGGGTAGCCACGTCCATCACCTGGACTCGGTCTGAATCACTGGCGCAGATGTACAGCAGGCGATTGTCGTGGGACAGCAGCAAACCTCGGGGGCGCTGGCCCACCGCCAGGGTGTCGATGACTTCCAGGCTTTGCATGTCGATCAGGCTCAGGCTGTTGTCTTTCTCGTTAGAGACCCAGGCAATACTGGCGGCGGCCGGGCCGGCGACAAGCAGCGCAGCGCCGAGGGCGAGGGTTTGGCAGAGCAGGGCCGGGCGGAGGAGGCGGCGCATGGCGGTTTTCCTTATTGTTGTTATCGATCAGGGGTAACGGCAGCTCACTTCGGGCTGGTCGTAGCCCAGGCTGTCCATCTCATTGGAAGGGTGCAGAAATCCGTCCTGGGGTGAGGTGCTGACCAGTGCCCGGGGTTGAACCAGGGGAATCGGTTGACGCAGTTGGCCGTTCCACGGCCGGTAACTGAGCTTGCGGCCCTTGAAGCCATCCAGCGGCAACTGGTCGCTGAGGGCCAGTTGGCGAATGGCGAGCGGCTCGGCCTGGCGCAGTTTGCCCACGGCGCTGGCGATGCTGCGCACGGCGATCCAGGCGGCGAAGTCGCGGTCATTCATCCAGCGTCCGGCCAGGGCTTCGAAGCGCTTTTGCAACTGCGCCGCGCCGTAGGTTTCCACGGTCTTGTGCCAACCGGTGGGGGTCAGCCCCTGCGTGCCGGCCACCGGGCGTGGGTACCAGGTTTGATAGGGCACGTATTCGCCGAAGTCGCCACGCTCATCGGCGACCAGCACCACGTCGTATTCGGCGGTTTGGGTGAACAGCGGCATGTCGGCCTGGGCGCTGCGGCGTTGGTCGTTGTCCAATTGCCAGGTTTTTTCCGCGACGACCTTCAGGCCGAAGCGCTTCATGGCCCGGCGCAGGGCGGCGGCGTAGGCCAGGTCCTCGGGCGTTTGGCCGACGATCAGCAAGGCCCGTTGCCACTTGCGCACCACGCTGAACTGCACCAGGGCATCGGCGAGCATGGCCCGGTCGGGCAGGCTGTGCAGCACGTTGCCCAGGCAGTCGGTGGTGCGCAGGCTGTCGTCGGGGCTGCCGGCATTGAACAGCAGGCTGTCGGGCAGGGCGGCGCTGAGCTGGCGCAGGCTCGCGGCCGGGGCATTGACCACGAATAGCCGCAGGCCCTGGTCGTGTTGGGTGCGGGCGGCCTGAAGCAAGGCTTCGGGGCTGTCGACGCTGGCGCTTTCCAGGCGGTAGTCGTGCTTGAGAAAGCGTCCGGTGCTGTTGCTGTCGATGATCGCCAGCTCTGCCCCGCGCAGGCCGGCGTCGGCCGGTTCGGCAATGACGTTGGACAGCAGCGGCCCCGGGTCGGGGCTATACCCCAGATAGCCGATGCGCACTTGCAACGGCGCCTCGTCGCCCGCCTGGACGATGCTTGGCAGCCAACCACTGACGACCGCCAGCAGAGGGATCAAGGCGTAACTGAGAAGCCTGCGCATACCACCTCCATTGCGGGTAGCGCCAGCATAGGAAGCCCTTGGTCGCGGGGAAATATGCAGAAAGTACCGCCGGGCCAGTACCAAGGTAGTAACCCACCGCCGGAGTTGGGGTTTTACGATGCAGGCAATCGTCATTCACCAGGAGCGGACAGACTGTGCGGATTCTCAAAGCCCTGCTGCTGCCGTTGCTGCTGATCCTGAGTCTGATCGGGGTTGACCGGTTGGTCGGTAAACACAAAACCAGCAAACACCCGCTCCCACAGGAAGTGAGTGTCAGCCCGCAAACAGGCCGCTAACCATGTCCGCTCTCTGGCGAATCAATCTCTGGGTAACGGCGTTTTTCGCCCTGGTCACCCTGGCCTGCGCGGTCTTGTTGCTGCATCAGGCCATGGCCGATGTGAAACGCGAACTGCAATCGGCCGAATCGGTGGTGCATTACTTGCGCGAAACCGCCGAGCGCGACCCGGCCAGTCTTCAGCAGCGGCTGACCGGCAGCCTGCGTCATGTGCGCGTCCGTTGGCTGGCACCGGGGGAACTGTTCCCGGTGGATGTCGAAAGTGGGGTGAAAGCCTGGCTTGGCCGGCGGTTGCTGGATGACGGCCCCGCCGCTCAGGTGGTGGATTTACCGGACGGTCGGCGGGCCTTGATCGCCGTCGATCCCCGGGATGAAATCGAGGAAGTCTTCGACTCATTGGTGCAATTGTTGGGCGTATGCGCCTTCGCGCTGCTGCTCAGCTTGCTGGTGATTCGCTGGGCGGTGCGTCGGGGCATGTACTTGCTGGATGAGTTGCTGCAGGCGCTGCGTCAGGTCTCCGCCGGGAACCTTCAGGTGCATTTGCCGGCTGAAGGCGTCCCCGAAGCGCAACAACTGGCGGGGCATTTCAACCGCATGACCGCCGCCCTGGCCCAGTCCCAGGCTGATAACACCCGGCTGACCCAGGCCTTGCTGGCCGTGCAGGAACAGGAGCGCACTCGCCTGGCCCAGACCCTGCACGATGACCTGGGCCAGTACGTGGCCGGCATTCGCGCCCGCGCCTGCCTGTTGCGCCTGGTGATCGACCAGCCGCCGGCGTTGGAGCAGACCGTCAGCCAGCTCGAAGAGCATTGCGAGCATTTGCAGAAGGGTTTTCGAGCGCTGGTGCATGACCTGTACCCGGTGGTGTTGCAGCACCTGCCATTGTGCGAGGCCATCGGGCTCTTGGCCGAGCAATGGCAGGAGACCCAGGGCATTGCCTGTCAGCTGCACATCGACCAAGCGCTGCCGCCATTGTCCGGGCCGGACAAGACTCATCTGTATCGCTTGTTGCAGGAAGCACTGACCAACGTTGCCCGGCATGCCGGCGCCAGTGAGGTGCGGATCCGCGTGCAACACCGCGCCGGGCGCCTGCGCTTGTTGGTACGTGACAACGGCCGTGGCGCGGCGCAACCCGCACGCGCTGGCGTTGGCTTGCACTCGATGGCTGAAAGGGCCCGCAGCCTGGGCGGTGAACTGCGCATCATCAGCCAGCCTGGCGCCGGTTGGGCGTTGGCCTTGAATATACCTCTGGAGGCGTGATGAACATTTTGTTGGTGGACGACCATGCGGTGGTTCGGCAGGGTTATGCCGGTCTGTTGCGGGCACTGATGCCGGACTTGCAAGTCCGGGAAGCGGCCACGGGCGAAGAGGCGTTGAGCCTGGTCCAGGAGCAGGTGCCGCACCTGGTGATCATGGACTTCGGCCTGCCCGGTATCAGCGGCCTGGAAACTACCCGGCGCTTGCGCCAGCGCCTGCCGCAACTGCGGGTGTTGTTCTTCAGCATGCACGATGAGCTGCCGTTGGTGCGCCAGGCGCTGGATGCCGGTGCCGCGGGTTACCTGACCAAGAACTCGGCACCCCAGGTGCTGGTGGAAGCGGTGCGGCGAGTGTTGGCCGGGCATGTCTACATCGAACAATCCCTGGCCACGCAACTGGCCTGCGCCAGCTCCCGGCACAACGCCGACCCGCGCTTGCAATGCATGACCCAACGCGAGCTGGAGATTTTCGTCATGCTCGCCAAGGGCACCCCCGCACGCACCATCGCCGAAAAACTGTGTATCAGCGCCAAGACCGTGTCCAACCACCTCACACTGCTCAAGAGCAAGTTGCAGGTCAGCTCCCATGCCGAGCTGGTGCACCTGGGGATTGATATGGGGGTGGTGCGGGTGGCTGGCTGAAATGACGGAGCGTAGGAACGATCAGGTCCTCACTGATCCCAGGATGTTGGGCATCCGGTACAGCCTTGCATATTCGCACCCTGGAAATTCCCATAGTGCTGGCGTGAACCGCTCAGATTGGCCTGTTCCAGGTTGCTTTCGCCGAGCTTGGCTTCCTGCAGGTTGGCGTCGCGCAGGTCGGCGCCCTTGAGGTCTGCCTTGCTCAGCCAGGCCATTTCCAGGTCGGCGGCCTGCAGGTTGGCATTGTGCAAACGAGCACCGGACAGGCGAGCGAACTGAAGGTACGCAGCGCTCAGGTCGGCCCGCTGGAACTGCGCGCCCTGGGCGAACAGGCCCCAACCCTGGATCGCCTTGAGCGTGGCGCCAGTGAAGTCTGCCAAGCGCAGATTGCTCTGTTGCAGGCTGGCACGGGTCAGGTTGGCGCTTTGCAGGCGGGCTTTTTCCAGATTGGCCAGGTCCAGCCGCGCGTGACGCAAGTCGGCATCGCGCAGGTCGGCACCGCTGAGGTTCATCTTGCGCAGGTCCTGGTTGGCCAGTTTTGCGCCGCGCAGGTCGGCGCCAGGGCATTGGCTGGATTCGGCGATGATGCAGCCGTTGATGGTCAGCGGTGTTTCGGTGTCGTCGGCGTTGGCATGGGCGATGATCGTGAGCAATACAAGCGGCAGATAGTTCATGGCAGGACACTCGGGCAGCTAATGTGGGGGCGAGCTTGCTCGCGATTGCGCCGGTTCAGCTGGCATTGATGTTGGCTGACAGCACGCTATCGCGAGCAAGCTCGCTCCCACAGGGGATTGTGTTTGGGCTCAGAGGCTATTTCTGCGCCGTTGCCTTATCCCAACTCGGAATCTTGAACACCCAGAACGAGCCGCCCTGGGCCACGGGTTTGGTCAGTTCGGCCATGTCGCCCCCCCACAACGGCACGGCGCCGCCGTAGCCGACGGTTACGCCGATGTACTGCTCACCGTCCTGTTCCCAGGTGATGGGCGGGGAGACGATGCCGCTGCCGGTCTGGAATTTCCACAGTTCCTGGCCGGTCTTGGCGTCGAAGGCCTTGAAGAAACCGTCGCCGGTGCCGGTGAACACCAGGTTGCCTTTGGTCGCCAGCACACCGGCCCAGAGCGGCAGCGGCTCCTTATGCTCCCAGACCACCTTGCCGGTGGTGGGGTTCATCGCCCGCAAGCTGCCGACGTGATCGTCGTACATGCGCTTGATGCGAAAGCCCATGCCCAGGTAGGCCGAGCCCTTCTTGTAGTTCACTTCTTCGGTCCAGTATTCCTCTTTCCACTGGTTGCCAGGGACGTAGAACAGCCCGGTATCCTGGCTGTAGGCCATGGGGTTCCAGTTCTTGCCGCCGAGAAATGGTGGCGAGACTTCCACCGGCTTGCCCTTGGTTTCACCCGGCAATGGCTTGGCCGGACGCTGACCGGGGTTTTCCACCGGGCGACCGGTCTTCAGGTCGATGTGGCTGGCCCAGGTGATGTTGTCGACGAAAGGGAAGGCGTTCTGCAGCTTGCCGTTGTTGCGGTCCACCACATAGAAGAAACCGTTGCGGTCCGCGTGGGCGGTGGCCTTGACCACCTTGCCGTCCTTGTCCTTGTAGTCGAACAGCACCAGCTCGTTGTTGCCGGAGAAGTCCCAGGCATCGTTAGGCGTGTGTTGGTAGAACCACTTCACTTCACCGGTGCTCGGATCGACGCCGACCTGGCCTGAGGTGTAGAGGCTGTCGTAATCGTGGGGGTTGCCGTCCTTGGCTGTGCGGGCCCAGGTGTTCCAAGGGCCTGGGTTGCCCGCGCCGACGATGATGGTGTTGGTCTCGGGGTCGAAACTGGCGCTCTGCCAAGGCGCGCCGCCGCCATGGCTCCAGGCTTCGACCTTGCCGGTCTCGGTGGTCTTGTCGTCAGGCCAGGACGGTGCCTTGACGTCCCCGGTCGGGGTGCTGTCCTTGCCATTGAGGCGGCCCATGTGGCCTTCGACGAAGGGGCGCATCCAGACTTCTTCACCAGTGTCCGGGTCGCGGGCGAACAACTGCCCGACCACCCCGAACTCGTCGCCGGAGCTGCCATGGATCAACAGCACCTTGCCGCTGGTCTTGTCCTTGATCAGCACCGGGGCGCCGGTCATGGTGTAGCCGCCGGCGTGGTCGCCGAACTTCTTGTTCCACACCACCTTGCCGGTGTTTTTATCCAGGGCGACCACGCGCGCGTCCAGAGTACCGAAGTAGATCTTGTCGCCGTAAATGGCCGCGCCACGATTGACCACGTCGCAGCATGGGCGAATGTTGTCCGGCAGGCGATGGCTGTAGGTCCACAAGCGTTTACCGGTCTTGGCGTCGAGGGCGAACACCCGCGAGTACGAGCCGGTGACGTACACCACGCCGTCGCTGACGATGGCTTGGGATTCCTGGCCACGCTGCTTCTCGTCGCCGAACGAGTAGGACCAGGCCGGTGTGAGCTTGAACACATTCTTGTCATTGACCTGGGCCAGCGGGCTCCAGCGCTGGGCGTTGGTGCCCATGCCGTATTGCAAGACATCCCGGGTGGTCAGGTGGTCGTTGGCGATGTCTTCCCAGCTGACTCCTGGCGCTGCGGCGTTGGCCAAGGGGCTCAGCGACAGGCTGCCGGCCAGCAGCAAGGCGATGGTCAGGGCGGAGAGGGCGGGTAGCGTTTTTATTGTCATGGTGGGCATTCCCAGTGAGGTTTTGGCCCGACTAGGTTGGGTTGCGCCGGGCCTGGCCGATACGGAAAAAGTCCCGCCCTTGCCGGGAAGACTTCCCGAACCGCCTGTCTTTGCGACCCGCGCCGGATGACCCGCTACCAAGGGAGTAGAGCGCGGCCACCAAAGCAGCATTCGGCTGGCGCCAGGGGGTTCCTAAGATGACGGCACGGCTTCTTCACAGAGGCCCTGCGTGCAATCTGAGAGGGCATAACAATGACAACAAAACGCAACGCCATCATCGCTACCGCACTGCTGATGGGGCTGGCCGGCTCGGGCTCCGTGTGGGCCCATGGCAACGTAGTGCCCCAGGCAGTGGAAACCAAGGGGCTGACCCCGATCAAGGACACCAACCTGCCGCTGGACGGCGACGGTTGGGCAGCCCAGAACCCCTATCGCAGTTCGCCCGAGCGTGACAAGGCCGTGGAAATCGGCGCCTCGGCCTACAACCAGAACTGCGCGGCGTGCCATGGTCTGGAGGCCAAGTCTGGTGGTATCGCGCCGGACCTGCGCATGCTCGACGCGGCTGAAGCCGGGGATGAATGGTTCGTCGAACGCGTGCGGCACGGTGCGGTGCGCGACGGTCGGGTGTACATGCCGAAAATGGCCGACTACCTGAGCCAGGAAGCCTTGTGGGCGGTGCGTACCTATCTCGACAGCGTGCACGTCGAGGAGTGAGCGCCATGCGCCTGTTCGCGTGGGTAATCTGCAGTCTGCTGCTGTGTGGCCAGGCGGTGCAGGCGCAGGTGCGCAGCTACGATCAGATGATCGCCGCCGGGGAGTTGAAGGTGGCGGTCTATAAGGATTTCGCGCCCTACAGTTTCGAAGATCACGGCCAGCCCAGGGGGGTGGACGTTGAATTGGCCCAAGCCTTGGCCAAGGCACTGGGTGTGCGCCTGCAATTGGTCTGGGCGCCACCCGGCGAGAAGCTTGACGATGACCTGCGCGATTACATCTGGCGCAGCAGTCCGTTGCACGACCGGCAGTTGGCCGACCTGATGATGCGTGTGCCTTACGATCACGACTACGTGCAAAAGCGCAATGACGTCGGCGAACTGGCAAACGCCCAGGTGGTGATGTTCGGGCCTTATCAGCAGGAATGCTGGCAGGTGGCGTATGACCGCCGCCGGCTGGATTCAGTGGGCAGCGTCGCAGTGTTCCAGCAACACCCCATTGGCGTTGAAGTCGACAGCGTACCGTCGTTCTACCTGAGTTCGGTATTCAACGGCATGCTCAGGACCAAGACCCACCATTACCCCGGTGTCAGCCAGGCTTTCAACGCCATGCAGGCGGGGGAAGTCGACGCAGTCATGGCCATGCGTGGGGAGATCGACTGGCAAGTGCACGAAGCTGCCGATCCGCAACTGGCGCTGGCGGAAAATGCCTACCCGAACATGGGCAAGCAACGTTGGGAAATCGGCATGGCGGTGCATGAAAGCAACCGGCAGTTGGCCTATGCGGTGGAAGAAGCCCTGGAAGGCTTGATCCGCGATGGCAGCGTCAAGACGGTCTATGCCCATTACGGCCTGCGTTACGAAGTGCCCGAGATGTATCAATAGGAGCGCAGGGATGAAATGGCCCGTGTGGTGCCTGCTGTGGTGCGGTCTGCCAATGGTTGCGTTGGCGGCCGTCGAGCCGGGCAAGGATCCGGTGCCCTCGGTAATGTGGGCCTTCTATCACAAGCAACTGCTGGGCGACGCGCCGTTCGTGTTCGACGAGCGGGTCCGGTTGCTGGCGCCACCCTTTGCTGAAGATGCGCGCCAGGTGCCGCTGGAAATCGATGCCCGGGCCTTCGCCGGTGACGTGGTGCGGGTGCTGGCCTGGGCCGAACTGAATCCGCTGCCGAAGATCGTGGATTTCCGGCCGGGGGATCGTGTGTTGCCCTGGTTGTCGATCCGCATCCGGATCGAGCAAGCCACGCCGTTGCGCGCCGCCGTGCAAACCCGTGACGGCCTGTGGCACGTCGGATCGACGCTGATCGACGCGGCAGGGGGCGGCTGTACCGCGTCGAGTGTGGTGCGCACTCAGCCAGGGTGGGAGGAACACTTGGGTGAGGTACTCGGCGCCCGTTACCCCCGGGGCGATACCAATCGCCTGCGCTTGCAGGTGGCCCATCCGATGGATAACGGCCTGGTGAGCGGGATCCCCGAATTTTTCCTCAACCAGGCCCAGTTACTGGATGCCGACGGCAAGGTGCTGGCGCATCTGGAGCTGTTTCCGGCGGTCAGCGAAAACCCCAACCTGGGCTTCGACATACAAGGCCCCGGGCAGACCCGCCTGTTGCTGCGCGACAACAGTGGCAACACGTTCGAGGCGGCGATCCCCTGACCACAAGGAGCGCGCCATGCGCTGGTTGTTGCTGATCTTCATGAGCCTGTGCTGGCCGACCTGGGCCGCGACGGACTATTCACTCAAGCCCCGGCAGATCGCCGAGGGCACCTGGCTGCTGGAAGGCAGCACTGAGAATTTTGCCAAGGCCAACGGCGGCAACATCGTCAACACCGCGTTCATCGTCACCGATGCCGGTGTGGTGGTGATCGACACCGGGCCCTCGAAGCGTTACGGCGAGGCGCTGCGCCAGGCCATCGCGGCGACCACGGATAAGCCGGTGATCCAGGTCATGCTGACCCATCACCACCCCGACCATGTGTTGGGCAACCAAGCCTTCAGCAATGTACCCATCGGCGCCTTGGCGGGCACCACCGACCTGCTGCGGCAACAGGGCGATGCACTGGCGGAAAACATGTACCGACTGGTGGGCGACTGGATGCGCGGCACCGAGGTGGTCTTGCCGACCCAGGTGCTGGTGCCTGGGACGCTGAAGGTGGGCAATCATTCGCTGCGTCTGCTGCAACTGGCCGGGCACACTGGCGCCGACCTGGCGATTCTCGATGAAACCACCGGCGTGCTGTTCGCCGGGGACCTGGTGTTCTACGAGCGAGCCCTGACCACCCCCAACAGCCCGGGCCTTGAGGTGTGGCTCAAAGACCTCGACACCCTGCAAGCCTTGCCCTGGAAGCAGATCGTCCCCGGCCACGGCCCGGTCGCGACCGATGCCCGGCCTTTCTTGCAGATGCGCGATTACCTGGGCTGGCTCGACCAACTGATGCGCGACGGCGCCGCCCGTGGCGACGACATGGCCGAGATGATCCGCAGCCCCATCCCCGAGCGCTTTGCCGGGATCAGCTTGAGCCGGTATGAGTTGATTCGAAGTGTCAGCCATCTCTATCCACGTTACGAGCGAGCGGGGATGAAGCGGGTGGACACCAAACCCGAATGATTCAAGCTGTCCCGTGGCGAGGGAGCTTGCTCCCGCTGGGCTGCGCAACTGCCTGAAGAATCCAAAAGCGCGGTGTTCCAATTCGTTCACCTAACAGTTCTGTTAGTGGTCGCCTGATGCAGTTACCGAATACCCTTCAATTGCACGTCAAAACTTACGAGGGTGTCATCCTATGCCTACCCAACACGAACCGTCGCTCTGTCGATACCATTACGACCCGCTCGACCGATTGATCGGCTGTACGTTGCTGGATGAGCCTGAATATCAGCATTTCTACTGTAAAAAACGCCTGACCACAGAGATTCGAGGCACGATAAAAAATTCAATATTCCAACACGATGACCAGCTACTCGCACAACAGCGTCACGGCGATAAGTTTGACGCTACGCTGCTGATAACCGATTGCCAGCGGTCGGTGTTGCACACGCACGGTGAGAACAGTCAGCGACAATCCATCGCCTATTCACCTTACGGCCATCGTTCCATTGATCGCGGTATAGCCAGTTTACTGGGATTCAACGGTGAGCGAGCGGACCCGGTGACCGGGCATTATTTATTAGGTAATGGGCGTCGGGCGTTCAGCCCGGTGTTGATGCGATTTAACAGTTCAGACAGTTTTAGTCCGTTTGGGGAAGGTGGGCTAAATGGGTATACATACTGCTTGGGTGACCCGATTAATAGAAGAGATCCTACAGGGAACACTCCACAGGCATTGTTAGGCTTGAAAAAAACTTACGTAGGTCAAAGTCTTTGGACAAAAGGAGGGGTCGCCAGTTCTGACGGATTCCGTGCGTTAAAAAGGATTAATGCTTTAGGTGAAAAGATTGAGAAGATTAAACTTGATGCTCAGAGGCAGATCTTCACAGCAGATAAGAATGTATTGGACGCGGGGGGCGACATCCAAAACACCACCACGCCAAAAACCGGAATCCGACTTGATAACCTTGCTTATAAGGTAGCGCGCCCTGAAACGCATCCGTTTTCTTCATTGACAGACAAATTTCCAAAACCTTATTTAGACCTCATGCAGCGCCAAGCGACCATCGATCAAGCTAACTACTATGATGTCTTTAAATATTTGGAGGGAGTGGTGTCGGATGAGGGTATGCATCTTGCGGGCGCCCTGGAAAGCAAAACTCTCAAATTCAACAAGGAAATAGTTGCCTCGTATAAACTTAGGTTGCGATTATTTTCATTAGAGGAGGTTTCTAAGTTGGTTGCAGAGCAAAATCGAATTCGCGACAAATACTTGACTTATTCGCCTCAATAATATCGCCCCCGGAAATAGTTGAATCCGTATCGAGCTAGACTGCAATCAGCCACATTTCAAGAGGTTGCTAAATTGGTGAAGGAGCGCAACCGAACTCGCGCAAAGTACTTGCGCGGTAGATAGAAAGACCTTAAGCAGACTACATTGGATGCCCAAGGAGTTGTGGTTTTTTACCGACGAGACCGCCGCACAAGCGTCAGGGTGCTCAAATAAGAGAGGCAGTTGCTCACTCCCTCGCCACGGGGCGTTGTGTAGGCCGACCAAGCCGCCTTTGACATGTACCAAGGAACTAGAAAACTCAACACAGCGGGCAATTGTTGCCGGCGGCCCCTGGCCCAAGAATCTGCGACAGACCGGGAAAATTTCCCGGGTATAACAATAACCGCAGAGGTAGCCGTCATGAGTCATCCCGCACGTCGCCAACCGTTCGCCGTGAGCCTGCTGCTCAGTGCCATGCTGCTGTCCGGTTCGGCTCTGGCCGCCGTGACCGATCAGGAAATTCTCCAGGATCCGAAAAACCCGCAACAGGTCGTGACCAACGGCCTGGGGGTTCAGGGCCAACGCTACAGCCCGCTCGATACCCTCAATGTCAATAACGTCAAGGACCTGCGCCCGGTCTGGGCGTTTTCCTTCGGCGGCGAAAAGCAGCGTGGCCAGCAAGCCCAGCCGATGATCAAGGACGGGGTGATGTACCTCACCGGTTCCTATTCCCGGGTGTTCGCGGTGGATGCGCGCACCGGCAAGAAGCTGTGGCAGTACGATGCGCGCCTGCCGGATGACATCCGCCCTTGCTGCGACGTGATCAACCGGGGCGTGGCGTTGTATGGCGACCTGGTGTTCTTCGGCACCCTCGATGCCAAGTTGGTGGCCCTGAACAAGGACACCGGCAAAGTGGTCTGGAGCAAGAAAGTCGCCGACCACAAGGAAGGTTATTCCATCAGTGCCGCGCCGATGGTCATCAACGGCAAGCTGATCACCGGGGTAGCCGGTGGCGAGTTTGGCGTAGTGGGGCAGATCAGCGCCTACGATCCGAAGAACGGCGAACTGCTCTGGACCCGCCCGACTGTTGAAGGTCACATGGGCTACGTCTACAAGGACGGCAAGGCCGTCGAGAATGGCATTTCCGGCGGCGAAGCCGGCAAGACCTGGCCCGGTGATCTCTGGAAAACCGGCGGCGCGGCACCTTGGCTGGGCGGTTACTACGATCCGGAAACCAATCTGCTGCTGTTCGGTACCGGTAACCCGGCGCCATGGAACTCCCACCTGCGTCCTGGCGACAACCTCTATTCCTCGTCGCGCCTGGCCCTGAACCCGGACGACGGCAGCATCAAATGGCACTTCCAGAGCACGCCTCACGACGGCTGGGACTATGACGGCGTCAACGAACTGATCTCGTTCAACTACAAGGAAGGTGGCAAAGACATCAAGGCCGCGGCCACCGCCGACCGCAACGGCTTCTTCTACGTGCTCGATCGCACCAACGGCAAGTTCATCCGCGGTTTCCCGTTTGTCGACAAGATCACCTGGGCCACTGGCCTGGATAAGGACGGCCGACCGATCTACAACGACGCCAGCCGTCCGGGTGCACCCGGCAGTGAAGCCAAGGGCAGTTCGGTGTTCGTCGCACCGGCCTTCCTCGGCGCAAAAAACTGGATGCCCATGGCTTACAACCAGGACACCGGGTTGTTCTACGTGCCATCCAATGAATGGGGCATGGACATCTGGAACGAAGGCATCGCCTACAAGAAAGGCGCGGCGTTCCTGGGGGCCGGTTTCACCATCAAGCCGCTGAACGAGGATTACATCGGCGTGCTGCGGGCCATCGATCCGAAGACGGGTAAGGAAGTCTGGCGCCACAAGAACTTCGCGCCACTGTGGGGCGGGGTGCTGACCACCAAGGGCAACCTGGTGTTCACCGGCACGCCTGAAGGTTTCCTGCAGGCCTTCAATGCCAAGACCGGGGAAAAAGTCTGGGAGTTCCAGACCGGTTCCGGCGTGCTCGGTTCGCCCATCACTTGGGAAATGGACGGCGAGCAATACGTCTCCGTGGTCTCTGGCTGGGGCGGCGCGGTGCCGTTGTGGGGTGGCGAAGTGGCCAAGCGCGTGAAGGACTTCAACCAGGGCGGGATGCTCTGGACCTTCAAGTTGCCGAAAGAGTTGGTGGCCAAGCGCTAGAAGCTTGTCGAAACCGTGGCGAGGGAGCTTGCTCCCGCTCGGCGGCGAAGCAGTCGCCGAAAGCGGGGAGTGCTACGCACTCCAGCGGGAGCAAGCTCCCTCGCCACAAGGGCTTGCGCTGGCCTTGAACTTGCGCCTATCGCTTGAAACCTACGACCAAATAACGAGAGCCCCCCTGCCAATGACGCATTCGTCCGGCATGCGCGGCTCTCTACCATCGGTCTATCGCCTGTCCCGCGACAGGCATCGACCAGGCAGAGGCCCATCATGATCTACGCACAACCCGGAACCCCAGGCGCCGTCGTTTCCTTCAAGCCGCGCTATGGCAATTTCATCGGCGGCGAATTCGTCGCACCGGTCAATGGCGAGTATTTCACCAACACATCCCCGGTCAACGGCGAAGTCATCGCCCAATTCCCGCGCTCCAGTGCCGCCGACATCGACAAGGCCCTGGATGCCGCCCATGCCGCCGCCGACGCCTGGGGCAAGACCTCGGCCCAGGACCGCTCCCTGGTACTGCTGAAAATCGCCGACCGTATCGAACAGAACCTGGAAATCCTTGCCGTCAGCGAAACCTGGGACAACGGCAAGGCCGTACGCGAAACCCTCAATGCCGACGTGCCGCTGTCGGCCGATCATTTCCGTTACTTCGCCGGTTGCATCCGCGCCCAAGAGGGCGGGGCCGCCGAGATCAACGAGCTGACCACGGCGTATCACTTCCATGAGCCGCTGGGCGTGGTCGGGCAGATCATCCCGTGGAACTTTCCGCTGCTGATGGCCGCTTGGAAGCTCGCCCCGGCCCTGGCCGCTGGCAACTGCATCGTGCTCAAACCAGCGGAGCAGACACCGCTGTCGATCACGGTGTTCATCGAGCTGATCGCCGACCTGCTGCCCGCCGGGGTGTTGAACATCGTCCATGGCTTCGGTCGCGAAGCCGGTGAAGCCCTGGCCACCAGTAAACGCATCGCCAAGATCGCCTTTACCGGCTCGACACCGATCGGTTCGCACATCATGAAATGTGCAGCCGAAAACATCATTCCGTCCACCGTCGAGTTGGGCGGCAAGTCGCCGAACATCTTCTTCGAAGACATCATGCAAGCCGAGCCGGCCTTCATTGAAAAAGCCGCCGAAGGCCTGGTGCTGGCATTCTTCAACCAGGGCGAAGTCTGCACCTGTCCGTCTCGGGCGTTGGTGCAGGAGTCGATCTACGAATCGTTCATGGCCGTGGTCATGAAGAAGATCGCCAAGATCAAGCGCGGCGACCCGCTGGACACTGAAACCATGGTCGGCGCCCAGGCCTCCGAGCAACAGTACGACAAGATTCTTTCGTACCTGGAGATTGCCCGGGAAGAGGGCGCCGAGCTGCTCACCGGCGGTGCGGCCGAGCGACTTGAGGGTGATTTGTCGGGCGGCTATTACATCCAGCCGACCCTGCTCAAGGGCCACAACAAAATGCGTGTGTTCCAGGAAGAAATCTTCGGCCCGGTGGTGGGCGTGACCACCTTCAAGGACGAAGCCGAAGCGCTGGCAATCGCCAACGATACCGAGTTCGGCCTTGGCGCCGGCCTCTGGACCCGCGACATCAACCGCGCCTACCGCATGGGCCGGGCGATCAAGGCCGGTCGCGTCTGGACCAACTGCTACCACCTGTACCCGGCCCATGCCGCGTTCGGTGGCTACAAGAAGTCCGGCGTCGGCCGCGAAACCCACAAGATGATGCTCGATCACTACCAGCAGACCAAGAACCTGCTGGTGAGCTATGACATCAATCCGCTGGGGTTCTTCTAACCCAGCAACACCGCAAAACCCAATGTGGGAGCGGGCTTGCTCGCGAAAGCGGCGGAACAGTCACTCGATCAGTGTCTGATCCACCGTCTTCGCGAGCAAGCCCGTTCCCACATTGTTGGATGTGTGCAGGCCAAACATTGCTACCAACGCACCCCACCCACCGCTTCGAAAGTAGCATTCGAGCCCTGGGCACGGCGTGCATTAATGACCTTGCCGGAATTGCCCGGTACAAGAAGAGGAAAGACCCATGTGGACTAAACCCGCGTTTACCGACCTGCGTATTGGCTTTGAAGTGACGATGTACTTCGCCAACCGATAAGGGCAGGCCCGGCCTGATGCGTTCAGGCCGGGCTCACCATTTGGTCTGATTGCAATCACGGTGGGATGCTTTAGGCTCAGGGGATCCCAAGACAATAAGAACAGGCTTACCGATGAGCCAGAGTCTCAGTCCGCTGCGCAAGTTCGTTTCCCCCGAAATCATGTTCGGTGCCGGTTGCCGGCACAATGTTGGCAATTACGCCAAGACGTTCGGCGCGCGCAAGGTGCTGATCGTCACCGATCCCGGCGTGATCGCTGCCGGATGGGTGGCCGATGTCGAGGCCAGCCTCCAGGCCCAGGCTATTGATTACTGTATCTACAGCGCGGTCTCGCCCAATCCCCGGGTCGAGGAAGTGATGCTGGGTGCGGACCTGTACCGGGAAAACCACTGCGACGTCATCGTTGCGGTGGGTGGCGGCAGTCCGATGGACTGCGGCAAGGCCATTGGCATCGTCGTCGCCCATGGTCGCAATATCCTCGAATTCGAAGGCGTGGACATGCTGTACATGCCCAGCCCGCCGCTGATCCTGATTCCCACCACGGCCGGGACTTCGGCCGACGTGTCGCAGTTCGTGATCATCTCCAACCAGCAAGAACGCATGAAATTCTCCATCGTCAGCAAGGCGGCGGTGCCGGACGTGTCGCTGATCGACCCGGAAACGACCCTGAGCATGGATCCGTTCCTGTCGGCCTGTACCGGCATCGACGCGCTGGTACACGCCATCGAGGCGTTCGTATCCACCGGTCACGGCCCGCTCACCGACCCCCATGCGCTGGAGGCGATGCGGCTGATCAATGGCAATCTGGTGCAGATGATCGCCAACCCGGCGGACGTCGCCCTGCGGGAAAAGATCATGCTCGGCAGCATGCAGGCCGGGTTGGCGTTCTCCAACGCGATCCTCGGCGCGGTGCATGCGATGTCCCACAGCCTGGGCGGCTTCCTGGATTTGCCCCATGGCTTGTGCAACGCGGTACTGGTGGAGCATGTGGTGGCGTTCAACTACAACTCGGCGCCGGAGCGTTTCAAGGTGATTGCCGAGACCCTGGGCATTGATTGCCGGGGGCTCAATCACCGGCAGATCCGCACCCGGTTGGTGGAGCATTTGATTGCCCTCAAGCACACCATCGGTTTCCACGAAACCCTGGGCCTGCACGGGGTGAGCACCTCGGATATCCCGTTCCTGTCGCAGCACGCGATGCACGATCCCTGCATCCTCACCAACCCTCGGGAGTCGAGTCAGCGGGATGTCGAGGTCGTTTATGGCGAAGCCCTCTGACGAGCAGCAAAAAGCCCTGGCCGGGCTGCTGGGGCTGGGCAATCACTCGACGCGCAAGAGCCATTATCCGGAACTGGCGGCGCGTCTCGATGAACTGGAGCAGGCGCGGCAGCACCTGCAACAACTCAACGACCAGTTGGAACAGCGAGTGGCCGAGCGCACCGACGCGCTGCTGGAGGCCAACCATAATCTGCAACAACAGATCGCCCAGCGCGAGTTGGTCGAGCAACAGTTGCGCGACGCCCGGGATGCCGCGCAGGCGGCCAACCGTAGCAAGGACAAATACCTGGCCGCCGCCAGCCACGACTTGCTGCAACCGCTCAACGCCGCACGCCTGCTGATCGCCACCTTGCGTGAGCGCACGCTGCCGACCTCCGAGCAGGTCCTGGTGGAGCGCACCCATCAGGCCCTTGAAGGCGCCGAAGACTTGCTCACTGATTTGCTGGATATCTCCCGGCTGGACCAGGCCGCCGTCAAGCCGGACCTGGCACCGTATCGACTGGATGAGTTGCTGGCGCCGCTGGCTTCCGAGTTCCAATCGGTGGCCAGTGCCGCGGGGCTGGAGTTGCGGGTGCGCTTTGGCGACGAAGCGATCATGACTGACCTGCGGCTGATGACTCGCATCCTGCGCAACCTGCTCAGCAATGCCTGCCGCTACACCGCCCAGGGCGGCATTCTCCTGGCTGCGCGGCGCCGGGGAGGGCGGTTGAGCCTGGAAGTCTGGGACACGGGGCGTGGCATTGCGGCCGATTGCCTGGAGTCGATATTCCTCGAGTTCAATCAATTGGACGTCGGGCGGGCCGCGGATCGCAAGGGTGTGGGCCTGGGATTGGCGATTGTCGAACGCATCGCCCATATCCTCGGTTACCGAGTCCAGGTGCGTTCCCGACCGGGACGTGGCTCGGTGTTCAGCATCGAGGTGCCGCTGTCTGCTGAAAAGCCCTTGCCTGTGCCGCAGATACCGGTACAGGCGGTCGCTGGCAACCCGCTGCCGGGACGCCGGTTGTTGGTGATCGACAATGAACTGAGCATTCTGCAAAGCATGGCTGCGCTGCTGGGGCAGTGGGGTTGCGACGTGTTGACCGCCACCGATGAAGCAGGCGCCCTGGATGTGCTGCAAGGCCGTGCGCCGGAGCTGATCCTGGCGGATTTCCACTTGGATCATGGGGTGGTGGGCTGTGAAGTGGTCAAGCACCTGCGCGAGCATTTCCATCAGGCCATCCCGGCGGTGATCATCACCGCCGACCGCAGTGACCAGTGCCGCCGCGCCCTGCGCAAACTGGATGCGCCGCTGCTGAACAAACCGGTCAAGCCCGGCAAGTTGCGGGCAGTGTTGAGCCAGTTGCTCGGGTAGCGACCCTGAAACTCATCCACCTGAACCCATCCAACCTGTGGGGGCGAGCCTGCTCGCGATAGTTGTTTCGTGTTATGTTATCCGATCTCGTTTGGCAGGGATTCTCATTCCTGGCCTTGCATGAACACGAACTCTCATCCGAGCATTTCCATGAGCCTATCTCCAAGCATGACGAGCCCGTCCGGCGTCATCGCGCCTGTACTTGCAACCCGCACTGCCGAAACCCATGTGCGCATGCTCGCCATCGATGCCCTGCGCGGTTTCGTCATGCTGCTGATGCTGGTTGATCACGTCCGCGAGACGTTCCTGCTGCACCGTCAGGTCAGCGATCCGATCGATGCGCTGAGTGTCACCCCCGATCTGTATTTCACCCGCCTGCTCAGCACGCTCTGCGCCCCGGTCTTCATCTTCCTCACCGGTTTGTCGGCCTGGCTCTACAGCCAGAAACACACTGCCGGCCAGACCTCGTTGTTCCTGCTCAAGCGCGGTCTGTTCCTGGTTTTCCTGGAACTCACCTTCGTGTGTTTCGCCTGGAACGCCGAGTTTCCGCCCAAGACCTTGTGGCTGCAGGTGATTTGGTGCATCGGCATCTGCATGATCGTCCTGGCGGCGCTGCTGCACCTCAAGCGCAGTTGGCTGGTCGTTCTTGGGCTAGCCATTGTTGCCGGGCACAATCTGTTGGACGGTGTAGTGCTGGGGCCTGACTCTCCGTTCTTCGTACCGTGGTCGATTCTTCATCAGCGGGCATTCATCGATATCACCGAGTTCACCCGGGCCCGCACCACTTATCCGGTACTGCCGTGGATCGGCGTGATCCTGCTGGGCTGGGCCATCGGCCCGTGGTTCGGCAAGGACGTGGAGCCCGCCGTACGCCTGCGGCGGCTGCTCAATATCGGCATCGGCTTGCTGCTGCTTTTCGTGTGCATCCGTTACCTGAACGTGTACGGCGACAAACCCTGGGTACAGACCGGCGATGCACTGCGCACCTTCATGAGTTTCATGAGCGCGACGAAGTACCCGCCGTCGCTGATGTTCCTGATGCCGACCCTGGGGATGGGCTTGATTCTGTTGGCGCTCTTCGAGAAAGCCCAGGCGCGGGGGGCCATTGCGATATTGGCGATCTACGGCGGTGCCCCGATGTTTTTCTACCTGCTGCACCTTTACGTACTCAAAGCCTTGTACCTGATGGCAGTTGTCATTTGGGGCACCAACCAGGGCGCCTATTTTGGGTTCGACCATTTGCCCATGGTGTGGTCATGGAGTGTGCTGCTGGGCGTCGCGCTGTTCTTCCCGACGCGCTGGTTTGCGGCTCTCAAACAGCGTCGTCGTGATATCGCGATTCTCAAGTATTTCTGAGCCAAGGGCCTGATGACCGACAGTGCTGACTGAATGTGGGGGCAGAGCCATTAAAATGCCGCCGTTTGGTCGGCGTTTTCGCCAGAAATGTAAAAAGACGCTTCGGTCTGTTTATTTCCTTATGTAAACTCCCCCCGCTGCGACAATCGGGCACGGCCTCGCCAGGCCCGATGGCAAACGTTTTGCAGTGTCCCTCACCCAGCTGAAGCCAAGACCTACAAGAAGTCAGTGCCGGAGAGACATAAATGTGCGGCCGATAATTGCTCGGCCCTGTAGGTCCATCCTCCGGTCCTTCCCGCCATAGCCCGCTGACATTTCAGGCCATGGCGTGGTCTATCATTGATCAGGACAGGTGGATGGAATGGCGTTCTATCCTAGGGATACACACATGTTGAAGAAAACACACACGGCGCTGCTGGGCCTGGCGATGGCGATGGGTCTTGCGACCACGCACGCCGCCGAGCCAAAAAAAGTGGATGTCTTGCTCATTGGTGGGGGCATCATGAGCTCGACACTCGGCGTCTGGCTCAATGAGCTGGAGCCGGGCTGGACCATGGAAATGGTCGAGCGTCTGGACGGTGTTGCCGAAGAGAGCTCCAACGGCTGGAACAACGCCGGTACCGGTCACTCTGCGCTGGCCGAGCTGAACTACACGCCGGAAGACAAGAACGGCAAGGTCGATATCTCCAAGGCCATCGAAATCAACGAAGCCTTCCAGATCTCCCGTCAGTTCTGGTCCTGGCAGGTCAAGAACGGTGTGCTGAAGAACCCGCGCTCGTTCATCAACTCCACACCGCACATGAGTTTCCTGTGGGGCGACGAGAACATCGCGTTCCTGAAGAAGCGCTACGAAGCCCTCCAGGCCAGCCCGTTGTTCGCCGGCATGCAGTACTCCGAAGATCGCGAGCAGATCAGCAAGTGGGTTCCGCTGATGATGCAAGGGCGTGACCCGAGCCAGAAAGTCGCGGCCACCTGGAGTCCCCTGGGCACCGACGTGAACTTCGGCGAAATCACCCGCCAGTTCGCGACTTACCTGCAAACCAAGCCGAACTTCTCCCTCAAGCTGTCCAGCGAAGTGGAAGACATCACCCGCAACGAAGACGGCACCTGGCGCGTTTCCTACAAGAACCTGAAGGACGGTACCGAAACCGAGACCGACGCCAAGTTCGTGTTCATCGGCGCTGGCGGCGGTGCCTTGCACCTGCTGCAGAAGTCCGACATTCCGGAAGCACGTGAGTACGCAGGTTTCCCGGTGGGCGGCTCGTTCCTGGTCACCGAAAACCCGACCGTTGCCCAGCTGCACCTGGCCAAGGCTTACGGCAAGGCCTCGGTTGGCGCACCGCCAATGTCGGTCCCGCACCTGGATACCCGCGTGCTGGATGGCAAGCGCGTGATCCTGTTTGGCCCGTTCGCTACCTTCTCCACCAAGTTCCTGAAGAACGGTTCGTACTTTGACCTGCTGACCAGCACCACCACCCACAACGTGTGGCCGATGACCAAGGTTGGTATCGAACAGTACCCACTGGTCGAGTACCTGGCCGGCCAGCTGATGCTGTCGGACGAAGACCGCTTCGCCGCTCTGAAAGAGTACTTCCCGGAAGCCAAGCAGGAAGACTGGCGTCTGTGGCAGGCCGGCCAGCGTGTGCAGATCATCAAGCGTGACGAAGAGAAGGGCGGCGTGCTGAAACTCGGCACCGAAGTGGTCGCTTCCCAGGACGGCAGCATCGCCGGCCTGCTGGGTGCTTCGCCAGGCGCCTCGACCGCTGCGCCGATCATGCTGACCGTGCTTGAGAAGGTCTTCAAGGACAAGGTCGCCAGCCCGGCCTGGCAGGAAAAACTGCGCCAGATCGTGCCGAGCTACGGCACTAAGCTCAACGAGAGCCCTGAGCGTGTAGCCCAAGAGTGGGCTTACACCAGCGAAGTCCTGCAACTGGACCCGCCGCCGGCGATCGGCAAGCCAGGCGTTCCCGCGGCACCGGCCAAACCGGCTGCTGCCCGTGAAGCCAACCCAGCGGCTGACATGGCGCTGTAAGCCGGACACTGTCTGGTGAGGTAAAAAGAACGCCGCTCATTGAGCGGCGTTTTTTTATCCGGTGCCGTTCTGGCGCATGTCGACCCTGGGCTCGCTCCGAAACCGCCGATCAAAATCCTCCGCCAACTGCGCCAGGGTAATACTGCCCAAACGCTTGAGCAGCAACGCTTGGGCCTCATCGAAGGCATCCGTCAACGCCGCATTGACCGCTTGCTCCACCAGGCATTGCGGGTGATCGGTGGACAGGCCGACGGCAAAGATCGACGTGCTGCCCAAGGCCTGGTGGATGTCGAGCAAGGTCATGTCCGACAGGGGCTTGCTCAAGGTCCAGCCGCCGCGATGACCTTTCTCCGAGGTGACGTAACCCTGTTCCTTGAGCAGCGCCATGGTCCGGCGCACCACCACCGGGTTGGTGCCCAGCATCTGCGCGAGGGTGTCGGAAGTGGCGGATTGTTGGTGGCGGTCCATGTGAATCAGCACATGAAGCATGCGGGACAGGCGTGTGTCAGTTCTCATGATGTTGGCGTGTTCTGTGGCTGAGGCTGGCGTGAGTATCGCCTGTAATTGCAAAAGTTACGAGATCGTTGACAGTGGCTTTTCAAGGAACTTACGATGTGTCGAGACTTTTCGGCTCCTTCGAAAACCACCCTGGAGATAGACATGGAATACGACGTCATCATTGCAGGCGGCAGCTACGCCGGTATGTCCGCTGGTCTTCAACTGGCCCGGGCCCGGCGCAAGGTGCTGGTGATCGATGCGGGCCAGCGTCGCAATCGGTTCGCCGCCAGCTCCCATGGTTTTCTCGGCCAGGACGGTCGGGCTCCCGGCGATATTGCCGAGGATGCTCGCCGCCAGCTAATGGCCTATCCAACGGTGCAATGGGTAGCGGACACGGTGACCGGGGCCTGCAAGGAGGCGGATGGCTTCTCCCTGGAAACCGTCAGCGGCGATCGCTACAGCGCCCAGCGCCTGCTGCTGGCCACCGGTGTGATCGATGATCTGCCAGACGTGGAAGGGTTGGCGCAGCGCTGGGGCAAAAGCGTGTTCCATTGCCCGTATTGCCACGGCTATGAGCTGGACCAAGGCCCGATTGGCGTGTTGGCGACCTCAGAGATGTCGCTGCACCATGCCTTGATGTTGCCGGACTGGGGCCCGACGACGTTTTTCACCAATGGTGTATTCGAGCCCGCCCCCGAGCAGCGCGCGAGCCTTGCGCAACGCGGGGTGACGCTGGTGCAGGAGCGTGTCGAACGTATCGAAGGCGACCGGGCCAATGTCGTGTTGGCGGATGGACGCGTGGTGCTCATCGACGGTTTGTTCGTCTTGCCCCGTACGCGAGTGGCCAATTCCTTGGCGGCGTCCCTGGGGTGTGCGTTCGAGGACGGCCCGCTTGGGGCCTTTATCCAGACCGACATGACCCGTGAGACCAACGTGGCGGGGGTGTTTGCCTGTGGCGATGCGGCGATGCCTTTCGGCTCGGTCGCGCTGGCCGTTGGCGATGGGGTCAGGGCGGGGTCAGGTGTGCATCGGTCCTTGATCTTCAGTGCCCACTGAAAATGCCCCCGCCAATCGTGGCTTACACCTGCACCGCCCCGGTCGCTACGGCAAAGGCAAGCATCACCAGGCTCACGCCCCAGGCCCAGAAAAAGGTGTAGGCCATGTGCGTGCGCAGCTCCACGCCGCTCAGCGCCAGAGCCAGGTAGACACTGGGCACTACCGGACTGATGGAGAAACCGGTGTTCTCGCCGATGAGCATGGCCCGGGCCACGGCTTCAAGGGGAACGCCAGCGGCGGCGGCCACGTCCTTGATCACCGGCAACAAGGCAAAATAGTAGGCATCCGGCGAGAAAATCATGCCCAGGGGGACGCCGAAGAAACCGACGATCACGTGCAGGTACTGGGCAGAACCGGCGGGGAGGATATCGATCAGTGCCAGGGCCATGCCATCGGACATTTTTGCCCCGGACAGCACACCCAGCAGTACGGCGGCAGCCATCATCACCAGCACCATTTGCAACGCGTCGGATGCGTGTGCCTTGAGGCGTTCGGCCTGGGCGTCCAGGGAAGGGAAGTTCAACGGCAGGGCGATTCCCAATCCCACCATGAAACAGGCGTACAGGGGGAAAATGCCGGTGAATAGGCACGCCAGGATTGCACCGGTCAGGGCCACGTTCAGCCAATAGCGCAGCTCGCGTGGCGAGAGGCTGAACTCGCGGGTTTCAGTGGACAGGCTGCCCAGGTCGACGCTGGCGGCGGCCCCCAGTGACATCGGCCGGCGACGCTGGGCCCGCAAGCCCAATACCGTCGCCACGAGCAGCATGCAGACCAGGCCCACCATCTGCACGGGCAACAAGCCCAGCCACAGTTCGGTGGCATCAAGCCCCGACACCGCGGCGGCCCGGGCCGTGGTGCCACCCCAAGGCACCATGTTGATCACCCCGGCCGTGGTGCCCACCAGGCACAGCAGCATGGTCGGGCTCATGTTGAGGCGTTTGTACAAGGGTAGCAGCGCCGGAATGGTCAGCAGAAACGTGGCGGCACCGACGCCGTCCAAGTGCACGACCGAGGTCACCAGTACCGTGACCAATGCCACCGCCAGCGGCTTGCCGCCGGTGCTGCGGATCAGCAGGTTGACCAGCGGATCGAATAGGCCGCGATCACGCATAATGCCGAAAAACAGAATGGCAAACAGAAACAGCGCGGCGGTGGGCGCCACGGTGATCAGCCCGGCCTTGATGAACTCACCAATTTGTCCGGGGTTGAAACCCGCCAACAGGCAGATGGCGACGGGCAGAGTGGTGAACGCCACTACGGGGCTGATCCTGCGCAGCAATATCAGCCCGATGATGGCCAGCATCATCAGGAAACCCAGGGTTGTAATCATCTTGCGGCCTCTCTTTTTATTGTTGTCGATGGTTCGGTGGCGGCGTGTCGATCAGCCTTGTGGCCCAGGCAGGCGCAGGGCCAGAAGCAGATAACTCAGGCTCTTGCCATGGCGATCAAGGCCGCAGCTGAGGTTTACGCCGCCTTCCAGGGCGTCTTCGAGCACGAAATTCAGTGCGCTTAGGTTCGGCAGTTCGTAGCGATGCACCTTGGAAGGCCTCCGCGTAGCGAATTGTTCGGCGACCCGTTCGCAGCTCAGTTCACGCAGCAACCAGGGGTAGTGCGCCGGATCGTGGGGAAATACCGCGACGCTGAGAATATTGCCTTTGTCGCCGGCACGGGCGTGGGCGAAGTCGGCGAGAGTGACGAGGTTCATCAGTACCACTCCAGGGTCGTGTGGATTTCGCTGCGCGGCAGCAGGAAGCTGCGGGTGGTGACGGCTTCGGCGAGGTGGCGGCGAACACCGCCGCCACCGGCCGGCCCGTTGGTGTAGAGCGACTCCACCTCGGCCAGCAGGGCTTCGACCAGCGACCGGTCGGTGTGGGTCAGGCCGACCCGCACACGCACGTCTTCGAGGGCTGGTGCCTGGGCTAGCCGTTGCTGCAGGTAGCGGCCAGCGTGGTCGTTGAACAGGCTGGCGATGCCCGACAAATCGATCCACGGCTGTACCCCTGGCGCCAACCGATCGAAACGCTGCAGTAGAATTTCCCGGGCCAGAGTGGCGCGGGCTACGGCGCCGGGGCCGGCATAGGAGATCTCCGCCTCGCCAAACCAAAGTCCACGCACCCCGGCCAAGCCTTTGAGCGTGTCGGGGCGCGGATAGCCGAGCAGGCCGCTGATTTCGACGCGATCCTCGCCCAGGTCCTGGACACGGGCTTGGCCCAGATCCAGTACCACATCCGGCGTCAGATAACGCCGTGGGTCGTGCACCTCATAGAGCAATTGTTCCTTGACCGTCTGCTCGCTGACCCGTCCGCCGCAATGGCGGGTCTTGCCAATGATCAAGCGTCCGTCCTGGTGGACCTCGGCAATCGGGCAACCGAGGTTGGCCGGGTCGGGGATTTCTTTCATTCCGGGATGGGCAAAATACCCGCCGGTGACCTGGGTGCAGCATTCCAGCAGATGCCCGGCGGCGGTAGCGATGGCCATCTTCTGCCAATCGTCGGCGGCCCAGCCCAAGCCGTGGCGAATCGCGCCTACCGCCAACGAAGGGTCGGCAACCCGGCCACAGAGCACGATGCCGGCGCCTTCAGCCAGTGCCGTAGCGATGCCATCGGCGCCGGTATAAACGTTGACTGACACCGGATTGTCCCCCGCAAGCTCCAAGGCCAGCCATTGACCGTAACGGGATGGGGTTTCTTCCAGCAGGTCGTCACCCAGCACGCAGGCAATTTTCAGTTCCGGATAGCGCCCCGCCAGTGTGTGCCGCAGCCGTTGCGCCGCCGTCCTGGGGTTGGCCGCGCCACCGTTGGTGATGATCGGGATGCCAGCCTCGATACACACGTCCAGCATGGGTTCGAGGAAGTCGAACAGACGAGAGGAGTAGCCAGCTTGGGGATCAAGCCCTTTGCGCAGTTGCGCCTCGGCCAGGGTCCGCTCGGCCAATAGCTCAAGCATGATGTAGCGCTGGCCTGGCCGCTGTGCCAAGTCCTGGGCCAGGCGTAACGCGGCATCCGGGCGATCATTGGCGAAACCGGCGCCGCACCCGACGAGGATTGTTTTTGTCATGTCCGTTTCCACTAGGGGGATGGCCCATAGTGGCTGGCATCGATTGTTCTGTGAATTTTAAAGGTAGAATCAATTGATCCATTATTTTTATAGGTGCGGGTATGAACATTTCCTTCAGACAGCTTCGTGCCTTCATCTTGATCGCCGAAACCTCAAGCTTCACCCGCACCGCTGAACAGCTTCACCTGTCCCAACCGGCCCTGAGCTACAGCATCCGTAAGTTGGAAGAGACCATGGGGTTGCAGCTACTGGCGCGTAACACCCGCAGTGTCGAATTGACGCTCGCCGGTGAACACTTCCTGCCCCAGGCCAGGCGCATGCTCAGGGACATGGACGATGCTGTACGCGACGCCCGCGATACTCTCAGCCTGAGCCGTGGCACGCTGCGCCTGGCGGCACTGCCCACTGCCGCCGCTTCGTTCCTGCCAGTGGTGATTGCCGCGTTCCAGCGCGAACACCCGGGGGTACGGGTGAGCGTATTGGACGGCCGCGCCGGGGAGATCATGGGGTGGGTGCAGCGTGGCGAGGTGGATGCAGGCATTACGTCGTTGCCGGAGGACTTGTCCGGGCTGAGTTTTGTACGTTTGCTGGATGACAACCTGGTGTTGCTGACCCACAAGGACCATCAGCGCAACAGCCTGGATGACTGGAAGCACCGGCCCTATATCGCCCTGACGCCCGACACCAGCATCCGGCCCCTGGCCGATGCCGCGTTACGCTACCTGAACGTCGATCCGCAGCCGGCCTGGGAAGTGGCCCACATGAGCACGGCCACCGCCCTGGTGCGCGAAGGGTTGGGGTTTTCCCTACTGCCGGCCAGTTGCACGGCAGTGTTCAATATCGGTGAGCAATGCACGGTCATTGCCATCGACCAGCCCGGCAGGCGCTCGATCGGTCTGTTGCAACGCAAGCCCGTAGCCCAGTCACCGTCGTTGAGCCAGTTCATGCAGCATTTACGGCAGACGCTGCGGCAGTGATGTTGATGGGCGCACTGCATATTTCTCATGAACCCCACAAATCCCTTGTGGGAGCGAGCTTGCTCGCGAAAGCGGTGGCCCGGCCACCGCGCTATTGCGTGCCAAACATCGCCGTCCAATAGATCCCGGCATCGCTTTTCGGATCGGTCGCGTAGCCGGCGCCCAGTTCGCGGAACTGCGGGTTCATCAGGTTGGCGCAATGTCCGGGGCTTGCCAGCCAACCGTCCACCACCTTCAGGGCGGTGTCCTGCCCGGCGGCGATGTTCTCGCCAATCAACTGGCCAAGATAGCCCGCCAGTTCGGCACGGTCGCCCGGCATGCGGTTGTCGCGGTCCTTATGGTCGAAGAAATTGTTGTTGGCCATGGCCCGGGTGTGGGTCACGGCGGCCAGGGCCAGGGTGGCGTTCCAGCTCAGCGGCGTCGTGGCCGTGAAGGTTTCGGTGCCACAGCGGCGGGGCTGCGCACGGGCGCTGTTGATCAGCTTCAGCAGTTTCTGGCCTTCGGCTTGCCAGTCCCCCAGGCGCGCCGACAGCAGTGGGCGCGCCAGCACGATGCGCCATTCGCGATCCAGGCGGCTGACGCCAATGTCGACGAACTGCGGGTCCAGGACAACCTGGCAGAAACTTTCCTGCACGGCCTTCATCGCGGCTTGCGCGTCGCGCGGCCCGGACAGGCTGATGGCCTGCACGTTGACCATCGGGTAAGCCGTGCGCGCCAGCGCCTGCTGCAGGTCGCCGATGCCATTGGCGGACAGGATCAACCGCGAATCCATCGCCAGCGGCGGCAGCTCCAGAGAGGCCTGGCCCGCGCAACTTTGAGACTGGCTACGGTAAAGATTGATGGTCTCGACCAGTTGCGTCTCTTCGGTGGCTGCGGCGCTGGCGGCGAAGGCCAGGCCCAGCGACAGCACGACAAGACGCATGGCGGATGAAATGGCACGCATGTAAATCTCCCTTGAGCGGACGGCGCCTATGATGCGCAATTTTTGCCCGGCTGGGGCAACGGTATTCACGCTCTCTTGAAATCCCTTGGAACGGCACCGTTTGGTACCGTTTGGGACAATCTTCAAGTAGTGGGATCAGTTTTCCGCCGAATAAGTCCATTTCCGTCGTTTCAAAGCTATAAAACCGCAGATTTTCAGCTCATCCAGTTCCCCCCATCGACGTTATAAGTCTGCGCCACCACGTATTCACTCTCCGTCGAGGCGAGGAAAATCGCCATGCCCGTGAGGTCATCCGCAGTGCCCATCCGGCCAAAAGGCACTTGCTGGCCGACCTGGCGCTTCTTTTCCCCCAGTGGCAGGTTTTCATGGCGGGCAAACAGCGCATCCACGCCGTCCCAATGCTCGCCATCCACCACGCCGGGGGCGATGGCGTTGACGTTGATCCGGTGTTTGATCAAATCCAGCCCGGCAGACTGGGTCAGGCTGATCACCGCGGCCTTGCTGGCGCAATAGATGCCTACCAGCGGCTCGCCACGCCGACCGGCCTGGCTCGCCATGTTGATGATTTTGCCGCCGTGACCCTGGTTGATCATCTGCCGAGCCGCCGCCTGCAGCGTGAACAGCGTACCGGCGACGTTGATGGAAAACAGCCGTTCGTAGCTCTGGCGGGTGATTTCCACGATCGGCGCCAGGTCGAACAGCGCCGCGTTATTGATCAGGATATCCAGCTTGCCCACCCGCGCCACGACCGCATCGATGGCCTGGTCGATGGACGCCTGGTCGGTCACGTCCATTTTTACCGCATAGGCGCTGTCACCCAGTTCGGCGGCTGTGGCCTGGGCCCGTTCAAGGTCGATATCGGCAATTGCTACGGTGGCGCCTTCATTGATATAGGCCTGGGCAAATGTCCTGCCGATACCACGGGCGGCGCCGGTTATCAGGGCACTTTGTCCTTCGAGTCGTTTCATGGGCTTGTCCTGTCTCTAGAGGTCCATGGGGCGGGGCGGACCTGCATGTGCGCCATGGTTGGGCGATTACAGCAGCGCACCTCAACGCCGACAAACGCAGGGAGGATGACCCGGTGATACTTTTTTAACTCCTACACGGGTAGTTCGGTCGGGTTAAAAAAGTATCAGTGGGCAGTCAGGTGGGAACTGGCGAACCGCTGCGCACCCGGCGTAAGGTGCTGGCTATAACGATAAGAGAGGCACGACATGCCTGATCACCGAACGCCTTTGTTCGAACAGCGACCGGCCGAACTGGAAGTCATCCTGCCCGAGCCCGAGCACAGTTTTCGCTGGTATGAGCATGACTACCCATACCCGATGGCACGCTGGAACCACCACCCTGAATTTGAAATCCACCTCATCCGCCAGGGCAGCGGCAAGTTGCTGGCGGGCGACTATATCGGCCCGTTTGGCCCCGGCCATGTGGCGATGATCGGCCCGGACTTGCCCCACGACTGGATGGGCGACCTGGCGCCGGGCGAGCACCTTATCGGGCGCGATGTGGTGCTGCAGTTCGACGGCGCCGTCTTGTTGACCCTGCGCCGGACCCTGCCCGAATTGGGGGATTTACAGACGTTGTTCGAGCGGGCGCGGCGAGGCCTGGCCTTCAGTGGCGATACCGCCGTTCATGCTGCAAGCCTGCTCGAGGCCATCGGCCCGGCCCAAGGTCTGGGGCGGCTGGCGCTGTTTCTGCAACTGCTCGAGACCCTCAGTAAAGCGCCTCAAGCGCAAGCCTTGTGTCTGGCGAGCCCCTGCTACGCGCCAACCCTGGATGCCCGTAGTTCTGAACGCATTCACAAAGCGTTCGAGTACCTGCAGGCTGAACTCACCGGCGACCTGCGCCTGTCGGTGATCGCCCGGCAGCTGGACATGAGTGAACCTGGCTTTTCGCGCTTCTTCAAGCGCATCACCGGACACGGCTTCATCGATCTGATGCGCAAGTTGCGGGTCCAGCGAGCCTGCCGGTTGCTGTTGCAGAGTGAAATGCCGGTGACCGATATCTGCTTTGAGGTGGGTTACAACAACCTGTCCAACTTCAACCGGCATTTCCGCATCGAGATGAACCAGACGCCCAGTGAGTATCGCCGGGGCGCCTTGTCGTTGATTTGAAACTGCAACGCTTCAGCGCACAGTTTGCGCCGCACCCACCGTCACCGCACGGGCCATCACACTGATCGCCGCCACAGCCGCAATCAGCAGCCCAGGCGATGTCGCCAGCAGCACACCGGTCGTTCCCGCCCCGGCAGCCAGGATTTGCCCCGCGGCCAGCGGCCCGGCGACCGAACCCAGGCGCCCGATGGCCACCGCCGCACCAACCCCCGTCGCGCGCACAGCCGTCGGGTAGGAGGGCGGCGCCAAGGCGTAGAGCACCAGTTGTGCGGCCATGACGAACAACCCGGCAGCGAACCCGGCGATGGCCATTGGCACGATGCCGACCGACAACCCGACCCCGGCCAGGGCGCTGAGCAACCCGGCATAGACGAACAGCACTACCTTGATGCCATTGCAGCGGTCCAGCAACAGGCCGCCGAGCAGCGAGCCGAGGGTTCCGCCGATGTTGAACAGCATCTGCACCAGGCCGGCCTGGGGCTTGCTGAAGCCTTGTTCCAGCAGCAACGACGGCAGCCAGTTGAGCAGCATGTACATGACCGTCAGGGTGAAAAAGTAGCTCAGCCACAGTGCCAGGGTAGTACGGCTCCGGCCATCGCCGAACAGCGCCTGGCCGGTCGAGCCGCGGGCCTCGCCGCCGGCACCCTGCACCTGGCGAAAGGCACTGGACTCAGGGAGCCACAGCAGCATTAGCGGCACCACCAACAATGGCGCCAGCCCGCCGATGAAAAAGGTCATTTGCCAGTGCTCGCCAAACAGCATCGCGACCACGGCCGCCAGCGCACCGCCCAACGGCACACCCGCGTACATCACGCTGATGGCCGTGCCACGCCGCTGCTCGCCTACGGCTTCGGCACACAGGGCAATGAGGTTGGGCAGGGCGGCGCCCAGGCCCAGCCCAGTCATGAAGCGCACCAGCAGCAGGCTGGAAAAGTGTTCGACATACGCGGTGCTGAGGGAGAACACCCCGAACAGCAGGACGGCGGCAATGAGGATTTTCTTGCGACCGATCCGATCAGCGATCCAGCCGCCGAAGAACGCCCCCGGTAGCAACCCGATGATCCCGGCGCTGAAAACCCAACCCATCATTTTCGGGTCCAGGGCAAACGTCTGCCGCAGGCCGGCAGCGGCAGTGCCGGCCGACTGCAGGTCGAAACCCTCGATCAGCGCAACGATAAAACACAGGGCGATGGTCAGCGTCGCGCGACGCGTCGGACTGTTCATGGCAATTCCTCTTATTGTTTTTGTCTGGGAAGCACCGGCTCGGGGGAACACCGGCAAGCACGATTAAGATTAACAAAGCTAACTAAAAAAAGAATCGAAAGAGGCGATCGGATATAGCGCCTGAAATAGTCAATAAAATCAGCTGATTGACAGTGCTGAATGAAATAATTGATGAATTAGTTAATAATATTAATGTTCGATTATCGATCATTTCGGATTGACGAAGCACCTGTGTCATTTCCATTCTCTTTGCGCAGAACCCAACGCCTCAGGCGATAGGTCGATCGAAAACAACAACAATAAGTGGACATCGAACATGCCAAACCGTACCCGGGCGCCCCTTGCTGTGGCCCCTGTTTCACTTCTCGTTCATTTGTTGGCCGGTCTCGGGCTGAGCCTGGGCTCCAGCGCAGTGTTGGCAGAGGGATTCATCGAAGACAGCCACGGCACCCTGACCCTGCGCAACTACTACATGGACCGCGACTACAAGGACGATGGCGCCAAGACTGCGACCCGGGAGTGGGCCCAGGGTGTGATCATGAACATGGAGTCGGGGTTTACCCCGGGCACCGTCGGTTTCGGCCTGGACGCCCGAGGATTGGTGGGGATCAAGCTGGACTCGTCGCCGGATCGCAGTGGCACTGAATTGTTGCCGGTCTCCAGCAGCGACAAGCGCGCAGCCGATGAGTATTCACGCCTGGCCTTGACCGGCAAGCTGCGTTTCGGCCAGACCACGGTGAAGACCGGTGACGTGTCGATCTTCCTGCCGTTTGCCTTCGCCAGCCCATCGCGACTGTTGCCACAGACTTTTCGCGGTACGACCCTCAGCTCCAAGGACATCGATGGGCTGACGTTGAACACGGGCTACATCGACCGCATCAACCGCCGCGATTCCACCAACTACCAGCCGATGAGCATCGCCTCGCCCAACCGTCGCTTTAACGGCGCGGCGACCTCGTCTCACATGGCGTATATAGGGGGCGACTATCAGCTCAACAAAGACCTCAGCCTTCGGGCTTACCACGCTGAAGTGGCGGATCTGTACCAGCAGAACACCCTGGCATTGCTGCATAACCTGCCGTTGGGCGACGGGGTGTTGACCACCGACCTGCGCAGTTTTTTCAGTGACGAAGACGGCGCGGCCAAGGCTGGCAAAGTAGATAACCGCAATCTCTCGGCGCTGGTCGGTTATCGCTTGGGCGGGCATCGCGTGAGCCTGGGCTACATGCATGCCAGTGGCGATACTGCCACGCCTTATGTGTCCGGTACTGAGTTGATGGGCTTGAGTGAAATGACCATGAGCTCGGATTTCCTCAACGCCAAGGAGCGCACCTGGCAAGTGATCCATGATTATGACTTTGCGGCGGTGGGCGTACCGGGCCTGAGGACCCGATTGCGTTACGTGCGTGGCGATCACATTGAGCTGGCCGCCCTCAATGCCGAGGATCGCAAGGAGCGCGAGTTCCAGATGGAGCTGGGGTACGTGATCCAGAGCGGATCGCTGAAAAACGTCGGGCTGCTGGCGCGCAAGTCGATCTACCGCAACGATTTCCCGGGTACGGCAGCGTTTCGCGATGAGAACCAGACCCGGTTCCTGGTGACCTACAACGTGCCGATCTGGTGACGCCCTAATAGGCGACGCCGTGCTCTTGTGGCGAGGGAGCTTGCTCCCTCGCCACAAGAGGGCTGCGTCAGGCCTTATTGCTGGTAAACCTTCTTCAGCAACCGCAGCAATTCCTCGCGCTCGCCACCCGAAAGGGCCGCGGTTGAATCCAGATCACTCTGGGCGGCGATCTGCTTGAGTTCCTTGAGCAGGGTTTCGCCGGTCTTGCTCAGGAAAATCCCATAGGAGCGTTTGTCCGGCTTGCACCGCACGCGCACGGCCAGGGCCCGGCTTTCCAGTTTGTTCAGCAGCGGCACCACTTGCGGTGGTTCGATCGTCAGGGCCTTGGCCAGGTCGGCCTGCATCAGGCCAGGGTTCTGGTCGATGATCGCCAGGGCCGAAAATTGGGCGGGCCGTAAATCGTGGGTGGCGAGCCGACCGATCAGGTTCTGGAACAGTTTCAACTGGGCACGGCGCAGGGCGTAACCGATCAGGTCGTCCAGTGCGGAGTCCAGCGGCGCCTGCGCGTCGGCACCGGCAGCCAGGGCCTCGGCGGGTTCGGCAAGCTTGGAAGACTTGGCCATCGGAGAAAGCATCCTCGAGGTGAGTGATTAACAAGGCTATCCAGTTTGCCGAGGTTGGGACGCTATGGCTACGGTCTATCGCATATTCGTTGATCTGATGCTTTGCTCCCCGCACTGAAAAATACAGGTAAATCGATTAATAGTTAATTGACATAACTAATTTTCCGGTTTAGTTTTTGATCATCTTCAGCCAAGAACAAGAGAGCACGCATCATGAGCAACTACGAAGGTCGCTGGAAAACGGTCAAGGTCGATATCGAGGAGGGTATCGCCTGGGTCACCCTCAATCGCCCGGAAAAACGCAATGCCATGAGCCCGACCCTCAACCGCGAGATGATCGATGTGCTCGAGACTCTGGAACAGGACCCGGCCGCTGGCGTGCTGGTGCTGACCGGCGCCGGTGATGCCTGGACCGCGGGCATGGACCTCAAGGAATATTTCCGCGAAGTGGATGCCGGGCCGGAAATTCTTCAGGAGAAGATCCGTCGCGAAGCCTCGCAGTGGCAGTGGAAACTGCTGCGCATGTACGCCAAACCAACCATTGCCATGGTCAATGGCTGGTGCTTCGGTGGCGGTTTCAGCCCGCTGGTGGCGTGCGACCTGGCGATCTGCGCCGACGAAGCGACCTTCGGTCTTTCGGAAATCAACTGGGGTATCCCGCCCGGTAACCTGGTCAGCAAGGCCATGGCCGACACCGTGGGCCATCGCCAATCGCTGTACTACATCATGACCGGCAAGACCTTTGGCGGGCAGAAAGCCGCTGAAATGGGCCTGGTCAACGAAAGCGTGCCCTTGGCGCAACTGCGTGACGTCACCGTGGAACTGGCGCGTAACCTGCTGGAGAAAAACCCGGTGGTGCTGCGTGCAGCCAAGCATGGCTTCAAGCGTTGCCGCGAACTGACCTGGGAGCAGAACGAAGATTACCTGTACGCCAAGCTCGATCAGTCGCGCCTGCTCGATACCGAAGGCGGTCGCGAGCAGGGCATGAAGCAGTTCCTGGACGACAAGAGCATCAAGCCGGGCCTGCAGACCTACAAGCGCTGAGACAATCGCGCGGCGGGCGCCGATCAGGTGCCCGCAGGCTGTTCGTCCAAGGCCCTCGGCGCTACTGTGAACGTGTTCCCTATAAAGACAATAAAGAGGAATCACCATGCTGGACGTGCCCCTGTTGATCGGCGGCCAGTCGTGCGCCGCCCGTGACGGCCGGACCTTCGAGCGCTGCAATCCGGTGACCGGTGAAGTGGTGTCTCGTGTGGCCGCCGCTACCCTGGAAGATGCCGACGCCGCCGTGGCCGCTGCGCAAGCGGCGTTTCCCGCCTGGGCTGCATTGGCGCCCAATGAACGTCGCACGCGCTTGCTGCGCGCCGCCGAGCAATTGCAGGCCCGCAGCGGCGAATTCATTGCTGCCGCCGGCGAAACCGGGGCCATGGCCAATTGGTACGGTTTCAATGTGCACCTGGCGGCGAACATGCTGCGCGAAGCCGCTTCCATGACCACCCAGATCAACGGCGAAATCATTCCTTCGGACGTGCCCGGCAGTTTCGCCATGGCCCTGCGTCAGCCCTGCGGCGTGGTGCTGGGCATCGCGCCGTGGAACGCCCCGGTGATTCTCGCCACTCGCGCCATCGCCATGCCTCTGGCTTGCGGTAACACCGTGGTGCTCAAGGCCTCGGAAATAAGCCCGGCGGTGCACCGGCTGATCGGCCAGGTGTTGCAGGACGCCGGTTTGGGCGATGGCGTGGTCAATGTCATCTGCAATGCGCCGGCGGATGCACCGGCCATTGTTGAACGCCTGATTGCCAACCCGGCGGTACGGCGTGTCAACTTCACCGGTTCGACCCACGTCGGGCGCATCGTCGGCGAACTGTCGGCGCGCCACCTCAAGCCGGCACTGCTGGAGCTTGGCGGCAAGGCCCCGTTGTTGGTGCTCGACGACGCCGACCTGGACGCTGCGGTAGAAGCGGCAGCCTTCGGCGCCTACTTCAACCAGGGGCAAATCTGCATGTCCACCGAGCGACTGATCGTCGATGCCCGCGTGGCCGATGCTTTCATCACTCGGTTGACCGCCAAGATCGCCACCTTGCGCGCCGGTGATCCCGCTGCCTGTGATTGCGTGCTCGGCTCGCTCGTGGATGTCAGTGCCGGCCTGCGCATCAAGGGGCTGATCGACGATGCCCTGGCCAAAGGCGCGAGGCTGGTGGCAGGGGGGCAGTTGGAGGGCAGTATCCTGCAACCGACCCTGCTCGATGGCGTCACCGCGGACATGCGTCTGTACCGCGAAGAGTCCTTCGGCCCAGTGGCGGTGTTGCTGCGGGGGGAGGGCGACGAAGAACTGCTGCGCCTGGCCAACGATTCCGAGTTCGGCTTGTCGGCGGCGATCTTCAGTCGCGATACCACGCGGGCCCTGGCCCTGGCCCAACGGGTCGAGTCGGGCATCTGCCACATCAACGGTCCGACCGTGCACGACGAGGCGCAGATGCCCTTCGGCGGGGTCAAGTCCAGCGGATACGGCAGCTTTGGTGGCAAGGCGTCCATCGAGCATTTCACTCAGTTGCGCTGGGTGACGTTGCAGAACGGACCCCGGCATTACCCGATCTGAAATCCGTCGCATGGCGGGCGGCCGGGCCTTGAAAGCCGCCGCCCCGATGCAGGCCAGAATAACAATGACAAGGCCGCAGCCAGACGCTGCCACGCTCCGCTCGCTTCGCGCGACCCGAGTGTGCCTTGGTGGAGGAAATGTACGTGAGTTCCGAGTTCAGATCGTCCTCCCGACCCGGCCCCGGGCAGTATCGCCAGGTGTCGATTGGTCATCCCGCCGTTGAAGTCAGGGAAGAGCGCGGCATCCTGCACATGCGCTCCCTGGAACCCCTGGCCCCGTTGCCGGCGCGGTTGCTCGATCGCCTGGTGCACTGGGCCGAGATGCGCCCGCAGCAGACGTTCATCGCCGCTCGCGAGGCCGGCGGTGACTGGCGTCGCGTCAGCTATGCCCAGATGCTCGAGAGCGTCCGGGCCATCGCCCAAAGCTTGCTGGGCTACGGCTTGTCGGCCGAGAAACCCTTGGCGCTGCTCTCAGGCAACGACATCGAACACCTGCAAATGGCTCTTGGCGCAATGTATGCGGGCATTCCGTATTGCCCGGTGTCGCCGGCCTATTCGTTGCTGTCCCAGGATTTCGCCAAGCTGCGGCATGTCTGCGACCTGTTGCAGCCGGGGCTGGTGTTTGTCAGCGATGCCGCACCGTTTGAGCGGGCGATCAATGCCGTCTTGCCGGCCGACGTGCCCTTGATCACGGTGCGTGGCGAGATCCCGGATCGCGCCAGAACCAGTTTTGCCAGCCTGCTGGCGCAACCCGGCGGCGTCGAGGCCGAACGAGCCTTTGCCGCTTCCGGGCCGGATAGCATCGCCAAGTTTCTCTTTACCTCGGGTTCGACCAAGCTGCCGAAGGCGGTGATCACCACCCAACGCATGCTCTGCGCCAACCAGCAAATGCTGTTGCAGACCTTCCCGGTGTTTGGTGAAGCGCCGCCGGTGCTGGTGGACTGGTTGCCGTGGAACCACACGTTCGGTGGCAGTCACAACGTCGGCATCGTGTTGTACAACGGCGGCACGTTCTACCTGGACGACGGCAAACCCACGGCCCAGGGCTTCGCCGAAACCTTGCGTAACCTCAAGGAGATTTCGCCTACCGCCTACCTGACCGTGCCCAAGGGCTGGGAAGAGCTGGTCAGCGCCCTGGAGAAGGACGCGGAGCTGCGCGAGCGTTTTTTCAAGGACATCAGCCTGTTCTTCTTTGCCGCTGCGGGTCTGTCCCAAAGCACCTGGGATCGACTCGACAAAGTCGCCGAGCAGCATTGTGGCGAACGGATCCGCATGATGGCGGGCCTGGGCATGACCGAGGCGTCGCCGTCCTGCACCTTCACCACCGGGCCACTGTCCATGGCCGGCTACATCGGCCTGCCGGCCCCTGGTTGCGAAGTGCGGCTGGTGCCGGTGGACGGCAAGTTCGAAGGGCGCTTTCGCGGGCCGCACATCATGCCGGGCTACTGGCGCTCGCCGCAGCAGACCGCTGAGGTATTCGACGAGGACGGTTTCTACTGTTCGGGGGATGCGATCAAGCTGGCCGATCCCGGCAACCCGCAACTGGGCTTGATGTTCGATGGACGGATTGCCGAAGATTTCAAATTGTCCTCTGGCGTGTTCGTCAGTGTCGGTCCGCTGCGCAACCGCGCGGTGCTGGAAGGCACGCCTTACGTCCAGGACCTGGTGATCACCGCGCCGGATCGCGAGTGCCTGGGTGCGCTGGTGTTTCCGCGGCTTGCGGAATGCCGACGTCTGTCGGGTCTGGCTTCGGACGCCAGCGATACCCAAGTGCTTGCCAGCGAACCGGTACGCCAATGGTTCGCCGACTGGCTGCAACGCCTGAACCGCGAAGCCACCGGCAACGCCAGTCGCGTGGAGTGGATTGCCTTGCTCGATGAACCGGCGTCGATCGATCGTGGCGAAATCACCGACAAGGGCTCGATCAACCAACGGGCGGTGTTGCAGTGGCGGGCGGCGAAAGTCGAGGCGCTGTATCGCGGTGAAGATGCTTCCATCCTGCGGGCCAGGTCTGTGGCTTAAATAAAAAACCTTGTGGGAGCGGGCTTGCTCGCGAAGAAGGTGTGTCAGTCAACATCAATATTGCTGACCCACCGCTTTCGCGAGCAAGCCCGCTTCCACAGGGTTACGCTTCTTTGGTTGGCTCCCGCCCACCGTGACACACCGCCCCAAGCCTTTTACTATGCCGGTTCTCCTTTCTCTGGAATTCACCTGGATGAGTAAGCCTGGCCAAACGGTGCTGGTTGCGCTGCGCAGAATGATCGCTTCGGGTGAACTGGCGGCCGGCGAGCGCTTGATGGAAATTCCCACAGCAGAATTGTTTGGCGTCTCGCGGATGCCGGTGCGCATGGCGTTCCGCACGCTGGAACAGGAAGGCTTGCTGGTGCGTTTCGGTGGCAGGGGGTTTCAAGTGCGTTCGGTCAGTGCCGAAGAAATCGCCGGGGCCGTGGAGGTGCGTGGCGTGCTCGAAGGGCTGGCCGCGCGGCAAACGGCCGAACGTGGCTTGTCCGAAGAGGGCCGGGCAACACTCGAACAATGCCTGGTGCAGGGCGACGAACTGTTCGCCAAGGGCTATGTGACCGAGGATGACCTGGAGGTCTATCACGACCTCAATATGCGCTTTCATCAAGTGATCGTCGAAGGCAGCCACAACCCGGCGATCGCTGATGCACTGGCCCGTAACGATCATCTGCCGTTCGCCTCAGTCACCGCCCTGGCGGTGGATCGCCAGAACATGGCCGGCGAGTTTCGCCGCTTCAACTATGCCCACATGCAGCACCATTCGGTGTTCGACGCGTTGATTCACCGCCAGGGCGCCCGTGCCGAGGCGATCATGCGCGAGCATGCCAATGCGACCTTGCGTTATGCCGAGGTGTTCGGCTCGACGTTGGCTGATGAGCGGATGACGGTGATATTGCGCTCGGACTGAAGGCCCACATACTCATATGCCTGTGGGAGCAAAGCTTGCTCGCGATGACAGATATTCAGCCAGCATTGATATCAACTGGCGGACCGCTATCGCGAGCAAGCTTTGCTCCCACAGGGCTCTCCCACAGGAGGGCGGGTTGTTCGGAGGTTAGAGATCCAGCACCAGCAACGGTGTCTTCGACCGCGAACAGCACGGCGTGAACTGGTCGTTGCAAGCCTGTTCCGCCTCGGTCAGGAACATGTCTCGATGTTCCGGCACACCTTCCAGCACGCGGGTCAGGCAGGTGCCGCACACGCCTTGTTCGCACGAGATCGGGATCTCGATGCCATGGCTCTCCAGCACCTGCACCACGCTGCGGTCGGCGGGCACTTCGAAGACCTGCCCGCTGCTGGCCAGTTTCACCGCGAAGCGGCCATCGGCGCTGGTGTCGGTGGGCGCGGCAGCGAAATATTCGCGGTGCAGGTGGCTGTCCTGCCAGCCCAGGGCCTTGGCGGTGTCCAATACATGCTGCATGAAACCGCCGGGACCGCACACGTAGAGGTGCAGGTCATCGTTTGGCGCAGCCAGCACGCGAACGGCGTCCAGCCGTGTTTCGGGCTCTTCATCGAAATGCAGGAAAACCCGGTCGGCATAAGGTGACTGGCGCAGGCGCTCGACAAAGGCTGCCCGCTCCCGGGAGCGGGTGCAGTAGTGCAGTTCGAACACTGCACCGCTCTGGGCCAGGTGCTCGGCCATGCACAAGATCGGTGTAATGCCGATGCCTCCGGCAAACAACAGGCTGCGCCGGGCCTCAGGCGCGAGAGGAAACAGGTTGCGCGGTTCGCTGATGTGCAGCCGTGCGCCGGGCTGGATCAGCTCGTGCAGACTGCGTGAACCGCCGCGCGAGGCCGAATCCTTGAGTACGCCGATGAGGTAACGATGCCGCTCTTCGGGATGGTTGCACAGCGAGTACTGGCGGATCAGGCCGCCGGGCAAGTGCACGTCGATATGGGCGCCGGCAGTGAACGCCGGCAAGGGTTGGCCGTCGATACGGGTCAGCTCGTAGCTGCAGATATCCAGGGCTTCGTTGTGCCGCGCGACGACTTGGACTTCGATCATGACCGTTGCTCCGCATGCTGCGGCTGCTGGGTCTGGGTGCTGGCGATCAATCCGGCTTGCGATTCGCGCTCGCGCGCAATCAGACGCTCCAGCACCCGACGCGACTGCACGCCGCCGGCATCGATGTTGAGCTTGAGCAGGTTGCGCTGCGGATGGTCCAGCAGGTTGCGCTGCTGGCGTTCAAGCATCTCCAGGTCTTCGCTGAAAATCTTGCCCTGGCCTTCGCGAATGCTATCGGTCAGCGCTTGATCCTGTGGCTGGAAGTGCCGGGCCATGCCCCAGAAGTACCAGATGGAGGTTTCGGTTTCCGGCGTGATGAAATCCACCACGATGCTCGATGCCTTGAACTGCGGGGCGGCGTGATAACCACCGTTGCCGGCATGGGCCACGCCGACTTCGATCAGTACGTGGCTGGGCGGGGTGAAACGGCAGATCTGCCAGCGGTCCACCGGCACATCGTCGGCCAGGTTGTTACCGCGCAGGGCCATGCGCCAGAAGGGCGGGGCCATGATGTTTTCCATGTGCCGGGCGGTGACCACTTCGTCGCCCTCGACCGTGGTTACGGGGGGCGCTTCGTCGATTTCCTTTTGGCCAATGCTGGACGCGTGCACGTAGGTTTCGTGGGTCAGGTCCATCAGGTTATCGATCATCAGGCGGTAGTCGCACTGGATATGAAACAGGCCGCCACCGTAGGCCCATTCATCGTTTTCGGCCCATTCCAGATGATGGATCAGCGCCGGGTCGGCCAGCGCCTGATCACCGGGCCAGACCCAGATGAAGCCATGGCGTTCCTCTACCGCAAAGGTCTTGTTGCAAGGGAAGCCCCGGACCCGTTGCCCTGGCATCTCCACGGTCTTGCCGTCACACCCCATCACCAGGCCGTGATAGCCGCACACCAGGTTGCCGTTTTCGACGTAGCCCAACGAGAGCGGGGCGCCACGATGGGGACAAAAGTCTTCCACGGCCGCGACCTTGCCCTCGTGCCCACGGTAAAAAACTATCTTTTCGCCACAGATCTGGCGGCCCAGGGGCTTGTCGGCGATTTCATCGGGGGTGCAGGCAACGTACCAGGTGTTTTTGGGGTACATGACGGGATCTCCAAACGGATGTTGTTCTTGTCTGTGGATCCATTAACTCTCTTAACCAATTTGTTTGTCAATGTTATAGGCGGATTAAAAGATGATCGGTTTGTTTTGTGGATCCATTAATTGAAAGGTTTCTCAAGCCTGCGGTGGTCGACTTCGAATGTATTGGCTCAAATATCATCGAGGAACAATACTGCGGCTCTGGCCCTCGGGCTTTCAGTCACAGAGCACGGAGTGATTCATGAAAACCAAAACGGTACTCACTGAACCGGACGTTTCACAGTTGCTCGTCCTCGCCAGGGAGAGGGCTCACCAGCACCAGTGGGCCGTGTCGATCTGCGTGGTCGACGACGGCGGTCATCCCCTGGGGTTGCTGCGTCTGGACGATGCCTCGCCGCTTTCAGCCTACATCGCCACCGAGAAAGCCCGTACCGCCGCCATGGGCCGGCGTGACAGCAAGGTCTTTGAAGACATGATCAATGGCGGCCGCTACGCCTTCCTCAGCGCTCCACACCTGCAAGGCATGCTCGAAGGCGGCGTGGTCATCCGCCGCGACGGGCAATGCATCGGCGCCATCGGCGTATCCGGCGTCAAGGCCGAGCAGGATGCCGAACTGGCGCGGCTGTCGGTGCAGACGTGGGAGGAAGCGATTACGCCGGATACCTGATTGACTCGACCCGTGGCGAGGGAGCTTGCTCCCGCTGGGCTGCGCAGCAGCCCCACATCCTTTCAGGTAGATGAACAACCTGTGGGAACGGGTTGCACAAATCTTCCAGACGCCATCGCCCTCAGCGGGTAATCTGCCCCGAGCGGATAGACAACACGAGACGGCTCATGACAGTGCGCAACTGGATCGATTTCAAGCAGGACGCCACGTCCGGTATCGAGACCGTGCGTGCGCATTTCGAGGGGCATGCCTACGATCCGCATTGGCACGACGCTTATCTGGTGGGCGTGACCGAGCAGGGCGTGCAGCAGTTTCATTGCCGCCGCCAGCAGCACAACAGCACGCCAGGCAAGGTGTTTCTGCTTGAGCCCGGTGAGTTGCATGACGGCAACGCGCCCCACGACAACGGTTTCACCTACCGCACGTTGTACCTGGAGCCTCAATGGCTGGAGCGCGAGTTGCGTTCTTTGTTCGACGTTGCGCCGGACAATGCCCAGTTGGGCTTCGCCGCCACGCTGACCGACGATGCGCGGCTGGCGAGCGCCACGGCCATGGCGTTCCAGAGTCTGCATGAGCAGGAAATCCGAATCGTGCGCCAGACCGCCCTGGACACTTTGCTCGCCAATCTGACCCAGCACTTGCATTGGCGGGCGCGGATCAATCCCGACCCAAGGTTGCCGCTGGTGGCGCAGCAGGCCCGCGATTATCTGCACAGCCACCTGAGCGACGATGTCGGGCTGGACGACCTGGCGCGGGTCACCGGCGTGGATCGTTTCCGCCTGACCCGCGCCTTCAAGGCGGCGTTCGGCCTGGCGCCCCATGCTTATCTGATCCAGTTGCGCCTGGCCCGGGCGCGACGCTTACTGGCCCGTGGCGAGAGTGCCGTGGCGGTTGCCGCGATGCTGGGGTTTGCCGACCAAAGCCACTTGGGCCGCTGGTTTCAGCGCGCTTATCGCCTGAGCCCGGCGGACTACCGCAAGCGCTGCTCAAACGTTCCAGACTGAGCCCGGTTTCATCGCGATGATCAAGTCACGATCATTGCCGAGATATTGCTCCATGGACCAGTTGCTGCCGTTTGCCCTGTTCGCATTTGTCGCCTCCATCACCCCGGGCCCGACCAATATCCTGGTGCTGAGCCACAGCTCGCGCTTTGGCCTGGCGACCACCTGGCCGATCATCCTTGGCGCATGCGCTGCGGCGGCCTTGTTGGTGCTCTTGGTTGGAACGGGACTGGGGGATGTGCTGGCACGCCATGCCACACTTCAAACGCTGCTCTCATGGGCCGGCATCGCCTGGCTGAGTTGGATGGCCTGGCAGATTTTCAGTGCTCCGGCCGAGGCCATCGACCCTGAGCGTCCCGTAGAGGGGCGGCGGCTTGGCTTGACGGGGGCCGCCGGTTTGCAGTTGGTAAACCCGAAAACCTGGATGATGGCGCTGGCGGTGGTCAGCGTTTTCGCTGGCGCCGAGGCCGACCGTACGGTACGAGTGCTGTGGTTGTCCCTGGCGTTCTTCGTGATCTCAATCCCCTGCATGACCGCCTGGGCTTACCTGGGGCTCGGCGCTGCCAGGTTCTGCCGTTCCGCGGTGGCGATGGGGCGGTTTAATCGGGTCATGGCGGTCTTGCTGTTGGTGTCGGCGTGGTTGACCTTGGTGGTGTAGCCACGAGTCGTCCCGGACAGACCTGAAACGCCCTCGCCAGGCTTTCGCGCCTGTCGCTGCAACCCCTGGCAACAGTCTGACGGTTTCAAAAAACCATCGTTTTGGGGAGCATCGACCACGCCAAAGCTTGGCGAACTTTAAATTTGCAATGCCCAATCGACCCCAAGGAAGGAGGTCCATCATGTCCACTCTCGATACCCATATCGAGTTCATCCAGGCCAGGCTGCCCGTCTGGCTGAAACGCGCCTCGCGGATCCACCAGGAGCGTTTCAAGGCTCTTACCCAGCAATTGCAGCGCGACAGCGACGCGCTCAACGGGCTACTCATCGACCTGCCGGCACCGGAAACTTTCACCCGCGACTTGCTGCGGGCCCGGCCGGAAATGCAGGCCTGGCGCCTGGTGAATGGCACCGGCAGCGTTGCGGATGCGCTACGACGGGCCAAGGTCAAGTGCGACCACTTCGGCGCCTCGCTGTCGGTGGTCGAAGCGGCCATGCGCAACTATCCTCCCGCCGATGCGGCCACTGGCAGCGCTTTCGATAAAAACGGCGAGCTGTTCATCAAGGGCAAGCCTGGAGAGTTTTACCGCTGGGGGGAGCCCTCGGACACCACGGCAGTGCCCATGACCCCAGCCAGCTTCGCGCGTCTGTGCCGGGAGCTGGATGTGGGCGGTGCTTATCAACGCCTGCTCAAGCAGCGACTGCCACAGATTCGCAACGAGGTCCCGGTTGTCGCCCACGCCTATATCAAGTACGCACGCAGCCTGCTCACCTATGACGCCTACGAGGCGAAGCTGGATGGACGCCTGGATGAAACCGGTGAGCGGTTGCTGGCCTATGTCGGGGTGCAACTCAACGCTCACCCGGTCGAATCCCTGGCCTGTGAGGTCAAGGCACTGGAGGTGCTGTCTGTGCCACTGTTCGGCGCCCGGGTGTACTGGGGGCTGGAAGGGGACGCCAAAGGCGTTCGTCCGGTCGTCTTGCACATGCCCTATGACGTGGTGGCGCCGATCAAGCAATTTCCCAGCTTGCAGGCCATGGCTGCGCAGTTGATCGAACGGCTGCGCTGGCGGCGTTATCGCGAGAGCCTGATGCGCTACTTCCCGGTACGTCTGCAGGCCCGGCTCGGCGACGCCCTGCATGATCAATTGGAGTGGGAGATAAAGGACAACCTCAATATTTTCCAGGAAATCCACGCCCGCATCGTGGGCTGGCGAGAGGGTGAGCTTGGCGAGGATGGCAACCCCCGACGCATTCGAGTGCCTGCGCCCCATGTGCCCTGGACCCTGGGTGATGTGCGTGAAAATCACTGGGACGATCGCTATCACGAATGGCGGACCCACACCTTGGCCAATGCCTCGGCGCTGATGGTTTCCACCAAGGACCAGGATTGGCAGGCGCTGCTGGCTCGCCTCGAATACTGGGAAAGTCTCGCCGAGCGTTCCCTGATGCTCGCCGTCAGCTTCATCCCGTTCTGCGCACCTGTCGGGATGGCTGCGGCGGCGGTGGGCGGGGTGCGCCTGGTGTATGAGTTCTTCGAAGGCATCCAGGCGTTCAACGAGGGCCATGCGCAAGAAGGCATCGACCACATCTTCAACGTCCTGTTCGGGGCCGCCCAAGGCGCCTATCTGGGTTTTATCGGCGGGGCTGTCGAACCCATGCCGGTGCGCGACGGTACGACGCGCCTGTGGAATGGCGATGTCACGCCTTTCCAGGCGCGGCGCCCGCCACCCATTGAGGCCGAGCAGGATGCCTGGGGGGTGTGGCGTACAACGGACGAGGCATGGGTGCGGATCGAGGGCCGTTATTTCGAGGTGCAGGGCACAGCCGACGCCCTGGACCTGCGTCTACCCGCCGACCATCGTGGCGTGACGCCTCTCATGGAGTGGAACCGTGCCCGTGGCTGGCAGTGGGCGCACCGCAACCCGTTGCAGCGCGGCAATCTGCAACTGCTGCGTAATTTTGTCGAGACGCCAGCCGAACTGGACGACCCTACGATTCTGGCCTTGCAGCGGCAGGTGGGTATCAGCGAGGCGCACTTGCGCTACCTGCAAGTGAACGGGGAGCCGATGCCGGCCATCTTCGCCGATGCCCTGGGTGAAGCACGGGATTGGCAACGGGTGCAGCAAACCATTGGGCGTCTGCGCGGCGGCGACGCGCCAGGCAACCTGCACGTTGGAATCACTCAGACCCTCGTGGATCTGCCGGGTTGGCCAGAGACGATGACGCTGCGCTATCACGAAGGGGTGCAGGTTCACTCTACGGGTGACACGGCAGCTCCGCGCTTCCTCGATCTGAACCAGGCTGATCTGGAGCACGATGGCTGGGCTAATCGCATCCTGGCTGGCCTGAGCGTGAGCGAGCAACGCACACTGCTGGGGCAAAGCCCCCTTGGCCTGCGGCCGGTGGAGAGCAGTCGGCTGTTGGCCGGCCGTTGGGCGACTCACCTGGAACGCAATGTTACCCAGGTGACCGCCACCATGGCCCGGTCCACCGCGCTCGATCCGTTGGCCGTTCCCGTGGCTCGGGCCTTCCCCGGGCTGCCGGAAGCCATGGCCAACGAGCTTGCCAGCCAGGCTCAAGGCCAGGACCTGGTGCGCCTGCGTGCCGGCCGGGTGACGGGTAACCTGGGTAAACAGTGCGTAGAAGCCCTGACTGAGCTGCGCCTGACACGTACGTTGCGTGCTTTGGCGCGCGGAGAAAGTAGCGCCGATCGAGACCGCGTTGTCATGGGCTTGCTGGGCAATATGGCCTCATTACGCGGCCGGTTGCGCTTGCGCCTGGTGTCGAGCGAATTGGCGAGCCCGTTGGAAGTGGGGGAGGAGGGGCCTTTGAAAGTCATTCGCCAGTACGGTGGGGAATACCAGGCCTTTGACGAACAAGGCAATGAACTGGGCGCAGGGTCGAGCCTGGAAGAGGCGCTGTTGAACGCAATGCCGGACGAGGCTCGCAGGGCGCTGGGATTCAACATTTGGGAGGCGGCCAGGCTTCGCCAGGCGCTGCTGGAGCAAGCCCTTGGCGATCGGCAAGGCCTGCGTGCGTTCCTGCGACTCAAGCGCCTGGACAGCGACACGCAAGGCCCGCAATGGCAGAACGGACGCTTGGGTTATCCGCTCAGCGGGCGCGGAAAACTGCCGTTGCAGGGCTGGCGCCACAACCTGGAGGGGCGTCTCGAGCGACTCTATCCTCACTATGCCGGGGATGCCCTCGCGGGGCTTCAGCGTAGCCTGACCGCCCAGGCCGCGCGTGAAGGCCTCAGCTTGAGCGACCTGGTCACCCGGTTGAGCAATGAGTGGGCAACGCTGGATGAAGGGCTGCGCCAGTGGGAGGTCCATGAGGGCGTTCACCACCCGGTCGAGAGTCGCTACATCCGTGAGGATATCCTGGCGAATCGTCGCGGCGTGGCCAACGAAGTCCGCCGCGCCTGGCGGCGTGAACCCGATCCGCGCAGGGAAGACAGCGAGTTGACATTGCGCCTGTCGGGGTGGGACATCGGCAAGCTCCCGCCGATCCGCGCGCGTTTCACTCATATCGAAGCCCTGACGTTGTCTCACCTGGGCTTGAGTGAGGATCCCTCGGACTTCCTGCGGCTGTTTCCCAATATCGAAATGCTGCGTCTGCACGGCAATCACCTCACCGCCGTGCCCGTGGCGGTGGGCGAGTTTCACAATCTGCTGGAGCTGGCATTGGGTAAGAACCCACTCAACATGAACGCGGATGTATTTGCCCCCCTGATTGGCGCCAATCGTGCGACCAAACTGCGGATACTGCAGCTCTCCGAGGTGACTGGCGGTGCAGAGCCTGGCGCCGAGGCCAACATGGTCGCAGCCATCGGCCGCCTGGCTGAGCTGCCCGCCCTGCGTGAACTGGTGTGGTCCGATAACCTGCATTTCACTGCCCAGCAATTGCAGGCCATTACTGCCTTACCCGGGTTGGAAGCGCTGGACCTGGTGCGCTGCGGCCTGCGCCTGGATGAAGAGGGCAGTGCCTTCCTGCGGACCGCCACGGCCCTGAAAGATTTGCGCCTGAGTGGCAATAACTGCCGCGATTTACCCAACCTGACGGAGCTCGTCGCCCTGGAAGAGCTGGAATTGGCCTACGCAGGATTGGAACGGGTGCCGACGATGGCCTTGACGCTGCTATCCAGGCGTTCATCCGACCTGATCTTCCTCGACCTCAAGGGCAACCGCATCACCAACATTCAGGATGACCTGCTGCCCGCGCTTGCCAGCATGCCAAGGAGTAATACCCTTGGGTTGGGGATTGAAGACAATCCACTACCCAGCGCCCAGATCAACGCCCTTCGCGAACTGGACCGTCACGCTTTTCGCTACACGGTCGATGACTGGCTGGATGACTTTCCTGATCTGAAGAAAGCACTGGAAGTTGCCCGGGACGATGCCGGAGGGCGGCGTTTCATTGACTGGTTTTCCGGCCTCATACGCGACGTCGATGCCAGTGAACCCAACGGGCTGGCCCTGGGATATCGTCAGCGGGCCGCAGGCATTCTGCAGTACTACACCGGACACTCAAATCTCTATGCCGACCTCTTGATTCGGCTTCCAGACTTTGACCAGCAACTGGGACAACTGCGCACCCGCCTGCAAGCGCGCGTGCTGGACAGGCTAACACCAGACATCGCCGAACTGGAGGTGCATTTCTTGATGTTCGAGTCCGTCCAACGTGCCCGCCTCGATCCCCAGGGCGTGCCTTTTGCGCGGTTCCTGGGCACTCAGCACGAGTATTGGAACCGGGTACTGAGCAGCCTCTACCCAGAGGTATCCCAGCGCCGGGCAGCCACGACCCGGGAGGGCTTCATCAATTGGCTCAGCGACGCCCAGGACACCTTCGACAGCAATGACCAGATTCCCCGCATAGGGGAAATGACCTGGCGTCCCTACCTGGGGTTGATGTCCCGCGATTGGCTCGATGGTCTGGCGATCTGGAACACGGTGGAGGACAGCCTGGTGGATGCCTTCAGCGACCCCGTGGATCCAGCCCATTGGCCCCAGGTGCTGTTAGATAACCTGAGGCAACCTGACGCCGACCTGCCCAGCGCCCTGGAGTCAGTCACTCTACCCAACGGCACAGTCTGGCACCGTGTGAGACTGGAAGCCGTGGCGGATGTGGATTGGGCGGCGGGTCAGCCGGTGATGCTCACTGAAGATCAATTGCGGCGGACCATGGCCATCTACCGCTCGGTCAAGAGCCGGGAGATTGAAGCCCTGGTGAGGCGGATAACCACCGAACTGGTCACCCCTTGGTGGTTGTCGCGACGGCAATAGCTTTCAGGCAGAAGGTCTTGGCCAGAAAAAAGCCAACCCTCGTTGAGAGGCTGTTCCCAATTGAGTCCGTGGCCAGCGAGCTTGCTCCCGTTGGGCTGCGCAACAGCCCTATACGGTGCAGCAGGAAAAAACCGGCGACAGGTTTTTACGGCTGCTGCGCAGTCGAGCGGGAGCAAGCTCCCTCGCCACAATGGAACACCAACGCTTTCAGGCCACACTCCATATCAGCATCGGGAAATTCCGGGGGATTTGCCAGGCGCTGGTCGAACTTCAAGCCAGGCGCTTCACGGGTGACACCGTCGATGAGAAAGTCCGGGCCGGTGGCCGGGTCGTTGCTGCAGGCCAGGACCGTGCCGTCGGCGCTCAGCAGTTCCGGCAGGCGGCGCAGGACGCGTTGGTAATCCTTGGTCAGCAGAAAGCTGCCTTTCTGGAACGTAGGCGGATCGATGATCACCAGGTCATAGGGCCCGCTGTTGATCACCTTGCCCCAGGATTTGAACAAGTCGTGGCCGAGGAAACTCACCTGGCTCAAGTCATGGCCGTTCAAGCGATGGTTATCGCGGCCGCGGCTCAGGGCCGCGCGGGACATGTCCAGGTTCACCACGTGCTGAGCACCGCCGGCGATGGCCGCCACCGAAAAACCGCAGGTGTAGGCAAACAGGTTCAGCACGCGTTTGCCGTTGGCATTGGCTCTTACCCAGTCGCGACCGTAGCGCATGTCCAGAAACAGGCCGTTGTTCTGTTTTTTGCCCAGGTCGATCCGGTAATGCAGGCCGCCTTCGGTCAGCGTCCATTCGTCGATGGGCTCGCCCACCAGCCATTGGGTGAGGCTTTGGGGCAGGTAGCGATGTTGCACGGCCAGCGTATGAGCCGCGCTGTGTTGCCAAGCCGGCGAAGCGGTGAGGGCGAGCAGTGTCGAGATCAAGTCATCCAACTGCCCTGGCGCAGGCTCCTTGAACAGCGAGACCAGCACCACCCCTTGCAACCAGTCGACGGTGATCTGTTCCAGCCCCGGCCAGCAGCGACCGCGGCCATGGAACAGGCGACGGGTTTCTTGCGGCACCGCGGCCAGTGCCGTCAGTAAATGAGTCTGCAGGGTTTGAAGGGCTTCAGGGTTCATCAGGCAAGGCCGGCAATTCGAAAGGCCGGCATTTTAACCACAGCACGTTCTTCTGTGGCGAGGGAGCAAGCTCCCTTGCCACAAACGTACTGATTAACCACCGCTGGTGGCCAGCGCACTCGCCACCTGCTGCGGCTGGCAGTTGAGATAGGCCGAACGCTTGAGCCAGCCCGGGTCCGGGTACCAGGAAAACATGAATTGACCGCCCTTGAGCCTGTCGATTACCTGGCGCGCCACCTGGGGGCGCACGGCCGGGCAACCCAGGCTGCGCCCGATACGGCCCTGGCGCGCGCTCCACAGCGGGTTCACATAGTCGGCGGCATGGATCACGATTGCGCGGTCACGGGCCAGGTCATTGAAGCCCGGTTCCAGGCCGTCCATGCGCAGCGAGTAACCGTGGGCACCCTGATAGCTTTCCTGGGTGCGAAACAGGCCCAGGCTGGACTGGAAACTGCCCAGGCGATTGGAAAATTGCGTAGCGAAGTTTTCCCCGGATTTCTGCCCGTGGGCCACCAGATCGCGCAACACCAGTTTCTTCTGGCGCAGGTCGAAGATCCACAGGCGACGGGCCGTGGAGGGTTGCGAATAGTCGATGACCGCCAGGTGACGGGCCTGGCTGGCGCCATTGGCGACCGCGCATTGCATGGCACTCAGGGCACTTTTCAGTGCCTGGGGATTGAGTTCCGGCGCTGCGTGGGCGAGGCTGTTGTAAAGAAGTTGAGAATTTGCCTTTTCGGCCATTGCCGGACTGCACATCACCCCAAGGCTGGTCATGACCAGGCACGCTCGGCGCAAAACGCTCAGCACGGATGAAAAATTCCCACGGTGGTGTTGGTCTGCGGCATCCCGTCCGGTTTTGTGTGTATGCATGATGGCGGGTCGTACCTGTCGCAAAGTTTGACCGTCAACGAGACGGCCATGGATTGGAGTAAAGCAGTTGTTCAAAAAGTCCGCATGTTACCTGAGCCTTTTATTGCTCACTGCGCCATTGGTCGCGACAGCCGAGGACGGCGATCCGGCATTGGTGCAAACCACCCTGGCACAATTGTCCGTTGCGTGCCCGGAGGTGGCGGCGGGCGTCGACTTTCCGACGATGATGAGCTTGCAGGCGTTTTATCAGCAAAACGCAGGCCAGGCCGTCTGGTCGGACGACGAACGATTGATGGCGTTGCGGGTTCAGTTGCAGCAACTGGCCGATGACGGCCTGGACCCGACGCGCTACAGCCTGCCGGTCGAAGGTGCGGCCCAGAGCGCCCATTGTGTCGATATCGCCATTAGCCAGCGCTACCTGCAAGCCTTGTATGACCTGCGTTTCGGCTACCTGCCCCAGGACCGTCTGGAGCCGGTGTGGAAGGCCTACCCGCAGCCACTAGACCGTCAGGCCGTGGTGCTGGCCATCGCCGGGCCGGGCGTGGAGAACCCGGCAGAGGCCTTTGAACAGGCCCGACCGACCCTGGAGCTGTATCGCAACCTGCGCGGGCTCTATGCCCGGCTACGGCAACAGCCCTTGGCCGACTGGCCGCCTGTGCCTGGCGGACCGCTGTTGCAACCGGACAAGCAGGACGCCCGCGTACCCGTCCTGGCCCAGCGACTGTTCAATGAAGGTTACCTGAGCGCGCCGCCGCTGCTCACCGACGAGCATTACAGCCCCACGCTGGTGGAGGCAATGAAGAGCTTCCAGCTCCAGCATTCCCTGCAAGCCGACGGCGTGGTGGGGCCGTGGACCGTCACCGAGCTGAATATCAGCCCGGCCATGCGCCGCGAACAGTTGCGCATCAACCTGGAGCGCATGCGCTGGCTGGCCCAGGATCTGGAACCCGACAGCGTGCTGGTCAACGTGGCGGCGGCGCAGTTGACGGTTTACCAGGCCGGCGCGCCAGTCTGGCAAACCCGAACCCAGGTCGGTCGTGCGCAACGACAAACACCCCTGATCAAATCCCAGGTCACCCGTCTGACGCTCAACCCGACCTGGACCATTCCGCCGACCATCATGCGCGAAGACAAACTGCCCGAGATCCGCCGCGATCCAGAGTTTCTCACTCGACATAACCTGAGGATTCTCGATCGCGATGGCCTGCCGCTGCTGGCCTCCGACATCGACTGGGAACATCCGGGCGACCTGATGCTGCGTCAGGATCCCGGTCCGAAGAACCCCTTGGGCAAAATGGCGGTCCGCTTTCCCAACCCGTTCTCCGTGTACCTGCATGACACACCGAGCCAGTCACTGTTCGTCAAAGGCCCCCGCGCGTTCAGTTCAGGCTGTGTGCGGATCGAACAAGTGATGCACTTGCGAGACCTGCTGGTGAGTCCGGCTGAACGTGCCCGCACCGACACACTGCTGGCCACCGAGTTGACCCATGAGTTCAGGCTGGCCAGGCCCGTGCCGATCCTGCTGGGATACTGGACGGTGCAAGCGGACAACCAGGGCCAGGCGGTGTACATCCCGGACATCTATGGGCGTGATGTAGCGCTGTCCGCTGCTCATGGCCGGGCGCTCTGAGGTCAAACGCTAGTGAGCTGCGCGGCCTCTTCGACTGTCGCGAACAAGCGCTGGCCGATGAGGTTGGCAGTGTCCAGGTGCAGTGCGGGATCAAGGGTTTCCGACTCGAGCAAACGCTGGGAACTCACCACGCGAGCGCCGCAGTAATCGAAGATGCCATGCTCGATTTGTGTGGTCATCGCCTCACCATAGCCGTGGCGTAGAAAGGCGTCGGCATCGGCGCCCCCCACCTCTACCAGATGCACCCGCAAGCGCTGCAGCTTTTTGCGCAACGGCTGATCGAGACTGAAATCGAATGCCCAACCGTTGGAAAATACCCGGTCGATCCAGCCCTTGAGCAGTGCCGGCATTGACCACCAATAGATGGGGTAGACCAGTACCAGCGCGTCGGCCCGCTCGATTCTGCCTTGCTCGGCCAGCACATCCGGCGGCGGCGAGGCTTCGCGGCGGTGAACCGCGTGATCGGCGAGACTGAAACGCGGATCGAAGCCTTCGGCGGCCAGGTCAGCTATCTCGAAGGTGTGATCGGGATTGGCCTGGGTAATGCCTTTGGCAATCTTCCCGGCGAGGCTATGGGTGAGGGAACGAGGATCGTGATGAGCGACGACGATAAGTGCGTGCATGGCGAAAACTCCTGCTGGCGACGAAGACTTGAAAGCGGGTATGCTCGCTTAAGTTACCTTTAGTAAGTTACGGTTGGTAAAGTTAGCATGTCAAGCACCGGAGAAAATTCACCGACTTCACCTCGTCGTCGCCTCTCGCGGGAAGACCGGCAACGGCAGCTGCTGGACGTCGCCTGGCGGCTGGTACGGGAGGAGGGCAGCGAAGCGCTGACCCTGGCCCGGCTTGCGGAACAGGCCGGGGTGACCAAGCCCATCGTCTATGACCATTTCGTCAGCCGTTCCGGGTTGTTGGCGGCGCTGTACCAGGATTTCGATGCCCGCCAGACCGCGCTCATGGACGCCGCCCTTGAAGCGAGCGAGCCGACGTTGCAAAGCCGCGCGGCGGTGATTGCCGCGTCCTATGTCGAATGCGTGCTGTTGCAGGGCCGAGAGATTCCGGGAGTGATCGCTGCGTTGACCAGCTCGCCGGAGCTGGAGCGGATCAAGCGGGAGTACGAGGCCATTTTCCTGGACAAATGCCGAGCGGTGCTGGAACCGTTTGCCGGTCCAAGGGGCATCGCCCAGGCCAGCCTACGGGCGATGCTTGGGGCGGCGGAGGCACTGTCCAATGCGGCCGCCACCGGGGAAATCAGCGCGGCCGAAGCAAAGGAAGAACTCTTTGTGAGCATCGTTGCGATGGTCGATAGAACCGCCAACATCCCTTCAAGCTGACCCACCGCCATCGCGAGCAAGCTCGCTCCCACAAGGGAACTGTCGTGAACTCCAATCTCGCGGTCACCCACAAAGCTGCACTTTTATGAAGCCGGTGGGCGGTGGGTCGCACCATGGGAAGGCAATCGCCAGCGCTTGGAAGCTGGATGTCGGGGCAAGTTTATGTGCCTGGCTGAGCGGACGCCTTCGCGAGCAAGCCCGCTCCCACAGGGATTTCAGGCGCCAGCGAGGTAGTGGAGTCAGAGTGTTGGGGAAGCTTGGCACGCTCGCTGCAAGAGGCTATCCAGGTCCACCGCGAACACAATTGAGTGGGCAGCCCCGTCGGTCAACGAAGATCGAGCGCCAGCAGGCCGGGGAGTCACGGTAGGTCAGGGCGTAGTCGCCGGGCCGATACCGCACAGAACAGGCAAAGACGCCTGGAACCGCAAGGTTTCAGGCGTCTTTTTTTTTGCTTTCAAAATCGTGATGGGCTTTTGTCGGGTGCTTTTTATGAATACCAACGTTGCTTCTCTGAACAAGCTGCAAACGCTGATCGTGATCGGCAATGGCATGGTCGGCCATCACTGCGTCGAACAACTGATCGAGCGCGGTGCCCTCAATCATTACCGCCTGCACGTGTTCAGCGAAGAGCCGATGCGCGCCTATGACCGCGTGCATCTGTCCGAGTATTTCTCCGGCCGTGACGCCGAGTCCCTGGCCCTGGGCGAAGCTTCGTTGTACCAAACGCCTGGCGTCACGTTGCACCTGGGCGTACCGGTCCTGGAAATCGACCGTGACGCGCATCAGGTCGTGACCGCTCAGGAGCGCATTCACTACGACAAACTGGTACTCGCCACCGGTTCCTACCCGTTCGTGCCGCCCATCGAAGGCGCCGAAGGTGATTCTTGCCTGGTCTATCGCACCCTCGAAGATCTGGATGCCATCCGCGCCGCTTCCAGCAATGCCCGCCGTGGCGTGGTGGTCGGGGGTGGCCTGTTGGGCCTGGAAGCGGCCAACGCGCTGAAGACCCTCGGCCTGGAAGCCCACGTGGTGGAATTCGCTCCGCGGCTGATGCCGGTGCAGTTGGACACCCAGGGCGGTTTGGCCCTCAAGGCGCGCATCGAGAAATTGGGCGTTGGCGTGCACCTGTCCAAGGGCACCCAGTCCATCAGCGCCGGTGAGCAATACCGCTATCGGATGAACTTCGCCGACGACGATTTCCTGGAAACCGACCTGATCGTGTTCTCCGCCGGTATCCGTGCCCAGGACGCCCTGGCTCGCCAGAGCGACCTGCAAATCGGCCCGCGTGGGGGCGTGGTCATCGATGACCATTGCCTGAGCAGCGACCCGGATATCTACGCCATCGGCGAATGCGCGGCCTGGAACGGCAGCATTTTCGGCTTGGTCGCCCCGGGTTACCAGATGGCCCGCAACGTCGCGGCGCGCCTGTGCGGCGAACACGGTGAAGCCTTCACCGGTGCCGACATGTCCACCAAGCTCAAGTTGCTCGGTGTGGACGTTGGCTCCATCGGCGACGCCCACGGCAACACGCCGGGTTCGCGCAGCTTCCAGTTCATCGACGAAACCAGCGCCAGCTACCGGCGACTGGTGGTGGATGCCGACGGCAAGCGTGTGATCGGCGCGGTGCTGGTGGGCGACAACAGCTACTACGACACCTTGCTGCAATACATGCAGAACGGCATCGCCTTGCCCAAGGAGGCTGCCAGCCTGATCCTGCCCTCGTCCGAAGGCGCCCCGACCCTGGGCCCTGCGGCATTGCCCGAAACCGCGACTATCTGCTCGTGCCACAACGTCACCAAAGGCTCGATCTGCTCGGCCATCGACGGCGGCTGCACCGATCTGGGCCAACTTAAATGCGACACCAAGGCCGGTACCGGTTGCGGTGGTTGCGCAGCCCTGGTCAAGCAGGTCTTCGAACACGAACTGATCGCCCGTGGCGTCAGCGTCGACAAGAGCCTGTGCGAACACTTCGCCTACACCCGCCAGGAGCTTTACGCCCTGGTGCGGGTGGAAGGGATCATCAGCTTCGAAGAGCTGCTGGCCAAGCACGGTCGTGGTCACACTGGTTGTGACCTGTGCAAACCGGCGGTGGGCTCGATCCTGGCGTCGTGCTGGAACCAGCCGATCATGGACCCGTCCCTGGTGGCGTTGCAGGACACCAATGACACCTTCATGGCGAACATGCAGAAAAACGGCACCTACTCGGTGGTGCCGCGTATCGCCGGTGGGGAAATCACCGCCGACAAACTGATCGCCATCGGCGTGGTCGCCAAGAAATACGACCTCTACACCAAGATCACCGGCGGCCAGCGCATCGACCTGTTCGGCGCCCAGTTGCACCAGTTGCCGGACATCTGGGCGGAGCTGATCGAAGCCGGTTTCGAAACCGGGCATGCCTACGGCAAATCCACGCGCACGGTGAAATCCTGCGTGGGCAGCACCTGGTGCCGCTACGGCGTGCAGGACAGCGTGCAGATGGCCCTGACCATTGAGGATCGCTACAAAGGCCTGCGCTCGCCGCACAAGCTCAAGTTCGCGGTGTCCGGTTGCACCCGCGAGTGCGCCGAGGCCCAGAGCAAGGACGTCGGTGTGATCGCCACCGAGAAGGGCTGGAACCTCTACGTGGCCGGCAACGGCGGCATGCGCCCGCGGCACGCCGAATTGTTCGCCACCGACCTGGATGACGAGACCCTGATCCGCTACATCGACCGCTTCCTGATGTTCTACATCCGCACCGCCGACAAGTTGCAACGGACCTCGGTCTGGCGCGAAAGCCTGGAAGGCGGCCTGGACTACCTCAAGGACGTGATCATCAACGATAGCCTGGGCTTGGGCGCCGAGCTCGAAGCCCAGATGCAACTGGTGGTCGATCGCTACGAATGCGAATGGGCCAACGCCCTCAAGGATCCGGAAAAGCTCAAGCGTTTCCGCACCTTCGTCAACGACAAACGCGGCGATCCGGACGTTCATTTCGTCCGCGAACGTGGCCAGCGCCGGCCCGTTCACGCCGGTGAACTTCATCTGATTCCCGTTACCGAGGAGGTGCTCTGATGAGCCAGTCAAACGTCGTTCGTATCCCCACCCGCGCTGCGGACCAGGAACCGGCCCAATGGCGAGCCCTGTGCAGCCGCGAGGACCTGGTGCCCAATTCCGGCGTGGTCGCCTGGCACGACGGCAGCCAGGTGGCGTTGCTGTACCTGCCCGAGCATCAGGACAAGCCGTTGTACGCCATCGACAACCGCGACCCCAAGTCCGGTGCGAACGTCATCGGCCGCGGCTTATTGGGCAGCATCAAGGGGGATCTGGTGATTGCCTCGCCGATGTACAAACAGCATTTCCGCCTGGAAGACGGCCATTGCCTGGAATATCCGGAGCAGCGGCTGCGGGTGTGGCCGGTGCGCTTGAATGGCGATGTGGTTGAGATTGGCGAAGACTGAAGCAAACACAATCCTGTGACGCCTGGCTCAAGTCTTGTTGTTTGGTTGGTATCGCCTTTAACTGAAGTTGGGGATTAACAATGAAAACCGCCGCTCAACTGGTGAAACTCAAAAGTGTGCAGAACCAGCAGGTCCACAGCATCGCCCCGGAACAGACGGTGCTCGAAGCGCTGCAAATCATGGCCGAGAAAAACGTCGGCGCGCTGCCGGTGATCGAAGACGGTCAAGTGGTGGGCGTGTTCAGCGAGCGCGATTACGCGCGCAAGATGGTGCTGCAAGGACGCTCCTCGGTGGGCACGGCGGTGCGCACGATCATGAGCGCGCCAGTGATCACTGCCGACAGCCAGCAAAGCATTGATCGTTGCATGGAAGTCATGACCGACAGCCACCTGCGGCATTTGCCGGTGCTGGATAACGGGCAGTTGATTGGCTTGTTGTCCATTGGTGATCTGGTGAAAGAGGCGATTGTCGAGCAGGCGGATTTGATTCGGCAGTTGGAGCACTACATCCGCGGGCACTGACTCCGCGCTGTGTTCGAAAAAAAACGGCTCTCGTGGCGAGGGAGCAAGCTCCCTCGCCACAACAGTGTTGCGCCCTAAGCGTTTCTTGAGCCGCGACAAATCTCAACCCAACGCCAACAACTGCCGGATCAGATTCGGCGTACTGCCGGTCCAGCGCTTGAACGAGCGCCGGAAGTTCGCCGTGTCGTTGAAGCGCAAGTACTGCGCCACTTCCTCGTTGCTGAACCCCTTGACCTGATACAAGTACAACGCCACATGGGTGTGTACCCGGTCCACCTGTTGCTGGAACCCGGTGTGGTGTTTGTGCAGCTTGCGCTTGAGGGTCGCCGGGCTCATGGCGAAGGCCTGGGCGGTCTGTTCCAGGCTTGGCGTCTGCTGCACATGGGCGTGCAGGTAGTCGTAGACGCAATCCAGAAAGCTTGAGGCAAAGCCCAGTTGATCAAGCTGTTCCCGGGCTTGGATCCGCGCCACCTGGCCAGCGGTGGCAGACACGTCAGGCCAGGGCTGGGCGAGGCAATGGCGGGGCAGGCGCATCAGGTCCAGCGGCCGGTCGAACAGCGTATGTTCACCCAGGTGCACCCAATATTGCTCGACGTAACGTGGCTCACGGTGGCGAAAGCTGCACTGCCAGGGCAGGCGTTCGCCACTCAGCCAGGCACTCATCGCGACCATCGAGGTCATGCTCGCTTCCAGCACAAAGCGCCACTGTTCATCGGCTCCGCAACTGTCCAGCCAATGGACATAGGCATAGTGCTCGTCTAGCAGCAGGCGCGGCGCGGCCAGTGGACTGAGCAGCGCCTGCTGCTCAATCAGCGTTTCCAGGGCCTGATGCAGATTCTGCGCATGGCGCAAGGCATGGCTGGCCGGCCCGTAATGCCCCGGTAGCAATCGTTGGCCGAGCAGGAAACTGCTGTCGCTGGCATCCAGCAGGCGCCGGCTGTTGTCGATCAGGCCGAGAAACTGCTGCGGGCTGATACGGCTCTGTCCGGCCAGGATATCCTCGTGAAACAGCCCGGTGCCGCGCAGCAGGCGATGGCTGTCGATGTCCCGCGACAGCGCCAGGTCGATCAGCGCGGCGGGCTGATAGTGCCCCGGGATGAAGCGACTGTCGGTTTCGTATCCGCAGGTCTTGAGTGTCATGGAACGGCCTCAGGCGCTTTTCGCCAGCGTGGTCCGGGACTGGGCCAATGCCAGGTTGAGTCGTTTGAGCAGGGCCTCGGGAGACTCGTCGAACGCCATCACCACCGCCGTGCTGGCGACCAGTTGCAAGCGCTCGCCGTGCTGTCGGGTCTTGTGGGCCAGGCTGCGAACCGCGATCTCCAGCTCCAGGGCCAGGCGCTGGGCCTGGCTCTCGCCAGTGTCGGGCAACAGCACCACAAAACGATCTCCGGCCAGGCGGCAAAGCAGATCCTGGCGACGCAGGTTCAACACCAGCAACTGGCTGACGGCTTGCAACACCGCATCGCCCTCGCCATGGCCAAAACGCTGGTTGATGGCGGTAAAGTTATCCAGATCCAGGGCCAGCAGCGACAGTGGCTGTTGGCGGCGCCGACTGTCCTCCAGGCTGGCGGACAGCTCATGCTTGAGAAAATCCGCGCCCCCCAACGGCGTGAGTTTGTCGAACAAGCGGTGTTCGCGGAACAACCGCTCGCGCTTCTCCATCTGCCCGTTGATTGCCAACTGTTCCCGGTGCCAATGATAAATGCCGAGGGTCAGCAGGATCATGCCCACCGGCATCGGCCCGGATTCGAGCCAGTGATCCCAGGTGATGCTGTCGGGCAAGCGAATGAATTCGTCGAGGCTGTCGATCCACCAGGAAAAGAAGATGCAACCCAGGCCCAGGATCAGGTAATTGGTCACCCGCCCGGCCGGGCGGCTTTTAAGTACCAGGCCGAGCCAGACCAGCGCCAGCAACGCGGATCCGCCTTCACCGAGAATATCCAGCCAGACCCACTGCGCGACGGGTTTGAGCTCACCGCTGGCCAAGTGCAGGATCAACCCGAGGTTGGCCGCCAGCAGGAGCAGGGCGAGTTTGAGGCGGTGCGGGCGCAGCACGGAGAACATGGCCGGAATCCTTTGCCAGAAGCGGAATGCGGCCCAGCACAGCAGATGGATGTGACAGTGCGGTGACGACAGGCGAATAGCCGGGGGAGGTCGAATCAGCTCATCGCTTGAACTGGATTCTTCTTGGTCAACACGCATACCGTGGCGAGGGAGCTTGCTCCCGCTGGGGTGCGCAGCGCCCCCAAAACCTGGCGCCACGGTTCCGACAGACAAACCGCATTCTCCGATCCGCGCCTGCTGCGCAGTCGAGCGGGAGCAAGCTCCCTCGCCACGGAAGATGTTCGATCTCTATTTCCGTGGGTCATTTCAGCTCATTTTGATCTGCCAACCCCCTCAAATCAGCGCATTTCACCCCCTCCAGCCAAACCCTGTCACAGAACCGTCATTCGCCACCCCTAGCGTGCCCTCCCAGTTGCCGGGCCATTGCCTGGCGGATGTTCGGATTCCTGGGGAGGACCACCATGCACCACCGCACCAGCACTGCCGGGTTCGTCGGTTTCACGTTCACCGCATTGGCGATGGCCATTGCCAGTGAGCGGCTGAGCGCCGCCGAGCAGGCGAGCACTGAACACGTCGAAGTGGTTGGCCAGGCCGCCAGCATCGACCAGGCCCTCAAGGAACAACGCAGCGCCGACACGATCAAGAGCGTGGTGCATGCCGACGGCGTGGCGCAATTGCCGGACGAAAACGTCGCAGAAGCAGTGCAACGCCTGCCCGGTGTCAGCGTCGAGCGCGATCAGGGTGAAGGCCGTTTTGTCAGCGTGCGCGGCCTGGGGCCGGACCTCAATAGCGTGACCATCAACGGTACCCTGGTGCCGGCCCCGGAAAGTGAACGTCGGGCGGTTGCCCTGGATGTGCTGCCTTCGGAGCTGGTGCAGTCGTTGTCGGTGATCAAGACCCTGACGCCGGACATGGACGCCAACTCCCTGGGCGGCACGGTGGACGTGAAAAGCCTCTCGGCCTTCGACCACAAGGGTCTGTTCTACACCGGCAGCAGTGAAGCCAGCTATGACAAGAACACCGGCCAGACCAGCCCGAAATTCTCCGGCGCCATCAGCGACCGCTTCAGCCTTGGCGACGGTATCGACAATTTCGGCGTGGCCGCGGCGCTGAGCTGGCAGAAGCGCGACTTTGGCTCGGACAACGTTGAAACCGGCGGCGCCTGGAATTTCGAGCAAGGCTCACGCCTCGAAGAGTTCGAACAGCGTGATTACGACATCCGCCGCGAGCGTGCCGGTGGCGGGTTGAACTTCGACTACAAGCCCGATGACTTCAGCAGCTATTACCTGCGCACGCTGTACAGCCGCTACAAGGACAGCGAAACCCGCAACGCCGCCAGCATCGCCTTTGAAGACCCACAAGCGGCGGGTGAGTTGGGGGACGCGGAGGGTGAGCGCAAGCTCAAGCAACGTGAAGAAACCCAGGAAATCCAATCCTACGTACTCGGTGGCGAACGGATGTTCGGGCTCTGGACCCTGAGTGGCCAGGGCGGCTACAGCCAGTCCAGCGAAGACAGCCCCGGCCACATCGCTGGTGCCACTTTCGAAGGCATCGACGGTTTCAACGGCGGTTTCTACGACAACGACAAGCCGCGGCCGATCATTGGCTCGGGGTTCTATGACCCCGCCAACTTCACCCTCGACAAGGTGGATTGGGAGGAGCAGAAGACCACCGACACCGAGAAAAACCTGCGCCTGGACCTGGCCCGAGACTACGACTTGCGCGGCTATGCGTCCCAAGTCAAATTCGGTGGCAAAGTCAGCCGACGTGATAAGGACAATGACCTCAACGCTTGGGTCTACGAAGATTTTGATGACCTGGGTTTCACCGATGACCAGCTCAACCTCGGGCAATTCCAGAAAGGTAACGTTGATTATCGGCTCGGACGCTTCGGCCCGGGCATCAGCGCCGATGCCATCAAACAGTTGCTCGGCGGCCTCAATCGCGATGATTTTTTTGACGAACAGGAGTCCCGGGTCAACGACTTCAAAATGAGCGAGGACATCAACGCCGCGTACCTGATGAACACCGTCGATGTCGACGATTGGCGCTTCATCGCCGGCATGCGCTACGAAGGCACTGAATTCGACGCCAAGGGCACCGGTGCTACTGACGGCGTGTTCACTGACACCGAGACCCGTCGCAAGTACCACCACTGGCTGCCAGGCCTGCATGCACGCTACCAACTGGACAAGAACACCCAGGTCCGAGCGGCCTGGACCAAATCCGTGGTGCGCCCGACCTTCGGCCAACTGGCGCCGGGTTTTGTCATCGACGATGACGAGGCGACCTTCGGCAACCCGGAACTCAAGCCGCTGGAGTCGAGCAACCTGGATTTGGGTATCGAACACTTCATGGGCCATGCCGGCACTGTTTCGGCTTTCGTGTTCTACAAGGACATCAAGAACTTCGTCTACAACACCGACCTGGCGGGCACTGGCGCCTGGACCGACTTTGCCGAAGCCCACAGCTACGCCAACGGCGACAGCGCCAAGCTCTATGGCCTGGAGTTGGCCTACTCGCAAAAATTCGACTGGCTGCCGGCCCCCTGGAACGGCGTGCTGTTGGGGGCCAACACCACCTTCAGCCGTTCGGATGCCGAGATCGAAGGCTTCGACCAGGCCAGTGGCACCCAGCGCAAACGCAGCATCGACCTGCCAAACCAATCGAACACCGTCGGCAACCTGATGCTGGGTTGGGAAAACGACAAGCTGAGCCTGCGCCTGTCGGCCAACTACAAGTCGGCTTACCTCTATGAACTGGCGTCTATCAGCGACCGTGCCCATGACCTGCACGTCGACGCCCAGACCTTCGTCGATTTCAGCGCCCGTTATTCGCTGACGAAAAACCTGCAGGTCAGCCTGGAGGCCCAGAACCTCACTGACGAGTCGTATTTCGTCTACACCGGCCACCGCTCCTACAACGGCCAGTACGAAGAGTATGGCCCGACCTACAAGCTAGGCCTGACCTTTACCCATTTCTAGATTGCGAGGCTGACCACTTCTGGCGAGGAGATTCAACTGTGGGAGCAAGCTTTGCTCCCACGGGGATGAACGCCCTCGCCACGGAAGTGAGCAACAAGCCCGTTTGAGTTTGGCCTAATGACAAGGACTTTTGCGTTGAACACGATGTTGCTTTTACCCAAGCGCTACCTGCTGGCGATGCTGGTCAGCCTGGCGGCGGTCCCCGCCCTGGCGGCTCCCGCGGCTCCCAAGCTAATACTGAAACCCTGGTCTCCATCCCAGGAACTCTCGCTCAACGCCCTGGCATTCCTGCCTGGCCCGTCAACGACCGAGCGGCTGGCCAGCGCCCGCGAGGGCTTGTTGTTGCTCGATGCCCAAGGCCTTGAACTGGCGCGCCTGGAGGGCAGCTATGAAGGTCTCGACAGCCGCTCCCTGGGGCCGAATGTCCTGGTCGCCAGCCTCGATGGCGCACGTCAGCAGGCGTTGCTGGTCAGCCTCGACCCGCAGAAGCGCCAGTGGGGAACCCCTCTGTATCTGCCGACACGGGATTTTCCGGTAAGCGGCCTGTGTCTGTACCGCGATGACGCGAGCAATCTGTTTGTGTTTCTGGTGGGTGAGGAAGGCAAGGGCGAGCAATGGCTGGTCGGCAATGGCGAGCATCTGAGCGGCACCGCGCAACGGGTGCGCGGCCTGCCGTTGCCACCGGACGCCAAGACCTGCCAGGTGCAGGACGACACCCACCAGTTGTTCGTCAACGAAGAGCGGGTGGGCTGGTGGGTCTATCCGGCATCCTCCGAGGCCGAGACCGTGCGGGTGCCCGTGGCGATGCGCATACCGTTCGGCGACATCCGGCAAGCGGCGGGGGCCATGGCCGTGTTGCCGGGTGGCTTGCTGGGGTTGGACCCTGAAGCTGCGCAGTTGCATCTTTATCAGCAGGACAGCGAAGGCTGGGCGTCAAGGGCCAGCCTGCCGCTGCCGGGCCTGAAGGAGCCGGAAAGCATCGCGGTACGCTCGACAAAAACCGGGACCGAAGTGTTGCTGCGCGACGATGACAGTGGGCGCCTGTACCAAGGTGAAGTCGATTGGCAACCCGCTCCGGTGCCGGTGTCGCCGGTCCTGCCCAGTGTTGCCGCTATCGGCCAGAGCGAACCGGTGGCTCGCCAGGGCGACGCGGCGGATGACCCGGCGATCTGGGTCCATCCGACGACGCCGGCGTTGAGCCGGGTACTGGGCACCAACAAGAAACAGGGGCTGCTGAGCTATGACCTGCAAGGCAAGCTGCTGCAGGAGCTTGCGGTGGGGCGCCTGAACAACGTCGATGTGCGCGGTGGCTTCAAGCTGGGTGCGCAAACCGTCGATCTCGCGGTCGCCAGCAACCGCGATCGCAACAGCCTGAGTCTGTTCAGCATTGACCGTACCAGTGGCCAATTGCGCGAGGTCGGCGAGATCCCTACGCCGCTCAAGGAAATCTACGGCATCTGCCTGTTCCAGCCCCACGCAGGTGAACTGTATGCGTTTGCCAACGGCAAGGACGGGCGCTATTTGCAATACCGCCTCAGTGCGCCGGACGGCGTGGTGAAAGGCAAGCTGGTGCGCCAGTTCAGCGTCGATAGCCAGCCCGAAGGCTGTGTCGCCGATGACCGGCGCCAGCGCTTGTTTCTCGGCGAGGAAGACGTCGGCGTCTGGGCGGTGGATGCCCGGGCCGACCAGCCAACGACATTGAGCGGCGTGATCAAGGTTGGCCCGCAGTTGCACGCTGATGTCGAAGGTATCGCCCTGTATCAGGGGGCTGACCACGATTACCTGGTGGTCTCCAGCCAAGGCAACGACAGCTACCTGGTGCTCGATGCCGAACCGCCCTACGCCGTGCGTGGCGCTTTTCGGGTCGGTCTGAACGCTGCTGCGGGCATCGACGGTGCCTCGGAAACCGATGGCCTGGAAGTCACCTCGGTGAACCTTGGCGGGCCTTGGAACCAGGGGATGCTGGTGGTCCAGGACGGGCGCAAGCGGATGCCCGAGCAGGCCCAGAATTTCAAGTTCGTGCCCTGGACCGACGTAGCAAAAGCCTTGGGCCTGCCTTGAGCGACGTTGTCATCAACCGGTCACGAACATTTCATCGAATAGCCGCCAGACAGGAGTTCTACCCATGCAAGCCACTTTGGAACACATGACGATCTGGGGCCTGATCAGTGACGCGAGTCTGCTGGTCAAGGCGGTCATGCTCACGCTGTTGCTGGCCTCACTGCTGAGCTGGTACCTGATCATCCAGCGCGGCGCCGTGCTGCAACGCAACGAGCGGCAGCTCAAGGGGTTCATGCAGCGCTTTCGTAGCGCCCAGGATCTGCTGCCGCTGTACCGGGAAACGGCGCAGGCTCGCGAAGAGGAGGGTGGCATAACACCGATTTTCCAGGCGGGCGTGCTGGCCTTCACTCAGCTCAACCAACCCTCAAGCACACCGGAAGTGGTGCTCGAAGGCGTCGAGCGTTCGCTGCAGGTGGCGATCAGCGAACAAGAAATACAGTTGGAAAAAGGCCTGCAGTTTCTCGCCACCGTCGGCTCGGTCAGCCCGTACATCGGTTTGTTCGGCACTGTCTGGGGCATCATGAATGCTTTTATCGGCCTGTCCCAAGTACAACAGGCCAGCCTTTCCACCGTGGCGCCGGGCATCGCTGAAGCGTTGATCGCCACGGCCATTGGCCTGTTCGCAGCGATTCCCGCGGTGATTGCCTATAACCGTTTCGCTGCCCGCGGCCAGACCTTGCTGACCCGCTACTACGCCTTTGGCAACGAGTTGCAGGCCCGTTTGCACCGCAAGCTGCACGGTGCCTCGGTGAACCTGGCCACGGCCGCTTGAAAGGAGAGGGCAGATGCTAGTCAAACCGCAACGCAAGCACGGACCCAAGGCTGAAATGAACGTGGTGCCTTACATCGACGTGATGCTGGTCCTGCTGGTGATTTTCATGGTCACCGCACCGATGCTGACCCAGGGGGTGAAGATCGAACTGCCCAAGGTCGCCAGCGAGGCATTGGCCAACGACAGTCGCCAGCAGATCCTGACCCTGTCGGTGAAGGCCGAGGGCGGCTATTACTGGAACCTCGGTGGTGAACTGGACACCCAGCACCAGACCGACAGTGCCGTGGACCTGGACCAGATGCGCATCAAGGTGGCTCAGGTCGTCGCCGAACGTAGCGATACCCAGGTGTACATTCGTGCCGACGATCATGCCGACTACGGTCGGGTCGTCGCGGCCATGGCCGCCTTGCAGCAGGGCGGGGTGAGCAACCTGGGGTTGGTGACCGAGGCCCCCCGATGACGGCGATGATCATGCACAGTCCATCCCTGAGCTTGTCTGCCTTGACGCGCAACGGCGTTTGGAAAAACAGCCTTGCGGCCGGGCTCGCCGTGGCCTTGCATGTCGGGGTGGCTGCGCTGCTGGTGTTGGCCTGGAACGTGGAGAAGCCGGCGGCCGAGTTGCCTCGGGTGCTGCACACGCAACTGGTGATGTTGCCGGCGTCACCAGTGCCCGAAGCCCCTGTGCCAGCCCCTGTTGCCCTGCCACCGGTCGTTTCCATCCCGACGCCGGTAGAAACGCCACGCCCCGCGCCAGTCAAGCCTGTAGCGGATCCGCGTGCCCAGGCGCAAAAGCTGGAACAGGCGGTCCTGGCCCGCAAACGGCTGGAGGATCAAAAGCGCGAGCAACAAGCCCAACAGCAACGTGAACGCCAGGAGAGCGAACGACGCGAGCAGCAAGCCGAGCAGCAGGCCGCCGAGCGACAGCAACAGGCTCAGCAGGCCCAAGCGCTCGCACAACAACGTCGCGCCGAACAGGCACGCCTGGCTGCCGCCGACAGTCGCAGCTATCAACCCCTGAGCAAAGAGGCCCCGGACTATCCACAACGAGCTCTGGACAAGGGCCTGGAAGGTGACTGCACCGTGGAGTACAGCGTGACGCCGGACGGAAGGATCGCCAGCCCCAAAGTGCTCGACGGTTGCCATCCGCTGTTCATCCGACCATCCCTGGCCGCAGCACAGACCTTCCGCTACCAACCGCGTATCGTCGAAGGCAAGGCCGTGACCGTGCCGGCGGTGCGCAACACCTTTCACTACCGGATCAAATAAAAAACCGAGCCGATACAGGATCCCCCAGTGGCGAGGGAGCAAGCTCCCTCGCCACGGGTGATATGGCAGGCGAATTGATACAGGCTCAACTTTGTGGCGAGGGTATGGTTCGCTTCTAGACCGGATCGACAGTTGGCCGATGCTGACGCAACAGTTCGATCTGCTGGGAGGGGATCAAGTCGCGCAACGCCTTGTACAGCGCTCGGGTCTCCAGCAGGTTCCAGATGCGCAGCATGGTTTCCAGCGCATCCAGGGGTTTGCTGATGAAGTCCCGGGCGCCGAGGGCCAGGGCGCGCAGGCGGGTGTCACGGGTGGCGTCGGCGGTCAGTACCAGGATCGGCAAGTAGTCGTTGGCCGGGATGCGCCGGTTGAGTTGTTCCAGCACGGCGAAGCCATCGAACGCCGGCATGTGCAAGTCCAGGATGACCAGGTCCGGCTCGAAGCTGTTGAACAAGTCGAGGGTGCGCAGGGGCTCGGTGCTGCTCAGCACATTGTGCAGCCCTTCGCGGGCCAGCAGTTGCTCCATCAGGTCCAGGTTGGGGCGCTGATCGTCGACGATCAGGATGCGTAAATCGCGATTCATGCGGGCTCCGGTAAATAGTGCTCGAGGTGGCCCAAAAAGGCCTGGATATGAATGGGTTTGGTCAGGATCGCCGTGGCGCCGGCGTCGTGCAGGGTGCGGTGAGTCAGGTCGCTGGCGTCGGCGGTGATCATCAGCACCGGCGTCGACGCGGTGGCCGGGGAGTGGCGCAGGCGCCGCAACACCTCCAGGCCATCCAGGTCCGGCAGGGTTACATCCAGCAGGATCAACTGCGGAGCGTGCTGGCGGGCCAGGTCCAGGCCCATCTGGCCCTGCATGCTCGACAACAGCTGAATGCCGGGGCGGCGCTGCATCAGGGTCTCGATCAGCGCCAGGCTCGACAGGTTGTCTTCGATGCACAGGACTTTGCCGTGATACTCGACGGGCGGGCGCGTCACCGTCAGTGCCGCGATGGGTGGCAGATGGGCGCCGGACACCAGGGTGCCAGGCAACTGCAGGGTGAAACAGCAACCTTGTCCCGGCTCGCTGTGTACCTGGAGGCTGCCCTGCATCATTTCCAGCAGACTCTTGCTCAAGGACAGCCCAAGGCCAGTGCCTTCGACCTGGGGATCGGCGTCCAGGCGCTCGAAGGGCTTGAACAGGTGATCCAACTGTTCGAGAGCGATTCCATGGCCGGTATCGCTGACGGCGATGCTCACTTGTCGGGCCTGTATCGTCACTTCAATGCGTACTTCACCACCGGGCCGGTTGTATTTGATGGCGTTGGACAACAGGTTGAGCAAGACCTGCACCAGACGCTGACGATCGGCGAGCACACCGCTGCCATCGGGTAGTGGCGGCAGGTCGGCCAGATGAATCCCGGCATCGGCCGCCATGGGTGACACCAGCGTCAGGGCTTCGTGCAACACCGTCGACAGGGCGATCGGCTCGATGTTCAGCGGCAGGCGCCCGGCCTCGATCCGGGCGATGTCCAACACCTCGTTGATCAATGCCAGGAGGTGCTGGCCGGCACGCAGGATGTGACTGACTTGGGGGCGCTGGCCTGCCGTGGAGTCCATGTCCAGCAGTTGTGCAAAGCCGAGGATGGCGTTCAGCGGCGTGCGCAGTTCGTGACTCATGCGCGAGAGAAACTCACTCTTGGCCCGGCTGGCGCTTTCCGCTTCTTCGCGGGCGGTGCGCAGGGCGATCTCGGCGGCGCGTCGGTCGGTGATGTCGCGGGTGATCTTGGAAAAGCCGCGCAGGGCGCCGGTACTGTCGTATTGGGCGGTGATGACCACGCTGGCCCAGAAACGGCTGCCGTCCTTGCGGCAACGCCAGCCTTCCTCCATGTAATGACCGTCGCGGGTGGCTTCGCGCAGGGCCATGTCCGGGTGCGCCGGGCATTCTTCGACCAGGTAGAACAGGGAAAAATGCCGACCGAGGATTTCCTGCTCGGTGTAGCCCTTGATCCGTTCGGCGCCGGCGTTCCAAGTGGTGACATAGCCTTGGGCATCCAGGGCGAAGATCCCGTAGTCCTTCACCCCGTCAATGATCAGCCGCAAGCGCTCTTCATTATCGCGCAGCGCCCGCTCACGCTCGGCAAGCAGTTGCCCGGCCTCCACCAGGCGAGTGCCCAGTTGGCCGATTTCGTCTTGCTCCGGCGGTTGCGGCAGCAGGGGTTGGCCCAATGCCAGGCGCTGGGCGTTGCCTTGCACCTGCTGGACCCGGGCGACAATGCCCTTGGACAGGAACAGCACTGCGACAATCGCCCCGAACAGCCCGCACACCGCCGCCAACAGGGTGGCGAACAACAACCGCATGCGCGTGGCCGAGGCGGCGGCGCTGCGGTCGGCGAGCAAGGCATCCTCGCGGACCCGCATGGCACTGATCTGCTCGCGCAACACATCCAATACTTGTTTGTTTTCGATCAGGATCGCGGTGATGGCCTCGGTGTCCCCGGCCTTGCCGTTGCGCAACGCGACCAACCCGTCGAGTTTGTCGGCGATCAGCGGGGTGATGGTCTTGAGGTGCTCGCGCATCCTGGCGTCGCGGATGTTCTGGTCCAGTCGTTGCAACGCGGCCTTGATCAGCGGTGTGGCCTGCTCGTAGCTGGGCAGGAAGTCTTCACGGCGGGTCAGCAGGTAACCGCGCACGCTGGCCGCGGCCTCGGCCAGCAGGGTATGCACCGTCTGGATATCACCCTGGACCAGCAGCACCCGCCGCACGTCCTCCTCGGCCCGCGCGGTCTGGCGTTCGGTGATGTAAATCAGTACCAGCGACAGCAACAGGACCACCAGCGGCAGGGAAATCACCACCAGTGCCTTGCCCCGCAATGGCAGGTCGGCCCAGCGGCGGGCGGCGAGAAACCTCATGGCCATTGCCCGGCAGGTTGCGCCACCAGCCCCAGGGCAACGCCGCGCACGGCGGCCTGGGTGCGGTCGGCGGCGCCCAGCTTGCCGATGACTCGTTCCACGTGGGCCTTGGCGGTGCCGGGGGCGATGCCAAGTTTTTCGCCGATTTCACGGTTGCTGAAACCGCCGGCCACCAGCCCCAGCACCTGGCGCTCGCGTGCTGTCAGGGCCTGGACCTGGGTGGCGCCACTGGCACTGCGCTCGGCCATGCGCCGCAGCAGGCGCGCGCTAACGGAACTGTTCAGCGCCTCTTCGCCCTGGGCCACCCGTTTGAGGGCGTCCAGCACTTCATCGCGGCTGGCATCCTTGAGCAGATAACCGACGGCGCCCGCACCGATGGCGGCTTCCAGATGGTCGGGGCTGTCGTCCATGGTGAAGATCACCACTTTAATCGCAGGCTGGCGCTGCTGCAGGATCCGCGCCGCGCCCAGGCCGTTGAGCACCGGCATGCGGATGTCGAGAATCGCGATGTCCGGTTGCAGCCGTTCACACAGGTCCAGGGCTTCCTGGCCATCGCTGGCCTGGCCGACGACTTCGAACCCCGGGTTGCCGGCCAGCATGCTGATAAACCCGGTGCGGGTGACTTCATGGTCATCGGCCAACAGCAGGCGTAAAGGACGGTTCATGGGTGGACTCCGTGGGCCGGTAGCGGCACGCTGGCGAGTAATCGGGTGCCGTTGTCGGGTTGACTGCAGCAGGTCAGGTGGCCGCCCAAGAGATTGGCGCGCTCCTGCATGGCGGCCAACCCCAGGTGGCAGGTGCCGTTGGTCTCGATGGGTTGTTCCAGGGCAAAGCCACGGCCGTTGTCTTCCACTCGCAGGCAAGCGTGGCCGTCCTCCACCGCAAGCCCCAGGCACACGTGGCTGGCCTGGGCATGTTTAAGAATGTTGTTGATACCTTCCTGTGCGATGCGAAACAGGGCGATCTCCGTGTGGCCCGGCAGGCGAGCCGCGCTGTGTTCGGCCCAATGCACCGTCAGGCCCGCGTCACGCAGGCGATCGGCCTCCTTGTCGACGGCTTTGTACAGGCCGAAATCGTCCAGCACGTGGGGGCGCAGGCCGCCGATCAGTTGCCGGCCTTCGCCGACGCAGCCTTGGGCCAGGTCGAGAATCGTGCGCAACTCGTTCGCGAGTTCCGGAGCCAGGGATGGGCAGCGACCAGCGAACCCTTGCAAACGCTGATGCAACCCGGCCAGGTTCTGCGCCAGCCCGTCATGCAGGTCGTAAGCCACGCGCTTGCGTTCGTCCTCCTGGGCGCTGAACAACCGATGGACCAGCTCGGACATGGTGCGCTCACGGGCCTGGAGCGCTTCGAGCAGACGACTGTTCTCCAGGTGCGCCGCCAACAGGGTCGCCAGCAATTGCAGCGACTCGATGTCTTCGTTGTCCGGTGCGCCGAGCGCCACGCTGTTGCCCAGCATCAATGCACCGAACACCGCGCCGTCGGAGGCCCGCAGCGGGACGCGCAGGACCTGGGGCAGGGCGCTGTCGGGATATTCCAGCCATTGCGGGCCGGGCGAGGGCGGCTGGGCCAGGCTGGCGAGCAGATCGAGGCGTTCGCCGCTGCCGTGGCTGGCGACGGTGCGCGGCGGCGTATCTGGCGCCCATTCCAGCAACAGGCCGTGGTCCATGGCCATGAACGCGCAGGCCCGCTGCACGGCGCGTTGACGCATCTGCGCCAATGGCAGTTGAGTCAGCTCATGGCCGGCGCCCAATAACAGGCCAAGGCGCGCGGCACGGCTTTGCGACTGGCGATACTGGCTGCGGATGGCCAGGGCGCTGCCGGGGTCATGAGGTGGGCTTTGCATAGGAAAACTCCAGCGTGAAGGGGCGCGGTGGCGTCATTAAAGCCTGCCATCGACACTGGGCCTATCTGCCGAATGGCATAGACGATACGCACCGGTTGGCCGATGGCGAAGACCGCGAAGGCCGGCAAAGTGGGCTCATTGAAACCCAAAGGAACGCTTTGATGAAAATGAAAACCTGTGCCATCGCTGCCTTTTTCCTGCTGGGCGCGCCGTTGGTTCATGCCGCCGAGGCCACGCCTTACGTGTACCGCACCGTGGCCGAACAGCCCAAGAACGTGAATGACCGTGAGGTCGCTGCGCTGTTCGATCGCTGGAACGCCGCGTTGCAAACCGGCAGCGCCGGCGCGGTGACAAGCCTCTACGCCCCGGACGCAATTTTGCAACCGACTGTTTCCAACAAGGTGCGCAACACGCCAGCGCAGATCCAGGATTACTTCGAGCACTTTTTGGCGGCTAAACCGGTCGGCCAGATCAACTACCGGGAGATCCGTCATCTGGGGCCCGACGCGGCGATGGACAGTGGAGTCTATACCTTCACGCTCACCAATGCCGATGGTTCAAAACGTGATGTCCAGGCGCGCTATACCTTCCTCTATGAGCGTCTCGACGGTCAGTGGAAGATTATCAACCATCACTCATCGGCGATGCCCGAAGTGCCGAAAGCATTGCACGCCAGTCACTGATACCGCGCCTTGTGCCGAGGGTGCTGTCGCTGGGCTGCTTGGCAGCCCAGCGACTTCTCCCAAAGCCATAGGCCTTCAGCGTATTTTCACGGTCCTGCATAAAGAGCTTGGATTAGCCTGCGAACATTAATTAGAATCAGTCTCATTTGAGACATTCTTTGCGCAAGGCTTCCTGACATGTTTGACGCAGCTACGCCGACGGAGCACTCCCTCCATGCGTTGTACCGCGACCACGGCGGCTGGCTGGAAGGCTGGTTGAGACGGCGCATGGGCAATGCCTGGGATGCGGCGGACCTGCGTCAGGATACGTTTCTGCGCGTTCTGTCCAGCGCCCAACCGCTGGCCGATTTGCACGAGCCTCGCGCCTATCTGCTGACGGTCGGCAAGCGTCTGCTGAGCAATTTCTACACCCGCCGCAACCTGGAGCAGGCGTACCTCGATGCCCTGGCGAGCCTGCCCGAAGACAGTGTGCCGTCTCCGGAACAGCGCTGGCTGCTGCTGGAAACCCTGCAAGCCCTGGACGAATTGCTCGACGGCCTGCCGCCCCTGGTGCGACGGGCTTTTTTGTGGAGCCAGCTCGAAGGCCTTGGCTATCGAGAGATAGCCGAGCGCATGCAGGTGTCCGAACGCACCATCAAGCGCTACATGGCCCAGGCCTACGAGCACTGCCTGTTGGTAGACTTTTGATGCGCCCGGCGCCATCGCCCGAAGCCCGTGAAGCCGCCCGGGCGGCTGCGCGCTGGCTGACGCTGATGGAGTTCGACGGTGACGCGTTCGACTCGGCCGCCCTGCAACGCTGGCGCGATAGCAGCGCGGACCACGAAGCGGCCTGGCAAAAGGCGCTGCGCTTGCGCGAGCGATTCGCCGGGGTGCCGCCCTCGTTGGGCATGGCGACCCTGGATCGTCCGGCAATGGCCCGGCGTGCGGTGCTCAAGCGCGCCTTGGGCGTCGCCGCATTGGTGCCGGCCGCGTGGCTGCTGGGGCGAGAGCTGCCATTGGAGGTCTGGCGTGCCGACTTGCACACTGCCACGGGCGAACAACGGCGGTGGTCGTTGATCGATGGCAGCACCCTGCAGTTGAACACTGACAGCGCCGTGGACCTGGACCTCAAGGCCCGGCGGTTGGTACTGGTACGGGGCGAGGTGGCCCTCAAGGTCACAGGCACCACACCATTGGCCGTTCAAGCGCCTTATGGGCTCATCACGGTCAGTCGCGGTGAGGTCTGCGTGCGCTTGAGCGAACACCGCTGTCGGGTCTCGGTGGTTAGCGGTTCGGTGCAGCTGCAGCCGTTGCGCGGGCCGTCGCTGATGCTGGAGCAAGGCCAGCAAGTCAGCCTCCAGGCGGCGGGTGCGGGGCCGGTGGGGGCCTTTGACGGAGCGCAACCGGATTGGCGCGACGGGGTGCTGGTGGCACATAACCAACCGCTGGGGGATTTTCTTCGCGAGCTGGGTCGCTATCGCCCGGGTGTATTGCGCTGGGACCAAGCCCTGGAATCCCTGCGTGTCACCGGCAGCTTTCGGCTGGAAAACACCGACCGTATCCTCGCGCTGCTCTCGGCCAGCTTGCCGCTGGATGTGCAAATGCGCACCCGCTACTGGGTCACGTTAACGCCGCGCAAGAATATTGCGTGAAGCCTGTCCCCTTTTTTTGTCTCGCTTGTCATTCATGGCAACTGAACAAAAATGAGAGCGCCTTCCAATGTCCGCAGCAGTACCTTTGCGTTTTCGTCCAGCCGTTGCCGGCTGCCGCGCGCTGTTCAACCTGAGTCTCATTCTGAGTCTGGGCACCAGTCCATTTTTCATCTCATCCAGCCAGGCCGAAGAAGTGGCCCGACGCAGCTATCAGGTGCCGGCTGGCAGCCTCAGCGCGGCGCTGACTCGCTTCGCCGGGCTGGCGGGCGTCAACCTGTCGGTGGACCCGGCCCTGGTGAGCGGGCGCAACAGCGCCGGGCTTTCGGGTGAGTATGGGGTGCAGGAGGGTTTTGCCCGGCTGTTGCAGGGCTCCGGCCTGCAACTTCAGCCGGTAGGCGAGCAGGCATACATCCTGACCCCCGCGCCAGAACGCGGCTCCCTGCAACTGGCCCCCACATCGATTCTCGGCGCCACAGCCTCGACCGAAAACGAGGTGTATGCCGGCGGCCAGGTTGCACGCCGCGGGTCGCAAGGCCTGCTGGGCTCGCGCGACTTCATGGAAACGCCGTTCAGCATGACCACCTACACCAGCCAGACGGTCAAGAACCAGCAGGCGCGTACCTTGGGCGACCTGATTGCCAGCGACCCGTCGGTTCGCGCCACCAATCCGGCTGGCGGGCGTTATGAGCAGTTCACCATTCGCGGGTTGAGCCTGTTCAACAGTGATGTCGCCTACAACGGTCTCTACGGCGTCCTGCCCACCTATACGATCGACATGGAGATGGCGGATCGCGTCGACATTCTCAAGGGCCCGACCCAGCTCATCAACGGTATCTCGCCACGGGGTAGCGTGGGCGGCGGGATCAACGTGGTGCCCAAGCGCGCCACGGACAAACCGATCACCTCGTTCACCGGCAGCTATGCGTCCAACAACCAGCTCGGCGGAGCCGTGGATGTGGGGCGGCGCTTTGGTGAAGAGAACAAGTTCGGTATCCGCTTCAACGGTGTGAAGCAGTCCGGCGACACAGAATGGGATCACCAGAGTGTTGACCGTGACATGGCCGTGCTAGGCCTGGATTTTCGCGGTGAGCGCTTGCGAATCTCGACGGACATCGGGCGCACCGAACGTGATACCGATGCGCCGCAAGAACGTGTCCAGGTCGCCGCCGCTGCGCCGGTACCTCGTGCCAGCGATGTGGATCGCAACTATGCGCAGTCCTGGAGCAAGGCGCGCACCCAGGACACTTTCGGCGCGATAAACGCTGAGTTCGATGTCAACGACTCCGTCATGCTGTACGGTGGTGCCGGGGCGCGCAAAAGTAATCATGAGTTCCTCCGGCATGCCGTTTCGGTCCTCAACGAGGCTGGGGATTTCCGCGTTCAACCCCGTGATTTCACCCGCGACGAGAATGTCCGGACCGCCAATGCCGGGGTGCGCAACTGGTTCCATACCGGGCCGGTCAGCCACGAAGTCAACCTGGCCGCCAGCTATTTCTACATGGACTTCACCAATGGTGGCGCCCGTTACGGTCAGTCCGACAGCAACCTGTATGACCCGGTGGAAACACCAACGCCGAGCGTTATCACGCGGTCAGATCCAAAGGTCTACACCGAGAACCATTTCAGCGGCGTGGCGTTGTCGGACACCTTGGGCTTTTTCGATGACCGCTTGCTACTGACCCTTGGCGCCCGCTGGCAGCGAGTGGAGGTTGACGACTGGTCGAATGGCGTCAAAGGCCGCACCGCCTACGACGAGGTAAAGGTTTCGCCGTCGGGCGGCATCCTGTTCAAGGCCACCGACAAACTGTCGCTGTATGCCAATTACATGGAAGGCTTGAGCCAGGGCAAGATCGCGCCATCAACGTCGAACAACGAGGATGAGATCTTCCCACCGTTCATCAGCCGTTCGGTTGAAGTCGGAGGCAAGTATGACGCGGGCCCGTTCGCCTTTACCGCCGCCGTATTCCGGATCAAGCAGCCGGCCTACGAGACCAACGCCACGACGCGGGTTTTCGGCCCCAATGGCAAGCGTGAAAACACCGGTGTGGAACTGAGTGTGTTCGGTGAACCGTTCAAGGGTACCCGTTTGCTCGGTGGCGTCATGTACATCGACAGCAAATTGACCAACACCACCGACGGCAATTTCGATGGCAACCGCGCACCCGCCACACCGAAATACAACGTCAACCTGGGGGCCGAATGGGACGTGCCGACCGTACAAGGACTGACCCTCACCAGCCGCGGCATCTATTCCAGCTCGCAGTACCTGGATCAGGCCAACACCAAGGAAATCGACTCCTGGGAGCGTTTTGACGTGGGGGCACGCTACGCGTTCAAGGTCGACGACAAGCACATCACCCTGCGTGCCAATGTCGAGAACGTGGCGGACAAGCGCTACTGGAGTTCGGCCGGGGCCTCGGATGACAGCGAGCCAGGCTTGACGCTGGCGACCCCGCGCACCTACCTGTTGTCCGCAACCGTCGACTTCTAGGCTACTGTGCGGCTCCAAGGAGGGAGCCGATTGCGTTCAGGCATCGCGGAACAGGTCGTGGGCATCGAGCAAACGCCAGGCGATTTCAGGGCGTTTTTCCAGCCCGCGCCGTATGGCGGTGGGGATCGATTGACGTATCTTGCGGCACAGGCCGGGTTGATCCTGGAATTCGATGGCAATGCCACGCATGGTTCGTACTTCGTTGTAGCCGGGTTCGACGGTCAGGCGGATCCCCAGGTTTTCGTACAGGCGTTGCTGCAAACGCTGGAGTTCATCAAGGCTCTGGATGTTCTCCAATCGTTCAAGCAGGCGCTTTTCTTCCTGGCGGTTCAAGCACAGGATGCGCAGGTCGCTGCCAGGCGTTTGCAGCAACGCATCACGCCCGCAATCGCAGACGCCGGGCGGGCAGGGGGGACGGATCGGGGGCGACGCGGTCATGGGCTTCACAAAGTCTGCAACATCACGAAACTGGCTCCAGGCAATGTGATGCCTGAGGGCACGCGGGTCAACCCTGTTATGTGGGAGCGGGCTTGCTCGCGAAGGTGGTGTGTCAGTCACAGCAATCTTGGATGTGCCGACCCCTTCGCGAGCAAGCCCGCTCCCACAGGGTTTGGTGGTGTCCACAAAGGTTGCGTTCATCACAGATCCATTGTGGGAGCGGGCTTGCTCGCGAAAGCGGTGTGTCGGGCCTACAGCCCCAGCTCAGACAACCCCGGGTGATCATCCGGCCGGCGGCCCAGGGGCCAGTGGAATTTGCGCTCGCTTTCCTTGATGGGCATGTCGTTGATGCAGGCGTAGCGGTTGTACATCAGGCCTTGCTCGTCAAACTCCCAATTCTCATTGCCATAGGAGCGGAACCAGTTGCCCGAGTCGTCGTGCCATTCGTAGGCGTAGCGCACCGCGATGCGATTGCCGGTGAAGGCCCAGAGTTCCTTGATCAGCCGGTAATCGAGTTCCTTGGCCCACTTGCGGGTGAGGAACGCCTTGGCTTCTTCGCGGTTATGGGCGAATTCGGCGCGGTTGCGCCATTGGGTATCGAGGGTGTAGGCCATGGACACTTTTTGTGGATCGCGCGAGTTCCAGCCGTCTTCAGCCAGGCGAACTTTTTCGATGGCTGACTCACGGGTGAAAGGCGGCAGGGGCGGGCGAACTTCAGGGGATGACATGGCAGATCTCCAGGTTAAGTTGCACAAGGGTTCAATGGGACGGGTGTTATCAACGGCTTACTAATAAAGTTTCCAGCATGTCCTGGGCATGATCCGCAGCGCTGTGGTCGCCCATGACCAGCGCCACGGTAATGGCGCCGTCGATCAGAATCAGCAGTTGCCGGGCCAGCGCGTCGGGCTTCTCGACACCTTGCTCTACGCACAACCGGGTCACGTAATCGAGTAACTTCTGTTTATGCAGCTTCGCCAGTTGGCGCACCGGATCCTGTGGATCGCCGGTTTCGCCGCTGGTATTGATGAACGCACAGCCACGAAAACCTTCGCTGACGAACCACCCCTTGAGCACGGTGAACAGGTTGAGCAACCGTGCTGCCGGTGTCGGGGCCTTGTCGACCTCGGTACTGAACCAGTGCATCCAACGTTCATCCCGCCGCTTGAGGGCGGCCAGGATCAGATCGTCCTTATTGGTGAAGTAGCGGTAGATACTTTTCCTGGAGACGCCGGCAGTTTTCACCAGAAGGTCCATGCCAGTGGCGGCGATGCCACTTTTATAGATCAACTTTTCGGCGACATCGAGAATGATGTCTCGTGTTTCATTGCTATTGATTTCGTTCATGCGGCCTACAGTAGAACGATCGTTCTCCTTGGTCAAATCTTTTTTCATGACGACGGGAAGACCCCACCCCATCCCATGGTGTAAGCTCATCCGTTCTTCGGAATCGACCTTTTGCGAGCCCTATGCCGTCGCTCTTCAAACGCTCCCTGCTGCCCAAACTGCGCAGCTTTGCACTGACCGCCGATGCGGTGACCATCCTCGATGGCGCCGCCGAGTTCCGCCGTTGCCTGCTGGAGAAAATTGCCCAGGCCACCCAGCGCATCTACATCGTCGCCCTGTACCTGCAAGAGGACGAGGCCGGCCAGGAAATTCTCGATGCCCTGCATGCTGCCAAAGCCGCGCGTCCCGAACTGGACATCGTTGTGGTGGTGGACTGGCTGCGGGCCCAACGTGGGTTGATCGGCGCCAAGAAGCAGCCGGGCAACTCGGCGTGGTACCAGGAACAGACACGTACCCATGCCAGCGAAGTGCCGATCTACGGCGTACCGGTGCAAACCCGCGAGCTGTTCGGCGTGCTGCACTTGAAAGGCTTCGTGATCGACGACTGCGTGCTCTACAGCGGCGCGAGCCTGAATAACGTCTACCTGCACAAGTTCGACAAGTATCGCTACGACCGCTATCACTTGCTGCAGAGCACGCCTCTGGCCGACTCGCTGCAGCACTTGGTGCAGCATGGTCTGATTGCGTCCAAGGCCGTGCATCGCCTGGACCTGCCGAACCTGCCCAGCACCCGCAGCCTGCGCAAGGACATTGGTGACCTGCGCAGCCGCCTCAAGTACGCGACGTATGACACCACCACCGGTAGCGTCGACAAGAGCGGCCTGTCGGTAAGCCCGCTGCTGGGTGTGGGCAAGAACAACCCGCTGAGCCGAGTGATCGGCGAGCTGATCGCCAGCAGCCGTCAGCAACTGACCATTTGCACGCCATACTTCAACCTGCCCCTGGCCGTGACCCGCGAGATCAACCGCGCCCTGGCCCGCGGGGTGAAGATCGACATCATCGTCGGCGACAAGACCGCCAACGATTTCTACATGGCGCCGAGCGAGCCGTTCAAGATCATCGCCGCGCTGCCCTATCTCTATGAGATCAGCCTGCGGCGCTTCGCCAAACGGCACCAGCGCTACATCGACAGCGGCCAGTTGAACCTGCACTTGTGGCGTGACGGCGACAACACTTATCACCTCAAGGGCATGTGGGTCGACGAGCGCTACACCTTGCTGACCGGCAACAACCTCAATCCGCGGGCCTTTCGCCTGGATCTGGAAAACGCCCTGTTGTTGGACGACCCCAAGGGCGAGTTGCTTGCGCCGCGCCAGGCCGAACTTGAGCAGATCTATCGGCATACTCGCCGGATCGAACGTTACCAGGACCTGGAGACCCTGCCGGACTACCCCGCAGCAGTCGGCAAGTTTCTCAAGCGGGTCAGCCGGGTGCGGATCGAGCGGTTGCTTTACCGGATCCTGTGAACACCCGCGCCATGTCGGAAAAAGACACCATCTCCATCCAGTTGGTGCGTGAGGCGCTGCTGCAAAGCTGCGCTCCCGGCGCCGCCACCGAAGAAGTGCTGAGCAAGGTCGGTATCGACCCGGCGTTGCTCGGCGATGCTCAGGCGCGTGTGCCGGCCCATGCCTATGCACGGCTGTGGCGGTTGCTGGCCCGGCGGCGGGATGACGAGTTCTTCGGCATGGACCCGCGCAAGCTCAAGTCCGGCAGCCTGGCGTTTCTCTGCCAATGCGCCATGGCCCAGCCGACACTGGCGAGCGGGTTGACGGCGGCGCTGGGGTTTCTCTCGCTGATGCTTGAGCACCTGCCGGCCCAGTGGGTCCGCCAGCAGAGTCTGGCGGAGATTGTCCTGTTGGAGGACGAGCAGGAACCGCGTCGCGCGTTCACGTATTTTACCTACTGGATGATCGTCCATGGCGTGGCCTGCTGGCTGGCCGGGCGGCGCATTCCGATTCTTTCCGTCGAGTTACGCTGTCCGGCACCGGATTTCTGCGACGACTACCGGGTGATGTTTTCCCAGAACCTGCGCTTCGACCGGCCCCGCACCCGGATGATTTTCGCCGCCGAGTTCCTGGACCTGCCCATCAAGCGCAGCGCTGAAGAACTCAAGCGCTTCCTGGCCCAGGCGCCGGCCAACATTCTGGTCAAATACCGCGACCCGCAAAGCCTCGCCAGCCGCATCCGGCACGACCTGCGCCAGTTGCCCGCCGAACAATGGCCGGAAACCGAGGCCCTGGCCCAGCAGCTGTGTGTTTCCGCGTCCACCCTGCGCCGCCGCCTGGCGGAGGAGGGCCAGACCTATCAAGGCCTCAAGGACAGCGTGCGCAAGGAACTGGCGATCACCTGGCTGGCCGAGCCTTCGATCAGTTTCGTCGACATCGCCTCGCGCCTGGGTTTCGCCGACGCCAGCTCCTTCTACAAGGCGTTTCGCAAGTGGTCCGGCTCCAACCCGGGGCATTATCGCAGCTTGATTCTCAACGACCTCGACTGACCTGTTGTCGGGCCGCGCCGAATCCTGTGGGAGCGCGCTTGCTCGCGAAGAGGCCGGCAAATCCAGCATCTCCGTGACTTACATACCGCTTTCGCGAGCAAACCCGCTCCCACAGGGATTTCGCTCAGGCGACTGGCACGCTCACAAAACCGTCATTTCTTTTTGATACAAGCCTGTGCAGGTGCCGGAGAAGCCAGGCCATCAAGCAGAGTAAGGTATGCAAGTGACCGTTTTGGGTAGCGGCTATGTCAGTTTGAATGAGTTTTCCTGCCTCGTAGTTGAGCAAGGTCCGCAAGGACGAGGCGAATGAAAATACTGGTAACCGGTGTCGCAGGTTTTATCGGCTTTCATACGGCCAGGCGGCTGTGTGGAGATGGCCACCACGTGATCGGCATCGACAATCTCAACAGCTACTACAGCGTTGAGTTGAAACAGGCTCGACTCTCGCAACTGGCGACCTGTGACAATTTTCAGTTCCAGTGCCTGGATGTCGCAGACAAACAGGCGCTGCTGGATATCTTTGCCGACAACGCCTTTGACCAAGTCGTCCACCTGGCGGCACAAGCCGGCGTGCGTTACTCCATCGACCACCCGGATGTTTATGCGCAAAGCAATCTGGTGGGCTTCCTCAACGTGCTGGAAGCCTGTCGTGCCCATCGGCCGGCGCACTTGATCTATGCCTCAAGCAGCTCGGTGTATGGCCTGAACGAGCGCCTGCCGTATGCCACCACTGACCCGGTCGATCAGCCGGTGTCGTTCTATGCCGCGACCAAGCGCGCCAATGAACTGATGGCGCACGCGTATTCGCACCTCTATGGCATTCCCACCACCGGCCTGCGGTTTTTTACCGTGTATGGGCCTTGGGGGCGGCCGGACATGGCGCCGTTCAAATTCACCGACGCCATCCTCAACGGCCGCCCCATCGACGTCTACAACGACGGCGCGATGTCGCGTGACTTCACCTACATTGACGACATTGTCGAGGGCCTCGTGCGCTTGCTCCCGCTGCCGCCTACCGATCAGGCCGGAGTCCCCAACAAGGTCTACAACATCGGATTCGGTTCACCGGTGAGGCTCCTGCAATTTATCGAGTGCATAGAGGAAGCTCTGGGGATCCGCGCAATCAAACACTTCTTGCCGTTGCAGTCGGGCGATGTGGTTAACACCTGGGCGGACACCCGTGAACTGGAGGCCCGCGTGGGGTTCAGGCCGCAGGTTTCGGTGCCTGTCGGTGTGCAGGCGTTTGTCCATTGGTATCGCAACTATTACAGCGTCTGACCACTCATTTCCCAGCCTTTTTCTGGAGCATCATGCACGAAATTCCCTATGTGTCGGTCCTGATTCCGGCCAAAAACGAGGCAGGCAACCTTGTTCCACTTCTCGAAGAAGTGCGCTCGGCGCTGGCCAACGAGGCCTTTGAAGTCATCGTGGTCGACGACGGCAGCACCGACGCCACCGCCGCCGAGTTACGCACCTTGCAAGACCGTGGCTACCGGCAGTTGCGGGTGCTCAGTCATGCTCGCTCCCTGGGCCAGAGCACCTCGATTTACCACGCCGCTGAGGCTGCGCGCGGGTCTTGGTTAGCAACCCTGGATGGCGATGGTCAGAACGATCCCGCTGACTTGCCGAAGATGCTCGACCTGGTGCGCGGTTCAGAGGGCCAACCGGCAGGGGTCAAGCTGGTGGCGGGGCATCGGGTCAACCGCCGCGACACGGCGAGCAAACGCTGGGCATCGCGCTTTGCCAACAAACTGCGCGCCAGCCTGCTGAAGGACCAGACGCCCGATACTGGCTGCGGCATCAAGTTGATCGAGCGCGAGGCATTTCTACGCTTGCCATATTTCGATCACATGCACCGCTTCATTCCTGCGTTGATCCGCCGGCACAACGGCCGAATGCTGGTGCACCCGGTGAACCACCGTGAGCGTGGGGCAGGGGTTTCCAACTACGGAAACCTCGATCGGGCGCTGGTGGGCATTGTCGATCTGTTCGGGGTGTGGTGGCTGATCAAGCGCACTCGCCTGGACGTCAACGCACAAGAAACCGAGGTCTGAGATGGGCAGAGAATCTTTGTGGCTGGCCGTTGGCTTCGGTGGCCAACTGGCGTTCACCGGGCGTTTTGCCCTGCAATGGCTCTACAGCGAATACAAAAAGCGCAGCATGATCCCGGTTGGATTCTGGTACCTGAGCATCGTCGGCAGCGCGTTGTTGCTGGCTTACGCGATCTACCGCGAGGACCCGGTTTTTATCGTCGGTCAGTCCTTCGGTTTCGTCGTGTACCTGCGCAACTTGCAGTTGATCGCCAAGCATCACCAGCGGGAAAGCGGCGAACTGGATAAAAAGGGCTGAGACGGTGCGGATACGATTGTCTTCCTCGCGGCTGGAGTTGCTGGCTTTTGTGCTGTTGACGTTGCTCATGGTCGGTGCCGGTCTCGGCTGGCGCCAACCGATGAACGTCGATGAGGAGCGTTTTCTCGGCGTGGCCCTGGAAATGCTGCAGAACGGCTCCTGGTTCATTCCTCACCGCGCCGGCGAAATTTACGCCGACAAGCCGCCACTGTTCATGTGGGCGGTGGCGCTGTTCATACAGTTGACCCACTTGCCAAAAGTCGCCCTGTATTTGCCGGCGCTGCTGGCAAGTGCCGTTACCACGGCCTGTTTGTATGACTTGGGGCGACGCTTGTGGGGGCGGCGTGTCGGGGTAATCGCGGCGCTCCTGTTTCTCGCGACCTACCAGACCTACAGCATCTTGCGGACCGGACAGATTGACGGCTTTCTCGCGCTTTGGACGATTCTGGGGATCTATGGCTTATGCCGGCATTTGTTGCTGGGTCCGGCGTGGCGCTGGTACTACGTGGCCTGCGCAGCGATGGGCTTGGGCATCATCAGCAAGGGCGTGGGCTTTCTGCCGGTGTTGATGCTGATCCCCTACGTCTATGCCGTGCGCAAAGGTTGGAACGGTGTGGTGTCCATGCCTGGCGAGGCGGGGCGCTGGTGGTTGGGGCTGGCCGTGGCGCTGGCAGCCATCGCGCTATGGCTGGTGCCTTTGCTGGTGATCGTGGCTCAGGGCAGCCCCGACAGTTTGGCGTACGCCGAGGAAATCCTGTTGAAGCAGACGGCCGGACGCTATGCCAATGCCTGGGAGCACCGCGAGCCCTTCTGGTATTTCCTGGTCCAGGTGATTCCGAAGTACTGGCTGCCGATCTTTTTCATGTTGCCGTGGCTGGTGCCGGCCTGGCGCAGACAATTGCTCAAGCACGACGCTCGAGTGTTGCTACTGCTCGGCTGGGTCCTGCTGGTGCTGTTGTTTTTTAGCCTGAGCAGTGGCAAACGCAAGCTGTACATCTTTCCGGCGCTGCCTGCCTTGATTCTGCTGGTGGCGCCTCTGCTACCGTGGATGCTGCGCCGTGGGTTCCTCGGGCGGGCGAGGGGCAAGGTGGTATTCAGCGTATTGACTGCGCTGTGGCTGGGTGCCTGGTTTGCCCGCGGCTTCATCGAGCCCCACAGGGAAGGCATCAACCCCCACGAAACCCTGATGCGCGATGTGGCACGGCTCAGTGGCAATGCCGAATTGGTGCTGGTGGGCTGGCGGGAGGGGCATTGGGTTTTCGCGCAGCAACCTATCGTGCATTTTGGCTTTTATAACGGCCACTCCCTGGAACAATCCGCCCTCTGGCTGCGCAGTCACCCGCAAGCCTATGCCTTGGTGCCCGCGCGGGACCTGGCACGCTGTTACGACCCGCAAAAAGCCCGCCGTGTCGGCGCTACCTCGAGGGCCGAGTGGTTCCTGGTGGGGGCTGATGCAGACAACCAGCGTTGCCAGTCCCCGGTGCCGGAGAAGGTCTATTCATTCGCCTGGAAACAGCCGCTGTAGCAGCCATCAAAAATCCCTGTGGAAGCGAGCTTGCTCGCGATAGGGCCCTCACTGACAACACATTCCCCGGATCATGGCCAAACCAGTCAAGCAACTTGATGGCTTTGACCATTGCCGCCAAAGCCCTTCGGCGCGAGTATTTCCCTGCTGTTTACGGTTCCCCCCAACCAATAAAAATACAGAGGGATTCTGGTCATGCGCGATCATTCGTCCGCCACGTCGCAGTTCGATTACCTGCACACCGTCAACGCCGCGCTGCACGGCTCGCTCGAGGCGCTCAATGCCTGTGTCGAGTGTTGCGACCGGCACGCGTTGCCGGGGCGTATTGCCTTGTTCTGGGAGGGGCGCGACGGCAGCGAAGCCACCTGGACATACCGTGACTTGCAGGACAACGCCGCGCGCTTCGCCAATTTCCTGCTGGCCCAAGGCGTCGGCAAGGGCGACAAAGTGGCCGGCCTGCTGCCGCGTACCGCTGAGTTGCTGATCGTGGTGCTCGCCACCTGGCGCATCGGAGCGGTGTATCAGCCGCTGTTCACCGCGTTCGGGCCCAAGGCCATTGAGCACCGCCTCGGCAGCTCCGGCGCCCGCATCGTCGTCACCGACGCCGTCAACCGCCCGAAACTCAACGAAGTCGCCGCTTGCCCCACCATCGTCACGGTCGGTGGTGAAAAAGGCCAGGGTATCGTCCGGGGTGACTACAGTTTCTGGGCTGAAGTGGCGAACCATTCCAGCCAGTGCGAACCGCTCATGCTCACGGGCGAAGACCCGTTCCTGCTGATGTTCACCTCCGGCACCACCGGGCCGGCCAAGGCCCTGTCGGTGCCGCTCAAGGCCATCGTTGCGTTCCAGAGCTACATGCGTGACGCCGTGGACCTGCGCCCGGAAGACGCCTTTTGGAACGTCGCCGACCCGGGCTGGGCCTATGGCATCTACTTTGGCGTGACCGGGCCGCTGGCCATGGGGCATCCCATCACGTTCTACGATGGCCCATTCACCCTGGAAAGTACCTGTCGGATCATCAATAAATACAGCATCACTAACCTCGCGGGCTCCCCCACGGCCTATCGTTTGTTGATCGCTGGGGGCGAGCAGTTCGCCCGCTCGATCAAGGGCAAGCTGCGCATCGTCAGCAGCGCCGGTGAGCCGCTGAACCCGGAGGTAATCCGCTGGTTCGCCGACAACCTGAACGTGGTGATCAACGACCATTACGGTCAGACCGAGCTGGGCATGGTGCTGTGCAACCACCACGGGCTTGAACACCCGGTGCACCTGGGGGCGGCCGGTTTCGCCTCGCCGGGCCACCGGATCGTGGTATTGGATGATAACTACCAGGAACTGGGCGTCGGCCAGCCAGGCATTCTCGCCGTCGACCGCAGCCAATCACCGATGTGCTGGTTCGCCGGTTACGAAGGTGGGCCGACCAAAGCCTTCGTCGGCAACTACTACTTGAGCGGCGATACCGTTGAGTTCAACCCCGACGGCAGCATCAGCTTCGTCGGCCGCAGCGACGACGTGATCACCACCTCGGGCTACCGCGTCGGCCCGTTCGACGTGGAAAGCGCCCTGATCGAACACCCGGCCGTGGTCGAAGCCGCCGTGATCGGCAAGCCCGATCCAGAGCGTACCGAGCTGGTGAAGGCCTTCGTGGTGCTCAGTGCCCAATACCGCGCAGCGCCAGAACTGGCCGAAGAGCTGCGCTTGCACGTACGCAAGCGCCTGGCGGCTCATGCGTACCCTCGTGAAATCGAATTTGTCAGCGACTTGCCGAAAACCCCCAGCGGCAAATTGCAGCGCTTTATCTTGCGCAACCAGGAAATCGCTAAAGCCCAAGAGGCTGCGGCGCATAACGTTTCGGCTTGAATCCAAGGAAACCATGATGCAGATCGACAACAAGATTTTCCTCGTCAGCGGCGGCGCGTCCGGCCTCGGTGCGGCCACCGGCGAGATGCTGGTCAAGGCCGGCGCCAAAGTGATGCTGGTGGACCTCAACGCCGACGCCGTGGCCGCCCAGGCGCAAAAGCTCGGCTGCCAGAGCGTGGTGGCGGACATCAGCGATGAGGCGGCGGCTGAAGCGGCGGTCAAGGCCACCGTGGCGGTGTTCGGTGGTCTCAATGGCCTGGTGAACTGCGCCGGTATCGTGCGCGGCGAGAAAATCCTCGGCAAGAACGGCCCGCATGCCTTGGCCAGCTTCAGCCAAGTGATCAACGTCAACCTGATCGGCAGCTTCAATCTGCTGCGCCTGGCTGCCGCGGCCATCGCCGAAACCGAGGCCAATGCCGACGGCGAACGTGGCGTGATCATCAATACCGCTTCGGTGGCAGCCTTCGACGGCCAGATCGGCCAGGCTGCCTATGCCGCATCCAAAGGCGCCATCGCCAGCCTGACCCTGCCGGCGGCCCGGGAACTGGCCCGCTTCGGTATCCGCGTGATGACCATCGCCCCGGGCATTTTCGAAACCCCGATGATGGCCGGCATGACCCCTGAAGTGCGTGACTCCCTGGCCGCCGGCGTGCCGTTCCCGCCCCGCCTGGGCAAACCCGCCGAGTACGCGGCGCTGGTCAGGCATATCATTGAGAACAGCATGCTCAACGGCGAGGTGATCCGTCTCGACGGTGCCTTGCGTATGGCTGCCAAATAAGGAGGATTTATGATGTCCAACGATCCGATTGTCATCGTCAGCGCTGTCCGCACCCCCATGGGCGGTTTCCAGGGTGAACTCAAAAGCCTCACGGCCCCGCAACTGGGGGCTGCCGCGATCAAGGCCGCGGTGGAACGTGCCGGCATCGCGCCGGATTCGGTTGAAGAAGTGCTGTTCGGTTGTGTACTCGCCGCCGGCCAGGGCCAGGCTCCGGCACGTCAGGCCGCGCTGGGCGCCGGGCTCGATAAGTCGACCCGTTGCACCACGCTCAACAAAATGTGCGGTTCGGGCATGGAAGCGACGATCCTCGCCCACGACATGCTCATCGCCGGCAGTGCCGAGGTGGTGGTGGCCGGCGGCATGGAAAGCATGTCCAACGCGCCGTACCTGCTCGATCGCGCCCGCGGCGGTTACCGCATGGGCCACGGCAGGGTACTCGACCACATGTTCCTCGACGGCTTGGAAGACGCCTACGACAAGGGCCGCCTGATGGGCACCTTCGCCGAAGACTGCGCTGAAGCCAACGGCATCAGCCGCGAAGCCCAGGATGCTTTTGCCATTACCTCCACCACCCGCGCCCAGCAGGCGATCAAGGACGGCAGTTTCGACGCCGAGATCGTGCCGTTGCAGGTCATGGTCGGCAAGGAGCAAGTGACCATTCGCCACGACGAGCAGCCACCGAAGGCGCGGATCGACAAGATCGCATCCCTCAAGCCGGCGTTCCGGGAAGGCGGCACCGTGACAGCTGCCAATGCCAGTTCGATTTCCGATGGCGCCGCCGCCCTGGTGCTGATGCGCCGGAGTCAGGCGCAGCAGCGCGGCTTGCAGCCGTTGGCGGTGATTCATGGTCATGCGGCGTTTGCCGACACGCCGAGCTTGTTCCCCACAGCCCCGATCGGAGCGGTGCAGAAGCTGATGCAGAAAACCGGTTGGTCGCTGGCTGATGTTGATTTGTTCGAAGTCAACGAAGCCTTCGCCGTGGTCGGCCTGGTGACCATGAGCAAGTTGGAAATTTCCCATGACAAGGTCAACGTTCATGGCGGTGCCTGTGCACTCGGTCACCCGATTGGTGCCTCCGGGGCGCGAATTCTGGTGACGCTGCTCTCGGCCCTGCGCCAGAAAGGCCTCAAGCGCGGCGTAGCGGCCATCTGCATCGGCGGCGGCGAAGCCACGGCCATGGCCGTCGAATGCCTGTATTAAGGAATCACCATGCTCCCGACTGAAGAACAGACCCAAATCAGCGAAGTGGCCCGGCAGTTCGCCCAGGAGCGCTTGAAACCGTTTGCCGCCGAGTGGGACCGTGAGCACCGCTTTCCCAAGGAAGCCATTGGTGAAATGGCCGAACTGGGCTTTTTCGGCATGCTCGTGCCGGAGCAGTGGGGCGGTTGCGACACCGGTTACCTGGCCTATGCCATGGCGTTGGAAGAAATCGCCGCCGGCGACGGGGCGTGCTCGACCATCATGAGTGTGCACAATTCGGTGGGCTGCGTGCCGATCCTCAAGTTCGGCAACGATGAGCAAAAGGCCAAGTTCCTCACGCCCCTGGCCAGCGGCGTGATGCTTGGCGCCTTCGCCCTGACCGAACCCCAGGCCGGTTCGGACGCCAGCAGCCTCAAGACCCGGGCGCGGCTGGAGGGTGATCATTACGTGCTCAATGGTTGCAAGCAGTTCATCACCTCCGGGCAGAACGCCGGGGTGGTGATCGTGTTTGCGGTGACTGATCCAAGTGCCGGCAAGCGCGGCATCAGCGCGTTCATCGTGCCGACCGACTCGCCGGGCTATAGCGTGGCGCGGGTCGAGGACAAGCTCGGCCAGCACGCCTCCGACACCTGTCAGATCCTCTTTGAGGATGTGAGGGTGCCGCTGGCTAATCGCCTCGGGGAGGAGGGCGAGGGCTACAAGATTGCCCTGGCGAATCTGGAAGGCGGGCGCGTGGGCATCGCCGCACAATCGGTGGGCATGGCTCGCGCCGCCTTCGAGGCTGCCCGGGACTATGCCCGGGAGCGGGAAAGTTTCGGCAAGCCGATCATCGAGCACCAGGCCGTGGCATTTCGCCTGGCGGACATGGCGACCCAGATCGCCGTGGCCCGGCAAATGGTGCATTACGCCGCCGCGCTGCGGGACAACGGCCAGCCTGCGCTGGTAGAGGCGTCCATGGCCAAGCTGTTCGCCTCGGAAATGGCCGAAAAAGTCTGCTCCATGGCGTTGCAAACCCTGGGTGGCTACGGTTACCTCAACGACTTCCCGCTGGAGCGCATCTACCGCGACGTGCGGGTCTGCCAGATCTACGAAGGCACCAGCGACATTCAGCGCATGGTCATTTCGCGCAATCTTTGAACAGGAGTCCTGCATGAGCTACGAAACGATTTTATTGGAGATCAAGGACCGGGTCGGCCTGATCACCCTCAACCGTCCCCAGGCATTGAATGCCTTGAACGCGCAGATCGTCAGCGAGTTGAACCAGGCGCTGGACAGCCTGGAAGCCGATCCGAAGATTGGCTGCATCGTGCTGACCGGCTCGAAGAAAGCCTTCGCCGCCGGGGCCGACATCAAGGAAATGGCCGATCTGACCTACCCGCAGATTTATCTGGATGACCTGTTCAGCGACAGCGACCGCGTGGCCAACCGTCGCAAACCGATCATCGCGGCGGTGAACGGCTTTGCTCTGGGCGGAGGCTGCGAGCTGGCGTTGATGTGCGACTTCATCCTGGCCGGTGACAACGCCAAGTTCGGCCAGCCGGAAGTCAACCTCGGCGTACTGCCGGGCATGGGCGGCACCCAGCGCCTGACCCGGGCGGTGGGCAAGGCCAAGGCCATGGAAATGTGCCTGACCGGACGCTTTATCGACGCGGTGGAAGCTGAGCGTTGCGGCATTGTCGCGCGTATCGTACCGGCCGATGAGCTGCTGGATGAGGCGCTGAAAACGGCGGCGTTGATCGCTTCCAAGTCAGTACCCATCAGCATGATGGTCAAGGAAAGCGTCAACCGCGCCTTTGAAGTCAGCCTGTCCGAAGGTGTGCGCTTCGAGCGCCGGGTATTCCACGCGGCCTTTGCGACGCAGGATCAGAAGGAAGGCATGGCGGCATTCGTGGCCAAGCGGGCGGCCGAGTTTCAGGACAAGTAAGGCGGCGTCCTTACTGACGCCATCGCGAGCAAGCCCGCTCCCACAGTGGATCTGGGGTGTACGCAGTATTTGCGTACACCATTGAACCCTGTGGGAGCGAGCTTGCTCGCGATGCTTTTCCAGCCATCAAACCAGGTAGTGTTTCAACTCCCGGGCAATCACCATCCGCTGTATCTCGCTCGAGCCTTCGTAGATCTGGGTAATCCGCGCATCACGGTAGTAGCGCTCCACCGGGTAATCCTCGAGATACCCATACCCACCATGAATCTGTATCGCCGAGGAACAGACCTTCTCGGCCATTTCCGAGGCGAACAGCTTGGCCTGGGAGGCTTCGGACAGGCACGGTTTGCCAGCGCTGCGTAACCGGGCGGCATGCAGGATCAGCAAGCGCGTGGCGTTCAGGCGGGTGTGCATGTCGGCCAGCAGGTTGGCGATGCTCTGGTGCTCGATGATCGGTTTGTCGAATTGCACCCGGTCCCGCGCGTAAGCCAGGGCCGCTTCAAACGCTGCACGGGCGATGCCCAGGGCCTGCGCGGCAATGCCGATGCGGCCGCCTTCGAGGTTGGAGAGGGCGATCGCCAGGCCTTTGCCGCGAGCCCCCAGCAGGTTGGCCTCGGGGATGGTGCAGTTGCTCAAGGTGACAGCACAGGTGTCCGAGGCGCGGATACCCATTTTGTGTTCAGTGCGATCGACGATGAAGCCCGGCGTATCGGTCGGCACCAGGAACGCCGAAATACCTTTCTTGCCCAGCTCAGGGTCGGTCACTGCGAAGACAATCGCCAGTTTCGCCCGTTTGCCGTTGCTGACGAACTGCTTGGCGCCGTTGATCACCCATTGACCGTCCCGCAGTTCGGCGCGGGTGCGCAGGTTGTGTGCTTCGGAGCCGGCCTGGGGTTCGGTCAGGCAGAAGCAGCCAATGGCCTGGCCGCTGGCAAGATCGGCCAGCCAGGTCTGTTTCTGTTCATCGGTGCCGAAATTGAGCACCGGCCCGCAACCCACCGAGTTGTGAATGCTCATCAACGCCCCAGTGGCGCCGTCGCCCGCGGAGATCTCTTCCACCGCCAGGGCATAGGCCACGTAATCGACATAGGTGCCACCCCATTCCTCCGGCACCACCATGCCCAGCAGGCCCAGTTCGCCCATTTTCGACACCAGGCCGTCGTCGATCCAGCCGGCCTTTTCCCAGGCCTGGGCGTGGGGGGCGATTTCGCCACGGGCGAAATCCCGGGCCATGTCGCGGATCATCACTTGTTCTTCGGTCAGTTCGAGGTCATGCATCATTCAATTCCCGTGGTCGTCGAAGCCGTCGAAGAAACTCGCCACGTGGCGGGCGTCCAGCGCCTCCAGGGTCGGAGGGTTCCAGCGCGGATTCTTGTCTTTGTCGATCAGCAAGGCGCGCACGCCTTCGATCAGGTCGCCGCGTTCGAACCATTGCCGGTCCAGGTGCAGCTCCAGGGCAAAACAGTTTTCCAGGCTCAGGTGCCGACCCCGACGCAGCATTTGCAGGGTCACGGCCATGGCCAGGGGCGAACGGGTGTCCAGCAGGTCGGCGGTTTTCACGGCCCAATCGTGGCTGTTGGCGACCGTGACCTGGCGCAGTTGCTCGACCATGCTCGGTACATCGGGGAGGGCAAAAAAATGATCGATAACCGGGCGCAGGTCGGCCAGGGGCGGGGCGGGCAGTTGTTGCACGCCGAGTTTCGCCAGCAGGCTTTGCAGGTCCTTGAGGGGGGTATCACCCCATTCCAAGCGATCGAGGCGCGCGTCGAGCTGTTCAAGCTTGCGACTGTCCAGATACCAGTCGGCCAGCCCGCAATACAAGGCGTCAGCCGCGCGGATCTGCACACCGCTGACGCCCAGGTAGGTCCCCAGTTCGCCAGGAATACGCGACAGGAAGTAACTGCCACCCACGTCCGGGAAGTACCCGATGCCGACTTCCGGCATCCCCAGGCGGCTGCGCTCGGTCACCACCCGCAGGTCGGCGCCTTGGGCCAGCCCCATGCCGCCGCCCAGCACGAAGCCATCCAGCAGGGCGAGGATCGGTTTGCGGTAGTGATGGATCGTCAGGTCGAGGGCGTACTCCTCGACGAAAAACTCTTCATGCAGGGTATCGCCCTGCTTGTGGCTGTCGTACAGCGAGCGGATATCGCCACCCGCGCAAAACGCCTTGTCGCCGGCGCCACGCAGGACCACTGCGTGAATCTGTGGGTCGAGGGCCCAGGTATCGAGTTGTTGCTGCAAGCTGCGCACCATGCCCAAGGTCAGGGCATTGAGGCCGGCGGGGCGGTTCAGGGTCAAGTGACCGATATGGTTGCGGACTTCGACCAGCACCTCATAGGCCATCGCCTCGACGGTCCCTGTGGCTTGGGATGAAACCTGAGCAGTCATCGCTAACTCCCTGCTTTTATTGTTCTTTATAAATTGTGTCGCGCGTACCTGGCCAGGATCGTAACAGTGCAAATTTGCCTTGCACAACCGGGATACGTGCAGGTCCTCTCTGCATATTTATAGCAGCCACAGGATCAGCCGCGACCCGAAAGCACCTCCGTGATGCTCCGCCGCTTGGCATTTCGCTCGCTGACGTGAATCAATTGCTCAAGATCCTCAGGGGTGACGTCAAAGAACGCTTCCATCTCTGCCAGGGCCTGTTTCAGGTCTTCGCGGGTGATGGCCTGGCGGTCCACGGGAGGATGGTCCGCCGGTATGACGCCCGCCGGCTCACTGGCGCGCTTCGGATAGCGCACGCGTGTCAGGTTGTTGTAGGCCAGCGCACTGACCAGCAGGCCGGAACCGGCCAGCATGGCCGCACCCACGGCCTGCCAGTCCAGGGCAATGATGGAAGGGTCTGCCAGTACCAGCGTCGCCGCTACCGCACCCGCCGGAGGGTGCACGCAACGCAGCCAGCACATCAACACCAGCGCCATGCCGGCAGCCAGGCACGCGCTGCCCAGCGTGCGCCCCAGCACGTGGGCCACCAGCAACGCCACGACCGACGCGCACAGGTAGCCGCCAAAAATCGACCAGGGTTGGGCGAGGGCGCCCGAAGACACGGCAAACAACAGCACGGCCGATGCACCGAGAGGGCCGATCAGATGTTGCGCCACCTCGAGGCCATAGACCTGGCTACAGAGCCAGACACTGAACATCGTCCCCAGGGCCATGCCGATGGCGGCGCGACTCCATTCGGTAGGACGGGTATTGATCGCAGCGGGGAACCAGCGAGAAAGCATTCAGCAGAAATCCAAAAAACGAACAAAAAAAGGGGCTTACGGGAAGATCCCTGAAAGCCCTTTAAGTGTTCCAACAGTTGGGGGAGGAACGATGCACAGTGTGCCGGTCGTTCCTCTCGCTTACAAATTCATATTAATGCTGCTTGAGTGCATTTATTTTGAGGTAAGGGGCGTTCTCACGCACTTCTCGAGGCTTGGAACCAGGTTTGCGGGGCGATGGGCAGGTTGCGCGATTGCCCTCGGCCCATCGGGAAATAGGTAAACCCCTTGTCGGCCATGCGTTCCGGGTCATACAGATTACGCCCATCAAAAATCACCGGGGCCTTGAGCCGTTGCTGGATAAGCGCGAAGTCCGGCGCCTTGAACGGCTGCCATTCGGTACAAATGACCAGCGCATCAGCGCCTGGTAGCACCGATTCCGGCGTGCCCATCAGCATGAGCTTCGACTCATTGGGGTAGAGCAGTTGGGTCTGCTGCATCGCCTCCGGGTCAAAAGCGCGGACGCTGGCACCGGCGGCCCACAGCGACTCCAGGAGCGTGCGGCTCGGCGCATCGCGCATGTCGTCGGTGTTGGGCTTGAAGGCCAGTCCCCACAGGGCAAAGGTTTTGCCGCGCAGGTCGCCTTTATAGAAGGCATTGATCCGCTCGAACAGCTTGTGTTTCTGCCGGCGGTTGATGGACTCCACCGCTTGCAGCAGGTCGCTGGAGCAGTGGGCTTGCTCAGCCGTGTGGATCAGCGCGCGCATGTCCTTGGGGAAACACGAACCACCGTAGCCGCAACCCGGGTAAATGAAGTGATAACCGATGCGCGAGTCGGCTCCGATGCCCAGGCGCACCGATTCGATGTCGGCCCCCAGGTGTTCGGCCAATTCGGCGATCTGGTTGATGAAGCTGATCTTGGTCGCCAACATGCCGTTGGCCGCGTATTTGGTCAGCTCGGCACTGCGCACATCCATGAACAGGACGCGGTCGTGGTTACGATTGAACGGTGCGTACAGGTCGCGCATGGTCTCGCGGACTTCATCGCGCTCGCAGCCGATCACGATGCGGTCCGGGCGCCGACAATCGGCAACGGCCGAGCCTTCCTTGAGGAATTCGGGGTTGGAGACGATATCGAACTGCAGCAGGCGACCGGCCTTGAGCAGGCATTTGTCGATGTGCGCCCGCAGGACATCGCCAGTGCCCACCGGCACGGTGGACTTCTCCACCAGGATGAGGGGGTGCTCACGGTAGCGGGCGACAGCTTCGCCGACGGCCAGGACTTGGCCCAGATCGGCCGAGCCGTCCTCCCTGGAAGGCGTGCCCACGGCGATAAACAGTACCTGGCCGTGCTGCACGGCAAGCTGCTCATCGCAGGTGAAATGCAACCGCCCGGCCTCGAGCCCTTCGCGCACCAGCGTCGCCAGCCCCGGTTCGAAGATACTCACCTGGCCCTGGCGCAGGTTGTCGACTTTGCGCTCGTCGATGTCCATGCACACCACGTCATGACCGACCTCGGCCAACACAGCGGCTTGGACCAACCCTACATAACCACTTCCCAATACACTGATTTTCATGGCGGACTCCCTGGATCATTTCCGAGCGGGCGGACATGCACAACCAGCCGTTCGCCGCAGTGCGCTGCGCTCAGAATAAGTCGGGGATGTTGCAGTTCACTGACAGTCCCTAGTCTTGTTGGCTTTCAGCGGAAGAAAGTAGGCCGCCCAACCGCGCGCCATCAACATCAGGTTGGTGCCATCGCGTAACAGCAGGCTAGCGGTTGCCCGGCGCACCTCTTTGGCGCTGACGCGACCGCGGGCGATGTCGAGACGGGCGAAGCCGTGCAGATGTCGCAGCACGTCGAACGCCATGAGCGCCGATGCCGCCAGGAAATAAAGAATGCGTTGCCAATAGGGAATGCCCAATGCTTGCAGCAGATCCGTGGTGACATGCTGATGCGCGACTTCTTCCTGACAGTGCCATCGCCACAGGCGCGTCTGTGACGATGCGTTGGCCGAGAGCAGGCCGTGCTTGCGCAGGGCCACCCCGGAGATCACCGCCGTCACGTGTTCGAACGCCGCAGCCAAGGCCAGTTGCGCATTCAGTGACCATTTCGATTGCAGGGCTTGGAGATCCTTTTCGATCCCCAGTTCGTACTGCTTGACCTCAAAGCCCTGCTTTTCCAGCTGCTGGTTGTAGAGCCTATGGGCGCGCTGGTGGGCCCGTTCCTCCGCGACAAAGCGGCGCGAGTCCTCAGCAAGCGCCGAGGTCTGTTGCAGCTGCGCGGCGGACTTCTCCACCACCGAAATCACGAATTGTTCGCCGGCAGGGAGCAGCACCGAAAAGGCATCGAACAAGTACGTCTTGATCGGCGTGTCGTTCCAGAAAGGCTTGAAAGTATCGGCGTCGCAAGGCTCGTCGATGACCTGCTGTGGGGAAAAGTCCAAGGGTCAGTCCTTCATGCTTGAATGCGTGGCGCCGGCGGCAGCTATCTCGCGGATCAGCCCGGTGCAATAGCCATGAGTGACCTGCGCTTTTCGGGCATACACGTCGTCCTTCATGAGCGCGGCATGCACGTGGGGCAGGCGAAAACCCGGGATAGCCGGGTACAGGTGATGCTCGGCATGAAAGCCGACCCCGTGGGGTGCGATCAAGAGACGCTCCCACCAGGATGCAATGACCGTTCGAGAGGCGCCGTGGCCGGGCTGAGGCATCGCGAAGTGCTCCGCCACGTCGCGCCAATACAGCAGCGCCATCAACACCGTGAACATCGGTATAAGCCAGTACACCAGTGCCGCCAGCCACAAGTGGAACCCGGTCAGCACCGCCGCGAGCAGCAGGGCGAAAATCCATTGCCTGTACTGAGTGGCGGGAGGGCACTGCGAGGCCATTTTTGACGTCACCAGGGCGGTTCTGAATTCGTGGAGGCTGAACAGCCCGACGCAGTGCTTCAACATCAGCACAAGCATGCCGATGGCCGATTTGGGGAACCTGAATCGGTCCTGTCCCTTGCATGACACCCAGTTGGGGTCGTGGTCAGTGGCGGTATGCCGATGATGGGCGGCGTGGTCGCGACGAAAACCGAACAAGGTAATGGTGAAGGGCAGCGCCGTGAGAAAATCGCCCAATGTGTCGTTAAGCTCGGGACGAGTCCGGCTGAATTGCCGATGTGAAAACTCATGCATCAGGATCAGCAATGCATGCTGCCGGGTGGCGATGAACACAACGGCCAGCACCGAGGCGAAAATTGTCTGGGCCTGGATGGCCAGGCCCGCCGCAGACAGAATCAGCGCCCATTCCCAAAGCGTGCTGGCAAGCAAGCGCAAGGGCGCGGGGCGCCCCCACTCCAGTAACCGGGCACGCTCGACGGTATGTTCGTGCTGCCTGCGTGATTGCGCAGGCTCGGTAGGGTTAAACATCCGACAGCCTCCTCAGGCCCGAACCAAAGTAAGAAATGAGTACGGCTGCCAGGAGCAGCGCGCCGGTGGCAAGGAATACGGCCTGGAGGGACACGAACTGCAGAACCCAGCCCGCAATCGCCGCCGAGACTGGCGCCAGGCCAAAAAACACCAGCATGAACAGGCTCATGCCGCGCCCAAGCAGCCTCGGCGGCAATGAGCGCTGCAGCCAGGTGAATGCCATGACCTGGACGAAACCGCCGCAAACCCCGATAGCAAACAGCAATGCCACGCCTTGCCAAAGGGCGTCTATCCATCCCAATGGCATCAGCAGTACGGCGATGGCGGCGTCCACGACGAGCAGGGTGATGCCCAGATTGACCATTCGCAGTTTTGGCCGGGCGGTAAACATCAGCATGCCAAGCAGCGTGCCAGCCCCCTGCGCGCCGAACAGCCATCCCAGCGCGGTCGCCTCGGGCGTGAAGCGTTCATGGGTCAGCAGCGGCAAGGCGACCTGCACCGGCCCGCTCATGAGTAATGTCATGGCGGCCATGTAGGTCAGGTACGTGCGCAGACGTCGATCCTGAAAGAAATACCGCAAGCCCTCTGCCGTCGTCGTGATGACGCCGGCTTCGGGGCCAGGGGCTCGGCGCACAGGCAAGGCGCGTAGCCCGAACGCCGCCAGGGCGAAGGTGAACGCGTCGAGGGCGAATGCGATGACATAGCCGTCCAGCGCACCGTTAGCTGCCGACCTGGCGCCAGCGGGCAAGAATGCGCTGGCGATGACGCTTCCGGCGGCCACCGGACCGAGGGCGATGGTCACTTGCCGCAGTGCCAGGAAAACCCCGTTGGCCCGCTCCAGGTCGCGGGCATTGACGATGCCAGGCACCAGCGCACTGCCGGCGGGCAGCGTCAGGGCACTGAACAACCCCAACAGCGCCGCGCCCCCATAGATCACCGGTAAGCTCGCGTGACCGTGATAGACCGCCCAGGCCAGGCCGGACAACGCCAGCGCACTCGCGTAGCAGCCAAACATCCAGATCGAGCGGGCACCGAAGCGGTCAACCAGTGAGCCGCCCGTCAACAGGAACAGGGCACGGGGCAGGGCGAGTGCGGCGAATGCCCAACCAAGTGCCATCGGGTCTGGCGATACCACCATGATCAGCAAGGGGAAGGCGACCAGGGTGAACTGATCACCCAACATCGATGCCACGGCGCACGCCAGCAGGCGCCGGAAGTTTCGATCTCGGGCCAGCGCCGGTGCCGGGCGCTCCAGCGCGAGGGCGGTGTTCACAGGCACGCGAAGAACAGTTTTTTCATGCGTTGCAACCAGGGCAACGGGACACGCTTCCATATGAACGAAAGCCCGGACAGCGGCACTTTACCCAGAATCAACACGCCGACATCCAGCGAAGGCTCGTGGGGGAAATAGTTGTCTTTGATGGCGACAATCTTGCGAAAGCCTTTTTTGAAGTAGTAGCGCAACTGTGGGTCCAACGGCAGGCCCTGGCGCTCACTGCGCACGTACTGGGCGACCGTGATATCGGGATTCTTCGACAGCCAGCCCCTCAGGCCCGGAACGGGGGAGCCCAGGTAGACGTCTGACCATCCCTGTTTCAAGGCATAGGGCCAGAAAAATTCGAAAATGGCATTGGCCGCTTTCGAGTCGACACTGCTCAAGCTGATGCCGAACAACGTGCCGGTTCTGATGGCATCGTCACCGTGCTGTTTCCTGGCGCAATCTGCCCAGGTCGAGCACTGGCGTATGAGATCGTGGCGGGTAGGTTTCATGAACAACGACGCCAGCGCGGTACCGGTACGCGAACAAAACGCACCGACGCTCAGGGCAGGAAACGCAGCGATTCGTGAGGCCAGCATGGAAGCATCGGCACGCTGTTCCTCTGTCCATTTCCTGTGCTCGAGTTCGAGCAGTGAGGGGATATCGTCGCGGGATAGAAATCGAACGTTGATCTCACCAGCAAGGGTGGAGTCGTGGGGCTGCACGTCATGCGCCTGTTGCCAGGCGTTCGGGTATTCGGAAGCTGGGTTCTTCAGAAGTTTTTGCATCGCGTGGGCGGCTCACCGATTGAAGTGGATTGAATCAATCGGCGCCCACGCTATGGCACTGGTGTGAAAATCTGATGACGAAATGAATTTGGGCAAGCGAGGCCTTTGGCAGCGCCTACAGGTACTGGATCACCTCTCGCAACTCGCCAAGATCCGGCACGTTGCTGATGGCCGCTGCGGGGCTGGACCATGGATAGTCCAGGCTCGAGACCCAGGCCATGATGGCCGGCAGATCGCTCGCCGGCAGGGTTTTCATGTGCTCGATGGTGATGGTCAGGCGCTCGGCCAGTCTCGACTGGGGGTTGAATTGCCAGTCATACAAGCCACAGCCAACACGGGCCTCGCCGCTGCTCTTGTCGGACATCGCCACCAGCCATTTGCACCGGAACACGTTGGCGTCCGCCGCCGGTGGGGCGCCCAGGCAAAACGTGTAGACGTTTTCGAAGGTCTGGCCAAAGCGCCGGACCAATACGTCGCCAATGGCCGCCCGGCCTTCAACGTGGCCGGGAAAGGAAATAGAACCGGTGCGCACCACCATGTCCAGAACGGCATCTGGCGCAAAGGCCTGGTTCAGCAGGTGAGGGCGGTTACCGTCCTTGGCGTGGATGTACTGTTGAATCGAGAGTAGAGCCGTGTTCATCGCATGTCCTTATCAGGTTGAGAACGGCCTCGACCGAGGCTCACACATCACTGTTACATAAACCGAGCTCATGAAGATTGCCGGCAAACAGGTTAACTAAATTAATCAGTTTTCAGTCATTTGCGAATTTCCGGCAATTGCTTAAGCTTCCAGAGTCGCAATGCATTGGTCCGGCGTTATGCCTGAGATTATCAATATCGCCTTATATTGCGTCTATCGATGGCTTTTATGAGCCTAAAAATTAAGAAACTTAACGGTTTCCTTTGGCGTTTTTTTTGGCATACTCCCTCCAGCGAGTCTGCCTCGGTGCCTGCTCGCCGAATATTAGTGCTGAATAATAACAATCCAACCAGCAGGAATTCACGCCATGAGCATCATCGGTCACCAAGCTGCGGCGGTCAGCGCCGAACAACTCGCCACAACGCTCGCGCAAATGAAGCAGGCCCATCTGGAGGAGGGGCCCGCAAGCCTGGAACTTCGCCACGATCGCCTCGACCGGGCAATTGCCCTGCTTCTGGAGAACCGCGAAGCCATCGTTGCCGCGGTGTCGGCGGACTTCGGTAATCGCGCCCGCGAGCAGACGCTGCTGTCCGATATCGCCGGTTCCGTGGCAAGCCTCAAGCATTGCCGCGAGCACCTGGCCGAGTGGATGCGATCAGAGTCGCATCCGGCGCCGTTCCCCGGTTGCCAGGCGCGGGTCGACTACCAGCCGGTGGGCGTGGTGGGTGTCATCAGTCCGTGGAATTTCCCTATCGTGCTGGCTTTCGGGCCACTGGCAAGCATCTTTGCCGCCGGTAACCGGGCCATGCTCAAACCCTCTGAACTGACCCCGCGCACTTCGGCGTTGATCGCCGAACTGATTGCCCGTTATTTCGACGCCCGTGAGCTCACCACGGTGTTGGGTAGCGCTGAGGTTGGTGCGCTGTTCAGTGCGCAACCCTTCGACCATCTGATCTTTACCGGGGGCACCGCGGTGGCCCGGCACATCATGCGCGCAGCCTCGGACAATCTGGTGCCGGTGACCCTGGAGCTGGGCGGCAAGTCACCGGTGCTGGTCTCGCGTAGCGCCGACCTCGCCACGGTGGTGCAGCGGGTCCTGACAGTGAAGACGTTCAACGCCGGGCAGATCTGCCTGGCTCCAGACTACGTGCTGCTGCCGGAAGAGTTGTTGGAGGACTTCGTCGCCGAGGCCGTAGGCTTTGTCAGTGCCATGTACCCCACCTTGCGTAGCAACCCTGATTACACTTCTATCATCAACCCGCGTAATTTCGACCGTTTACAGGGTTACCTCGTCGATGCCCGCGCCAAAGGCGCGCGGCTGGTCGAGATCAACCCGGCCCAGGAGGATCTGAGCGATCGCGAGGTTCGCAAGATTGCCCCGACCCTGGTGCTCGATACCCACGAGCAGATGCAGGTGCTGCGCGAGGAAATCTTCGGCCCGCTGTTGCCGATCAAGACCTATCGCGATTTCGCTACGGCGATCGACTACGTCAACAGCCAGCCACGACCGTTGGCGGCCTATTATTTCGGCGAGGACGCCGCTGAGCGTCAGCAGGTGCTGGAGCGAACGACTTCGGGCGGCGTGGTGATCAATGACGTCATGAGCCATGTGCTGTTCGAGGCGCTGCCGTTCGGCGGTGTCGGTCACTCTGGTATGGGGGCCTATCACGGCGTCTATGGTTTCCGTACCTTCAGCCATGCCAAGGCGGTGGTGGTGCAGAGCCCGATCGGTGAGTCGAACCTGGCAATGCGCGCGCCCTACGGCGCAATGATCCATGGCTTGCTGGATCAATTGCTGACGGCTTGAGCCGCGAAGGAGTTTGACCATGAACGCGATGCAAACCCTCAAGGCCAAGCTGCTGCGCGCCTTTGCCAAGCGCATGAAAGGCAAGTTCACCTATGACGCGGCGCAGTATCCGCTGCGCGCGGTCGACGAGAAACTCATCCCGACGGCCTGGGGGCCGGCGCGGGCGCTGTTCTATTGGCCCAATTCGCCGTCCAGCGAACCTCTGCCGGTCTATCTGAACCTGCATGGCGGCGGTTTCGTGGCCGGGGTACCGGAGCATGACGACAGTTATTGCCGTCGCCTGGCACACAACCTCGGTTGCCTGGTGGTCAATCTGGATTATGTCCTGGCCCCCGAACATCCCTTTCCCGCAGGCTTGCGACAGAGCTTCGAGGTGCTTGAGTGGCTGGCCGGACAGGCCACGGCCCTGGGGATCGACCCACAACGCATCGCCGTCGGCGGGCACAGCGCCGGGGGCAACCTCGCTACCGGCGTGGCCAATCTGGCGCGGGGGCACCAACGGTTGCGGGTGGTGCATCAGGTCATCGACTATGCGGCATTGAATTTTACCCAGGATCCCGAGCTGAAGCTTTCGCCTCTCGACAAGCCGTTACTCGGCACTGGCCTGATGCGCTTCTTCAATAGTTGCTACCTGAGTGATCCGGCCCATGCCCACGACCCACTGGCCTCACCGTTGCTGGCGCCGGTCGAGGCGTTGCAGGGAATGCCCGCCACCACGTTGATCACCGCCGAGTACGACATCCTGCGCGCTGAAGGGCAGGCCTATGCAGAGAAACTGCGTCAGGCCGGCGTTCCGGTAAACGAAAAAATGTTCCCAGGTTGCGACCATATGTTCACCCACCTGGGGCCGGATGCCTCGGCGCAGGAGGCCTGGCAACTCATCGAGGACTCCCTGCGTGAGGCGTTTTCAGGCCATTGCGTTAAGCTAGACACCTTTGCGAATGCATCAGCGCCGGGACACGTGCACCATGCCAATCAACAGGGCTCGTAATGCCTGACATCACTGCGCGGCCCGCCAAACGCGGTCGCCCGCCGCTGCGCAGCCGCGAGGAGCAGATGAGTCTGCTGCTGGATGCGGCGGCGCAGGCGCTCGGCAGCGGCAACTTCGCCAACGTCACCATGGATGCCATCGCCCGCGCCGCCGGCATCTCGAAGAAGACCGTGTATCTGCTGGTGGCGAGTAAGGAAGAGCTGCTCTCGCAGTTGGTGGCCCGTGACTTGTCCACCCTTGAACTGCTACTGGAAAGCGGTATCGACTGCGCCGAGGATCTGCTCAGCGAATTACGCATGTACCTGACCCTGTGGGCGCGCCTGACCCTCTCGCCATTGGCTCTGGGTCTTTATCTCATGGCTGCACAAGGGCGCGAGAATGCACCGGGCATTGCCCGGATCTGGTATCAGGAAGGCGCCGAGCGCTGCCTGAGTCTGTTGCGTGGCTGGCTGGGCAAGGCGGCGGGCAAGGGGTTGCTGGCAAACGAGAATGTCGAGGCGGCAATCGAATTGATCGATGCGCTGCTGATCTCCCAACCGCTCAAGCTCTTCACCCTCGGGGTGCAACAGAGCTGGTCCGACGAGCAGATCGAGCAGCGGGTCGAAGTGGCCATTGGCATGTTCGGTCGCTGTTTTATCCAGCATGCGCCCGCGCCTTGAGCGCACTCGGACGACACCGTTACTCCCTCGCCGATCTGCGCGACAGGCGATAGGACAACTGGGCGCGGGTCAGGCCGAGCCGACGGGCCGCTTCAGAGACATTGCCTTTCACCTCGCTCAGGCAGTGGTCAATCATGGTGTCCTCGATCTCTTGCAGCGACAGTCGACTCAGATCCTTTCCGCCGAACAGGGCCTGGATCGCTTCATCGCCTGTGTCGGCTGCCGCGGCAGTCGGACGCTGGACGGGTGCCTGGTCATTCGGGGCGGCAGCCAGTTGGCCGCGAGTGCCGATGGAGAACATCGGCAGGGCCAGGCGTTCACCGCTGGTAAACAGGTGCGCCAGGTCGATTGCGCCGCCATCCGGGGCGCTGATCACGCCACGTTCCACCAGGTTCTGCAACTCGCGAATATTGCCCGGAAAGTCATAGGCCAGCAGGGTGTCGGCGGTGCGCGGGGTGAAGCCGCTGATCTGCCGACCGTGGCGCTGGGTGAAGCGATGCAGGAAGTGAGTCATCAGCAGCGGGATGTCTTCCTTGCGTTCGCGCAGCGGCGGCAGGTGAATCGGAAATACGTTCAGACGGAAGAACAGGTCCTCACGGAACTCGCCACGCTGGGCGGCGGCGCGCAGGTCGACGTTGGTCGCAGCGACCACCCGTACATCGACTTTCAGGGTACGACTGCCGCCAACCCGCTCGACCTCGCCTTCCTGGAGTACGCGGAGCAGCTTGCCCTGGGCCACCAGGCTGAGGGTGGCGATCTCGTCGAGGAACAACGTGCCGCCATCGGCGCGCTCGAAGCGTCCAGCGCGCGATTGAGTGGCACCGGTGTAGGCTCCGCGCTCGACACCAAACAGCTCCGACTCCATCAGGTTTTCCGGAATAGCCGCGCAGTTGATGGCGACGAAGGGCTCATCGTGGCGTGGGCTGATGCGATGCAGCATCCGGGCGAACACTTCCTTGCCGACCCCCGACTCACCGGTAAACAGCACCGTCGCCTGGGTCGGCGCGACCCGCCTTAACATGTGACAGGCGGCGTTGAAGGCCGAAGAGATGCCGACCATGTCGGTGTCTTGCGCCGGTGTCGGATCCGCTTGCAGGCCAGCGGGCAGGGCACCTTTATCGCTACGGCTGTCCGCCGACACGCTGCGCCCGCCGGTGCTGACGAAGGGTTCGGCGTTGAGGTCGGCCAGATCCGCTTCGGCGTCTTCCCATTCCTCGGCGGGTTTTCCGACCAACCGGCAGATGCTGGAGCCAGTGGAGCGGCATTCGACCTCGCGGTAGAGGATCAGTCGCCCAACCATCGCCGAGGTGTACCCGATCGCGTAGCCGGTCTGCATCCAACAGGCCGGCTCGGTGCCGATGCCGTATTGGGCGATGTGCTCATCATCCTCGCTGGAGTGGTGCCAGAGGAACTCGCCGTAATAGGTGCCCAGATTCATGTCGAATTCGAAGTGCACAGGCTCGACCTTCACCGCGCCCTCAAGCGCATGGATGATCGGGCCGGCGGCAAACAGCGCGAGGATGTCGGCTTCGGGAAAGCGTTCCTTGATCAGTGCCGCGTCCCGCGCGCCGCAATGGTAGCCGGTGCGCAGCATGATCCCGCGCGCGCGGGCCAGGCCCATGCTTTCAATCAGTTCCCGGCGTAGCGCACCGATACCGCTGTTGTGCATCAGCAGCATGCGTGCGCCATTCAACCAGATGCGCCCATCGCCGGGGCTGAACAGCAGGCATTCGGTCAGGTCTTGCAGGGTGGGGGCAGCGCCGGGTGGCAATTGCTCGCTGGCGCCACGCCCGGGTTTCTTTTGTGCTCCACGGGAGAGTTCGGCCAGGGAAATCAGCTTGTCTGCCATAAGAAACCCTTAATTTGAGTAATCATAATCTGCATAGTGCAGCATGAAATTACTGAAATCATCACTTTTCTGAAGCCCTCCATCCCACTCGCTTCACGCCTTTTATCCCTATGTCGGCTGAATGCCCCGTGCTTGAGCGGTTGCCTTGTCATTGCCAAGAGATGGCATATCGCTTGCTACAACTAGTTACCGATATTAACTAATTCGGCAATAACAATATGGCTTGGTTGTCGCTTTCGTGAGGCAGCACAAGCGTGAATCGGGGAACCCGTATGAAGCTGACTAATAAAAGGATCGTCGTGACCGGGGTCTCCTCGGGCATCGGCGCTGAAACAGCTCGAATCCTGCGTGCCCACGGCGCCATCGTCATCGGCATGGATCGCAATGAACCCCACCTGAGCCTGGATCATTTCATCCAGGCTGATCTCAGCCACCCAGACGCCATCGACGCGGCGGTGCAGCAACTGCCGGACACCATCGACGGCCTCTGCAATATCGCCGGGGTGCCGGGCACCGCCGATCCACAACGGGTTGCCCAGGTCAACTACCTGGGGCTGCGCCATCTCTGCGCAGCGGTGCTGCCACGCATCCAGGCCGGTGGCAGCATCGTCAACGTGGCTTCGATCCTTGGCGCGGAGTGGCCACAGCGGGTGGATCTGCACAAGGCGCTGGCCCGTACCGATAGTTTTGCTGACGGCCAGGCCTGGCTGGCCGAGCACCCGGTACCCCGGGAAAGCTGCTACCAGTATTTCAAAGAAGCCTTGATCGTCTGGAACGCCCTGCAGGCCCAGCCATGGTTTATGCAGACCTCGGTGCGTATGAACTGCGTGGCACCTGGGCCGGTGTTCACCCCCATCCTGGGTGATTTCGTCGCCATGCTCGGTAAAGAGCGCATCGACGCTGACGCCCATCGCATGAAGCGCCCGGCCTACGCCGACGAGGTGGCGGGCGCTATTGCCTTTCTGTGCGCCGACGAATCTCGCTGGGTCAATGGCATCAATCTGCCCGTCGATGGCGGCCTGGCATCCACTTACGTCTGAACGAGGAACCTTAAGCCAACGCTTTTTCGTGCAACTCACTGCCGGTCGTTTTCGAGCGAACGGTCGGCTCATAAAACATGCTTCCAACAACAAGAATAATGAGGAACAACATGCATAACTCTCGTTGCTATCCAGGCTTCAAGCGTTCCGCCATGGCGCTCTCGGTTTGTCTGGCGAGCTGGGCCACCCAGTCCCAGGCCGCGCAAATAGATTTGGGCGACAGTGAATGGCGTTTGCGTTGGGACAACACCATCAAGTACAGCCAGGCCTGGCGACTCAAAGGCGCTGACAACAACCTGGTCAACGCCCCCACGGCAGGCGGCTTGTATCCCTCGATACAAAGTCAGGGCGACAAAAACTTCAGCAGCGGCCTGGTCTCCAACCGCCTGGATCTGTTCAGTGAAATGGACCTGAGTCGAGAAAACTACGGCCTGCGCCTCAGCGGCGCGGCCTGGTACGACGATGTCTATAACAAGGACACCGACAGCAGCGAACAGCGGGATTTTCTCGACGATACTCGCGAATTGCACGGGCGTGACGCCGAGTTGTTGGATGCCTTCGTGTTCGTGCGTGGTGATGTCGGCGAGTCGAGCCAGGGCACCGTGCGCCTCGGCCGGCATAGCCTGATCTATGGTGAAAGCCTGTTCTACGGTGGCAATGGTATCGCCGCCGCCCAGGGGCCTAGCGACATCGTCAAGCTGCTCAGCGTACCGGGTACCCAGTTCAAGGAAATCCTGCGTCCGGTCAATCAAGTGTCCGGGCAATTGCAGATCAACCCGCAGTTGTCCGTGGGTGCCTATTATCAGTTCGAATGGGAGCGTTCGAACCTGCCAGGGGCGGGCAGCTACCTGAGCGATAACGATGGCATCGGCAAAGGTTCGGGCGATTGGACTGAAGTGTTTGGCAACACCACCGTCCATGCCTCCGATATCGAGGCCAAAAATTCCGGGCAGGGCGGCATGCAACTGCGCTACAAGCCGGAAGGCACCGAACTGGAACTGGGCTTTTACGCCGCCAAGTACCACGACAAGGCCCCTAGCGCGCTCTATGCCTACCTGGACGGTGCGGCGGCGGCCGCCACCGGGCTGCCGATCCTCGGCTCTTACCGCCAGGTCTACGCCGAAGACATCAAGACCGTCGGGGTCAGCTTCTCTACCGCTCACGGCCCGTTCAACTTCGCCGGCGAGACCTCGGTGCGTTGGGATGCCCCATTGGTGAGCAACCTGCAGGTGGTGACGCCTGGCATGGCCGCGGACAACAGCGGCGACGCGCTCTACGCCAAGGGCAAGACCGCCCACGTTAACCTCTCGACCATCTACCTGCTGTCGCCTGGCGCGCTTTGGGACGGTGGCTCGGTACTCGCCGAACTGGCCTGGAACCGCACCCTCAGCGTCACCGAGAACCGCGCGGCATTGGACTCCAACACCACCCGTGACGCCACTGCACTGCGCGTGCTGGCCGAACCGGCTTACTTCCAGGTGGCTGATGGCCTCGACCTGACCGTACCGATGGGTTTTGGCGTGGTGCTCGATGGGCGTTCCTCAGCGGTCAGCAAGGCCGGTTTTGGCAATACCCACGCCGGCGACTGGAGTGTCGGCCTCAAGGCCACCTACCTGCAGCGCTGGGACTTCGGCATCAATTACGTGAACTTCTTCGGCAAGACGGCGGCAGGGCTGCGCGAAGACGGCAACTTCAGCTACGGGCAATCGCTGGCCGACCGTGACTTCGTCTCCATGTACGTGAAAACCACATTCTAATAAGAGGTTTCATCCGCTATGCAAAGCAAATTTTCCTTGCGTATTTCGGCCTTGGCCATTGCCTTGTTGAGCGCCGGCCTGGTGCAGGCGGCGGTTTCCCCAGAGCAGGCCGCACGGCTTAACACCGATCTTACGCCGCTGGGCGCCGAGCGCGCCGGCAACAAAGACGGCAGCATTCCTGAATGGACGGGGGGCTACACCAAAGCGCCGGCAGGCTACAAGAATGGCGACAAGCGTGCCGATCCATTCGCCGCCGACAAACCCCTGTACTCGGTCAGTGCCTCCAACATGGCCCAGTACGCTGACCAGTTGGCCGAGGGGACCAAGGCCCTGCTGCAGAAGTATCCGGCCTACCGCCTGGACGTCTATCCGACCCGGCGCAGTGCCGCAGCGCCCCAGTGGGTGTATGACAACACCCTGAAGAACGCGACCCGTGCCACCCTCGATGTGGCCTCCGAAAAGGTCAGCGGCGCCTATGGCGGGATTCCGTTCCCACTGCCGCAAAACGGTGCCGAGGTGTTGTGGAACTACCGGCTGTCCTGGCAGGGCGGCGATACCTTCTATGCACCTTTTGACACCTGGCTGATGACCGCCGGCGGCAAGAAGATCCAGGCCACCCGCGCACGTTTCTGGTACCAGCACCCCTACTACTTCAAAGAGGGTAGCCTGGAGACCTTCGACGGTAAGTTTCTGGTCGGCAAGCTGGCCACGGAGCTACCGTCCTCCAAGGCCGGCGAGGGGCTGATGACCCACTGGGACATGGACCCCGGCAAACGTGCCGCCTGGCAGTACCTGGTCGGCCAGCGTCGGGTACGGCGTGCGCCGAACATTGCCTATGACACGCCGGACTTCGTCACCTCGGGCGTCGGTTTCTTCGACGAGGCCTTCATGATCTTCGGCCCGACCGACCGTCACGACCTCAAGCTGGTTGGCAAGAAAGAGTTGCTGGTGCCCTACAACAACAATCGCGCGGCAGCGGCAAGCAGCGACGAGTTGGTCAAGCCAGGCTTCCTCAACCCGGATCTGGTGCGTTGGGAGAAGCATCGGGTATGGGTCGTGAGCGCCACGCTCAAGGACGGCAAGCGTCACGTGGTGCCCAAGCGCACCTATTACGTGGACGAGGACTCCTGGCAAGTGCTGCTGCTCGATGGCTATGACGCTCAAGGCAAGTTGGGGCGGCATAACTATTCGCTGACGCTGCTGGCGCCAGAAATGCCTGCGCTGACAGCTCAAATGATGTGGGGCAGCTACAACCTGGAAACCGGTGCCTACTTCCTGAACTCCTCGGCCAATGACCTGGATGTGCAGTACCAGAGCTATCCGCGTCCACCGTCCGCGTTCTTCACCCCTGATGCCATGGCCAGCGACAGCATGCGCTAAAGGATTGACCAGGGCGCCGAGGCCCAGGTTTCGGCGCGTGGTGTGATGGGTGTTTGGATAACTCTTATGGGTGGTTGGAGCAGACATGATCGGTAACTTTTCACTCACGAGGGTGCTGCCGGCGACCTTGATGCTGGCGGCGCTGCTGGTACCGAACTGGGCGGCGGCAAGCCCGCGGATTTCCCTGCTCGACCAGGCGGCACTGCAGAGTGCCAAAGCAGAGCATGCGGTGCTGCTGGCGGTAACCCGTGCCGGCGAACGGCTGGTAGCAATCGGCGAGCGGGGCATCATCCTGCTCTCTGATGACTCCGGCAAGCGTTGGCGCCAGGCCCGCGTACCGGTAAGCGTCAGCCTGACGGCGGTGCAGTTCGTTGATGCCGAGCAGGGCTGGGCGGTCGGCCATATGGGCGTGATTCTTCACAGCTCGGACGGTGGCGAAACCTGGCTCAAGCAACTCGATGGTGTCGCCGCTGCGCAGTTGGCGCTGATCTCGGCTCAAAGAGGCGACGACGCCAAGCAGCTCAAGGACGCCGAACGGCTGGTTGCCGATGGCCCGGACAAGCCATTTCTCGACCTGTATTTCAGCGACCGCCGTAACGGCTATGTCGTCGGTGCCTATGGCCTGATCCTGCGCACCGTGGACGGTGGCGATAGCTGGCAGCCGTGGATGCAGCAGGTGGATAACCCCGAGGGCCTCAATCTGTACGGCATTCGCGCCGCTGGCGACGCGCTGTTCATCGTCGGTGAACGCGGCCTGCTGCTGCGCTCCAGCGACAATGGGCGGAGTTTCCAGGCGCTCGAGTCGCCCTATGACGGCAGTTTCTTCGGTTTGCAGGGTAGTGCGAGCGGAGAGTTGGTGGTCTTCGGTCTGCGCGGCAACGCTTATTGGTCGGGAGACCAGGGCACCCATTGGCGGCGCATCGAAACCGGCCTGGAGGTGGCCTTGTCCGCCGCAACCAAATTGACTGATGGGGCGTTGCTTCTGGCCAGCCAGGCCGGCGATCTGCTGCTGAGCCCTGACCGGGGAAGCAGTTTCCGCCACCTGACAGCCCCGGTCGGCAGCTCGGTTGCCGGCCTGGTGGCGGCCCCAGACGGCAGTTTGATCTGCGTCGGCCTGAGCGGCCTGACCCGTCTCAAACACGACCTTTCCTCGGCCCAACGCTGAAACAACCTGCTCGAGCCCTACACGGCCGTATTTGGAGTCCGAAGTGAACGACCATAATCCCTCCCTCGAACAGCAAGTGGTGATCGCCCGCCTGGAGGATTTCGATCCGCGCTCCGGCAATCTGGGTGAGCGGGCGATCTTCAATCACCGACCTTGGGTGATTCTGCTCTGCTTGCTGGCGACCTTGGTACTGGGCTTCCAGGCCAGCAAGATCGGGCTCAACGCCAGTTTTGAGAAAACCATCCCGGCGTCTCACCCTTACGTCGCCAACTTTCTTGAGCGGCGCAGCGAACTGAGCGGCCTGGGCAACTCGATTCGCATCGCCGTGGAGATCAAGGACGGCAGCATCTTCGACAAGGACTACCTCGACGTCCTGGCCAAGCTCAACGACGAGATCTATCTGCTGCCAGGCGTCGACAAACCCTATATGAAGTCGCTCTGGACGCCGACTACACGCTGGACTGCGGTAACGGAGGAGGGGCTCGATGGCGGCACGGTGATCCCGGACGCCTACGACGGTTCCGCGGCCAGTCTTGAGCAGGTGCGGACCAACGTGGCTCGCTCCGGCGAGATCGGCCAACTGGTGGCCGGCAATTTCCAGTCCAGCGTGATCTTCGTACCGCTGCTGGAAATCAATCCGGTGACCGGCAAGGTATTGGACGCGGGCGAGTTCTCGCGGCAACTGGAGGCCTTGCGCGACAAGTATCAGAACGATCGAATCCAGATCCATATCACCGGATTCACCAAGATCATCGGCGACCTGATCGCTGGATTGATGCAGGTCATGCTGTTCTTTGTGGTGGCCGTGCTGGTCACCGTGGCAGTGCTCTACTGGTACACCCGTTGTGCGCGCAGCACCTCGCTGGTGGTGCTCTGCTCCCTGGTGGCGGTGCTCTGGCAGATAGGCCTGCTCGCCACTCTCGGTTACGACCTTGACCCTTACTCGGCGCTGGTGCCGTTCCTGGTGTTTGCCATCGGCATGAGCCACGGCGCGCAGAAGATGAACGGCATCATGCAGGACATCGGTCGAGGCACTCACCGGGTGGTTGCCGCGCGCTATACCTTCCGTCGTCTGTTCGCCGCGGGCATGACCGCGTTGCTCTGCGATGCGGTGGGCTTCGCCGTGCTGATGGTGATCAAGATCCGGGTGATCCAGGACCTGGCGATCACCGCGAGTATCGGCGTGGCGGTGCTGATCTTCACCAACCTGATTCTGTTGCCCATTCTGCTCAGCTATATCGGCGTCGGCGCCAAGGCGGCCGAGCGCAGCTTGCGGGCGGAAACCGCCGAGCTGAAAGCGAATGTCAAACATCCGCTCTGGAGTTTTCTCGATCTGTTCACCCGCCGTTCCTGGGCCTATGTGGCGTGCCTTTTCGGCCTGGTCCTGGCGGTCGGCGGTTTCGCCGTCAGCCTGCACTTGAAAATCGGCGACCTTGACCCCGGTGCTCCGGAGCTGCGTCCCGACTCACGCTACAACCGCGATGCGGCTTTCATGACGCAAAACTACGCGGCCAGTTCGGACATTTTCGTGGTCATGGTCAAGACTCCGGAAGATCAGTGCACCCGTTACACGACCCTGGCGGCGGTGGACTCGCTGGCCTGGCAGCTCGAGCAATTGCCCGGCGTCGAGTCGACCAACTCCATGGCGGCCCTGAGCAAGATCGCCGCCGCCGGTTATAACGAGGGCAACTTCAAGTGGTACGAGTTGATCCCCAACGACGGTGCCCTCGGCGCGGTACAGACACGTGCGCCACGGGAGTTGTTCAACCAGGGCTGTTCACTGCTCTCGCTCTACGTCTATCTGGCCGACCATAAGGCCGAAACCCTGGAGCGGGTCGTGCAGGCCAGCGAAGCGTTTATCGCCCAGCAGCAACTGCCGGAGGTGAAGTTCATGCTCGCCGCGGGGAGCGCCGGAATCGAGGCGGCGACCAATATCGTGGTGAAGAAGGCCATGCGCGAGATGCTGTTCTGGGTCTACGGGGCTGTGATCCTGCTGTGCTGGGTGACGTTCCGTTCCTGGCGTGCGGTGCTCGCGGCGGTACTGCCGCTGATGCTCACCTCGATCCTCTGCGAGGCGCTGATGGTCGGCCTGGGCATGGGTGTCAAGGTGGCGACCTTGCCAGTGATCGCCCTTGGAGTGGGCATCGGCGTCGATTATGCGCTCTACGTGCTGAGCGTGATCCTGACGCACATGCGCGCCGGGGCCTCGCTGTCCGAAGCCTATTACCGCGCGCTGTTGTTCACCGGCAAGGTGGTTCTACTGACTGGTATCAGCCTGGCCATCGCCGTGGCCACCTGGGCTTTCTCGCCGATCAAGTTCCAGGCCGACATGGGCATCCTGTTGGCCTTCATGTTCCTGGTGAACATGCTCGGCGCCCTGATCCTTCTGCCTGCGTTGGCGTACTTCCTGTTGCCGAAACGGTTGTTCGCAAAAAAGCCTGAGGTTGCCAGCGCGTTGCAGCCGGTCGGGGAGGGCTGACTCGCGGCGCGCTGACAACCATGGATTCTGGCCAGGCAAGCCAATGCGGCTTGCCTGGCCTGGGCAGGCCGACACTGCTGCTGAATTCGCTTCAGGCATAAGGATAAGAATAATGCTGAAGAAATCTGCCCGACTGCTCGCCGACTCTTCGGTGGGGCAAAAACTGCTGCTCGGTTTCGGCCTGGTGTCCTTGCTCGCGGTGGCCGCGATTGCCCAGGGCTTATATGCAACCGCCAGCTTGCTTGAACACAGCCGCCAGGTCAGCGCCATGGTGGAGATCAATCACCTGACGCTGCAGATGCGCAACGCCGAGAAAACCTATGCACTCGATCCCCAGCCCTTGGCGATGCAAGAGGTCAAGGCGCTGATAGGCGCACTCGGCGCTCGGCTCCACGAGGTAAAGGCCCAGGCATCCGCGGACGATGTACCCTTGCTGGCCGCCATGCAGCAATCCATCGACGATTACCAAGGCCAGTTCGTCCATTTTGTCGATCACCAACGCCTGGCAGCGCAGGCGTTGCGTCATATGCAGGAACAGGCCGAGCAGGCCCGCCTGCAGTTCGAGACGGTCGAACTGGATATGTACGACCAGGTACGCGATGTATTGAGCAGTGGCCAGGCCCAGGAGGGTGATCCACTGAGTCTGGCGGAACAGGCCTCGGCACTGCAGCGAAAGCTGTTGGTCGCTCGCAATAACGAGTTCCTTTATGTGGGCGAGGGGCAGCCTGCCGCTCTCCAACGCTGGGACGAGTTGGTGGAGGAAATGAGCAACGCCCTGGAGCTGCTTCAGGGCCGGGTGGATGAGAACTCTGAAGCGTCCCTGGCGGCGGCCAAGGCGGCTTTGGTCGAATACCGCAAGGCGTTTGCCCGCTATCGCGATAGCCGTTCATTAAGCAAGCAGACTGCCGTGCAGATGGACGTCCAGGCGCAAACCGTACTGAGTCAGGTCGAACAGGCTGCCGCCGACAGGCAGGTACAGATGGGCGAACGAGGCCATTCCGTCATGCGTCTGCAGGCAGTGGGGGCCGTGGTGATCGTCGTCCTGGCGTTGTTGGCCTCTTTGATTATCCGGCATCTGATCGTTGTGCCTCTGCGCGAAGCGTTGCAGACCGCCCGGCGTATTGCCCATGGCGACCTGAGCGCAGCGGCCCAAAGTACGACGGCGCGGCGGGACGAGTTGGGGCAGTTGATGGTGGCGGTGGGGGAGATGACGGCCAATCTGCGCCAGTTGGTAGCGCGCATCGGATTGAGCGTTACCGGCCTTGGGCAAACGACCGCGACCCTGAGCGCATTCAGTACGCAGAGTCATGGCGCTGCCCAACGCCAGAAGATCGAAACAGAGCACGCGGCCACCGCCATGCAACAGATGACCCTCACTGTTCAGCAAGTGGCGCAGAATGCCGAGCAGGCCTCGAAAGCTGCCGACGAGGCTGATCACCAGGCGCGCCGTGGTGAGCAGATCGTGCAACGCGCCAGTGAGCAAATCGATCGCTTAGCGGCAGAGATGGTGCGTTCCGAGCAGGCCATCCACTCCTTGCAGCAGCAGGTCGAGAGCATCGGTAGCGTTGTCGATGTGATTACCTCGGTCGCCGAGCAGACCAACCTGCTTGCACTCAATGCTGCCATCGAAGCCGCTCGGGCGGGGGACCAGGGGCGTGGTTTTGCCGTGGTCGCCGATGAGGTGCGGGCGCTGGCGCGGCGTACCCAGGAGTCGACTCACACGATTGAGACGCTGATCGCCGGTTTACAGCATCTCTCCCGGCACAGCGTCGAGCAGATCCAGGGGTGCGGGCGTTTGATGGCGGACACGGTGTCGCTTGCCGATCAGGTAAGCACTGCGCTGGGCGGAATTGCCGGAGCGGTGTCGACAATCGAGCAGATGAACCAGCAGAACGCCGCCAGCGCGCAACAGCAGAGCGTTGTGGCCGAGGAGGTGAGCCGCAATGTCATGCAGGTGCGAAACGAAGCCGAGCACTGCGCGGGGGTTAATCAGCAAGTGTTGCTGGCGTGTGGTGATCTGGCGAACCTGGAGCATGAGTTGCGTGAGGCGGTTGCTCAGTTTCGGACCTGAGGCACTTTGTCGGTTCAGCCACCAACAGCAGCGATTGCGGCACGGGACTCTGCGGGTGTTGCGGTTCCTGCAGGCCGACCAGATGAAAACCGGCCATGTCCAAGGCATTGAGCCAACTGGACAAGGTGCGAAAGTACCAAGGCATGGAGTGCCACTGACCGGCGAACCCGGCGAAGGTCTCCTCCCGCCAACCGTCCTGATAATCACCTGCTGCCACGGTCCATGGATGCAGCGTCTGGATCACCAGCGCGCCGCCTGGGGCGAGCAGGGCGTTCATGGCGGCGAGCAAGGGGATGATGTCCTGATGCAACAGGGCGAAATTGGCACAGATCAGGTTGTAGCCGTTGCCGATATCCACCTGCGTTTCCACCAACGCTTCATAGCTCGCCAAATGCACCGGCGAGGAGCCCGCTGCCCGCGCCGCATCTACAAGCGTCGCATCACCATCCACGCCGACCGCCTCGATGGAACGATCAGTCAGGGCCCGCAGTAACCAGCCTTCACCGCAGCCCAGATCGAGTACGCGCTCGGGCTGGCGACTTAGCACCGCCAGCAGGATTGCCTGGTCCGTGACCGTCCGGCGGCTTTCGATGGCGCCCGTGCGGATGGCTTCGATCCAGGACTGGGCGTTGTAGTGCCAGCTTTGGAGGAGGGTGGATTCGGCGGCTGGCATGATCTGGCTCCGGAGGACGTTGGACTAGAGGATAGAACAACGGGCTGCGGAGTGTTCCCATGATCAAAGCGGGCGGTCAAGAAACAACAAGCGCGCCGCCAACGCTGTCATGACTGTGGCAAAGCCGTACGTCCCCAGACGCTTCGAGATTCCGCCGCCTGCCAGTTTTCCTCTCAGTTGACCGGCACAGACTCCAAGTACGCTATGGAAGATGAGTGCAATCAGCGCCAGCAACACGCCAAGGAATACCAGTTGGAGACTGATGTTGCCGGCCTTTACAGTGACGAACTGAGGCAGGAACACCATGAAGAAAAGAAGCGCCTTGGGATTCAACAGGCTGTTTAGGGCACCTCGGCCGAAGATTCTCCAAAAGGACGTCATCTGAGGTTGAGTGGCCGTGGGCAGCGCGGGTGTTCTCAGCGCTTGCCAGGCAAGCCATAGCAGATAAGCGGCCCCGGCCAGACGCAGCAGCTCGAACGCCGGTGCCCAGCTCATTACCAGGGCGCCAATACCGGCGCTGACCATGAGCGTCATCAGCAGGTCCGAGAAGGAAATGCCGAGGGCGGCAGCGAAACCTCCACGCCAACCGTGGGCCAAGGCATGGCTGGTGACAAAAGCCATGTTCGGGCCCGGAACGATCAGCAGAAGCAGGGCGGCGATCACGAACAGATAAAGATTGGCGGCATCCGGCATGGACATCACTCCTTGGGGTTGAGCCATGACGGTAATTGAAGGGCTTAGATGGCGTTAGCTACAGTCGGCACCTATCTGATAGCTACAGTCGCTTTACTGCAGCATTTCGCGACGCCCAACTCTGGCGGAGCAAGAAAATCCAATCACTGAAATGACCGTTCACTGGGCACGCTATATAGGGGGGCTGAACGAGCCTAAAAATTTCTTTGGATTAGCTTGCGCAATATGCCCCTGTTTACTAGCCTCAGATTCGCATATGACATGCAGCTAAACTACCAAATGGAAGGCCAAGGATGAGCACATTCGTACGTTCCCTTACCATCGAAATCTTCAATGCAAGCGGTGCTGATATTACTGTCAACTACGGCCTTCTGACGGGTGGAGAGTGGGCGTCGGCACCGGTTCCCGGCACAGTGATTGAAGCAACGACCCAGCAATCCTACGTTAACGGTGTATCTAACACCCTGACGGCGCTCGGAGGTCAGATCCTACTGACACCTGCCGCTGGGGGCAGCATCACTCCGGTCTGGAGTTGGCCGTCGGGCTCCCCGGTCTCCGGCAGTGTGAACAACACGGCGACCGACCTGGCTGTCACTTACCAGATTATCAACGCCCAAACCAACAACCCCACTCAGCAAGTGATCATCACCAATGCGAGTACGAGCACTAAGTTCGTAGCCTCAGTCAAGAACGGCGACTACTGATCGTCTCTGAACAAGAAAGGGCTGGCACCGAAGTGTCAGCCCTTTCTGCGCTACGGGGAGGGTCAGTCTCATGCTGGCTGAGCAAGCGAACGATGTCTATGTCGTTCAAGTTGCAATTCAGAATTCAAGTGACACCGCTTTAACGCTGACGGTTGGAGTGCTGACCTATGGAAGCTGGGTTCCTCAGGATGGGAACGGCATCCCCCTGCCGAACACGATTCTCGCTCCCGCAGGTGCGCTTACTTACTTCAATGCGGCAGTCAATGCCTTCTCTGCTGTTGGCGGAAGTATTTCCTTCTTGCCCGCCAATGGTGGATCGCTAGTTGTCTCCTGGGAACGAAAACAGGGGGCTGCCTTGACGGTAAACGTATCGGTCACCAGCGATACCCTCACGGCACAATGTAGCAGCATCAATGCCGGGACGCTGAGTCCAACAGCTCAATATCTCATCACTAATATCAGCAGTTGAGCAGGGAAAGGTACGCGAATGGCTACCAGCTCTTATAGTTTTTCGAACGCGCTGCCCCCGACTGTATCCAGTGGAATCGAGGGGCCGTTTCTGATTCCACCTATAACGGCGGGGACGCCGGATTATACCAAGCCACTGTTGATCTACGTCATCTCGGTGTGTGCGCCCAATACAACGGTGGCAACACCGGGCATCACCAGTTCCCAGAACTCGGTGTTCACACTCTCGTTTGTGCAATCGAGTTACTCGAGTACGACGTTTCTTGCATTGATCAGCGTGACCGCTGCGTCGGTATATAGCCAGGATCCAACGATTCGGACCCAAATGCTTGCGGCTTTCAAACAGTTTCGCCAGCAGGTTGAAGCACTCGAAGTGCCTGCCACATCGACAAGTGGCGGACTTCTACCCGGTGCAGCTGTGACGCTACTCAATCGTGTTGCGTTATCCATGCCTCTTCGGATCGACGAGGTTCTCCCGTACCTCTATAGTTTCGATCCGGTCAACCAACTCGTCGACCTTGCCCCAGGAATGAACTTGCGAGTTGAATGGGCAGGTTACCAATACTGCGACCCACCCGGCGGGCCTGGCTATGGATTCAATGCCTTCGCCAACACCGGTACCAGCCGGCTTCGCGTGGTTCAAAGACCTGATATTTCTCTCGCGCTGGATGCTTTTGCTGGCGCCTTCGCTCCGGGATACGGGACCAATCCAGCGTCGACCTGCCCGATACTGGCCGCGGGGCCGCTCGATCTGTGCCTTGGGGGCAATGCCCGGCGCCATCTCAGAGTGATTCTCCCGACGATAATCACCGGTTCCGCCTCACTGGATAATAGCGGCCCGCAGCAACAGCTCAGCTCGTGGTTAATCGGAGCCGACACATTTGCCGATCTCGAAGCCGCCACTACCGACATTCTCAATGGCGGGACCGGCTGCGGCAAGCAGGCAAGCGGAAACCCGATTGTAAGCATCAGCTTTACCAGCAGGGTCATGCTGGTTCCCGAAATTACAGTGCTTCTGAACGGCAATCCGATGTCCGTTCCATTAGGGACCACGATCAAAAACCTGGTTGCGGAATATGCCGACCCGACATCGGCCCAATACAGGAACAGCAACAATATAAATTCCGACTTGAACCTCGGCATGAACCGACGACTTCAGAACACTGGCGCGCCCAGCGCCGCGGCGACCACCAAGTACTATCAAGCCAACTTTATCTTTCTTCCGAGCAATTCGGCACAGCCTCCGATCTATTCGGGTAAAGCTGGGGATCAGTATGACGCGCCACTTCTCAAGGGCGACTCTATAAACATCACCTGAAAGGGGTGGAATTATGCTTCGGCAGATGAGCGTTTTCCTCTCGGCCTGGGTTGTTGCGCTTTTCTTGATCGCCAACGCACGTGCAGCTGATCTGACGGTCGGCTCCTTGAATGCGTTGCATCTTGGGTGGGGAACGACGGCGACCACAAAGAGCAAATGTGACCAAATAAAAGTGCTAATGGCCACAGTGGATATATTATTTTTACAAGAGACAATGCAAACGTCCGTACCCTGTACTGGCCTGGGTACCGGCATTCAGCAAGATTGCTCGGTGATGAAGGGGGCAAGCTCTTACAAGGAGGCTTACTGCTATGTTTATAAATCCAGCAAAATAACAGTAATCGCCTACATCAATGCGTCAAGCGCTTCGTTCAGTCGCCCTCCCTACGCGATACTCACAAAAGTAAAGGTGACGGGTAAGGCAGATAAATATGCATGGTTTGCTAACATCCATTCTGTTTTCGGTAAGACGGTGAAACCACGTCAGGACGAAGCCACGGCAGCGGGTGCGTTTTTCAAGAGCCTTACCACAACGACCTACGGAACAATAACGGTTCCGCCCAAAGGCTTTCCAGTGATAATCGGCGGCGACTGGAATCTCGCGGTGACCAACAAGAAAAACGTCTATCAGACAGGCTTTAAATGGGTGGATCCAGTAGCGAACCCAACAACCGCTCCGGAGGCTTGCCCGGATAATGATCCGACCAGCCTGACCACCAAGGGGGCTCCTTCCAGTCCTTATGATCACCTCGTAATAACCGGCGTCTCCCTGACGGGTGATGCCACTTGTTACTTCACCACCAACAGCCTGTCCGGGCTCGGTTGGCGGCAGAATGTATCCGATCATATGGCGATATACTGGGGGGTGACATTCAAATGAACCGCTACCTAGTATTATCAGCCATTGTTTTTATTTTTCTGGCACCTCGACTGTACGCGGACACAGACTTCATTATCCCTGAACAATGTATTCAGGGCGCAACTGGAGCAGCTTCCACCGATCTGGCAACAGGAGGGGATCCGCCGATCGTAGAAGTTTCCAGGTTGTTTACAGCGACATCAGACAAATACGCGACTGTAACCAATATATATACTGACGACAGTAAAAACTGGTACGTCGAATTCGATGCCCCACAATATGACGCTTATGCTATCAAAACAACGTACACTCCGTTCCTGACCACTTTTCAGTCGGCCTATTATTATCAGGGGCCGTCTGGCAAGGTTGCCCTTGCTTTGCCTGTAGGCAGTCTGCTGAGTCGTATCTGGGAATATTACAACATAAAACTCGGAAGTGCTTTGGGCGACGCTTTTATCGAATTTGTGCCAGATACTGTCGCGAATGATCCATTTACCATGCAGGTAGATGGGAACGGTGACATTACGTTGTATTGCTATCAAGAAGTTTTCGGCGGTCAGGCCGTAACGGTTTACGACAAAAATCACGAGCTTTATGGCACTGGCATTATACAAAGCGACGGCACTATCCGTTGGGATCAGTCACAACAATAGCTATATTACGAGGCAAGAAAATGTCAGCCCTTTGTCAATATCCGTCGCAGACCAGCTTATATGTGCCAGACACCTTATCGCCGGGTGATAGCGTGCGGATGGCATACCTGCTGCCGGCGGGTGTGACGGGGCCTCAAACTTTGAGCTTGTCCGATGCCATCTCTTCAGGGGGCTGGTTCGTCGTTGTGCCTGGACTGATACCGGCTCAAATAGACAATTTTGTTTCAGCCGCTCAAGTCTATTTCGCCAACAGCGCCAGAGCGGGCGCGTTCGCCGCGTGGTTTCAAGACATTGAAAATCCTGCGGCCGGGTTAAGTGGAACGGTTGTCTATGCGACCCGCTCCAACGCGCAGGCTGTCGTAATCCGGTCGGCGCTGATCCAGGGTGCCAATTTATCCATCAATATCGACAGTGGTTCCATTCTTGCCGTTTCCGAAGATGGATTGAGCTTGTCCATCTCCGGAAACGGCAATAGCTGGTCAGTAACGCCGTTCGGCTCTCGCCAGCCTTATCAACTGCCCTGGCTGAGTGGCGGCGCTATCAATGTGCTTGGTCCCAATACCATCTCTGGTTGTTTCCAGTTCTCGGTGTCCGTCACAGAGGCCGCAGCCGAACAGTTGGATGTCGGTCTGCGTTCCTACACCGCGCCGGTTGGCGGCGGTTACGCTCAGAGCGCGAGCCACCGGTTTCTGGTTTTCGGCACTTCTGGCCTTTCGCTGGACATGACGCTCGACCCCTTGGCTCCGCTTGACCATCTGCGTAGTTTCGCAGGGTTTATCGCCAATCAGTCGCCACTGGCCTCAACCTACCGTACAGCCGTTGGCGAAACGGTCAATCTTGCACCCGCAGCCAATGCCTCGCTGGTATTCACTGAGCGGCTTCTTGCCGTTGACGCCAGCGGCAACCCTGTCGTTCTGCCAGGCAACAAGACTGTTGCCATGACGCCCTGCGGGGATTTTACAGTATCGCTGCCCGGGACCAGGAAGACGTCGCTGCCCGGTTCCGCCCCCGATCTCAGCTCAACGCTGATGTGTGGCTTATCAGCGGTGGAGTATCTTGGTATCAATGCGTCAGCGACGCTGAGTTTCGTTCCGGATCAACCGGCGTTTGCTGCGACGCTCAGAGCCGCCACCGGCACCGGAGCCAGTGACACGAAGCGCGTCTATGGGCCGCTCACTGGCGCAGGCCGGACTTCATGGGCCTACCTGTCCGTAAACGATGGCTCGGCCTATTTCGCGCAACCCGACAGTTCGGTCCTGCACAATGGGCCGGGGGACGCGTCCTCTCCGTTCTTGAACTATCTGCCGGTGGAACTCGGAGTACTCCCACCTTCAGCGCTGCGCTCAGATGCGTTTGGAGATGGGCTGGATGGCTATCCGTTATTGCCTTACGCCGGTGTGACGGTCGGCGTCGGCCTGACCACCGATGACATCTCGCAGTTCGAAATGCAGGCCTGGGCCCCCAAGCGCAAGGCGCTGATCCAGCAGGCGGTCAATCTCAGCGCGAGTCGTCTCACCGCATCCGCCGCAACGCTGCCCTCACCGCCGTTCGGCACAACCCCCCAAGGCCTGCTGCTTGAGTTCAACCAGGCCGGAAACGAATTGGGCTGGGCTCACCTGACCCTGGGTAACTCTCCTTCAGTCGTGCCGATGTATCGCAGCGACACAGTCGTTCTCAGCGCTGTCGATGGCCCATTGAAGGACGCGCTACAAACAAACCAGTTGGCGCTGATCATGTCCTCTGGCGATCGCTTTGCGGCCTGTGGCAGCTTCCCATATGTACTGACGCAGGAACGCTACCTGACCCTGAAAAATGTCATCACGGATGCGAGTGTAACGACGGCGATCGCCCCCTTGGTTGTTGGCGTCAGCCCCGGTTCTGGTATGTGGCCAGATGAAGCCGCGCTGAACATTTCGCTGCAGAGTGTCCTGACGACAACTCAGTACGATACCTGGGCCCAGACAATCCGTTCTTATACCGGCGACTTCAGTCTCTTCGTCGCTGATTGGGAGTTTGACTTGTCCCCATGGCGCTGGGCGGATCACAACTCAATCGTCATTTTTAAATTCTGCAATAAGCAGTTGGTACAGATCGTTGCAGACACCGCTCAATGGACTGAGGGCGACGCCTTCAATACTTCAACGGCTGCGACTCAAAAGATCATCTCCGACATTTTCGATGACGCAACAAGCCGGCTGAAAGCAGGCGATACCGATCTCAGCTACTTCGTCAATACTGTGATGCTGAGCGCCAACTGGAACGGCATACTTGTGTTGAATGGGGAAGTCCCCCTTTCCGGACTGCCGCCGCAGTTGGAGGGACTTGCCGCCGGCATCGACGCGTCGAAGTTCCAGGCCCACCATTTAGGCATCACCGTCACCCCGGTCGTCACCGGTGCCGCTGAGTACGTGACGACAGCGAGCTCGGCGTTCGGCCTTATCGACTATAACTCGCTTGAACCTTTGACCAGCACTCAGCCATATGACTACAAGGTGCTGTCACTGAAGGTCGGGATCGCCAACTCAGAAATCATTTCCTTTTCCAGTTCGATCGAACTGATGATTAATGAATTGTTCGGCGAACAATCAACGCAGGAGAACGCGTCCGACAACAATCTGGTGCTCTACGGCACTTATCAGAAGAGCGGTGGGGTAGGGGCCTACTCCTTTACCAGCAATGGCCCCACGTCCTACAGCATGTCGAGCAGTACGCTCTACATGGTCAACATTCAGACCGCGTCCTTCATCACGGTTACCAGCGGTGAGGACGATCCAGGCGACACCACGGTTAATTCGCTTTTCCAACTGAGCGGTTCGGTTTCGTTCCTGCCGCAGACCGGGTTCGATCTTTTTTCCTATGGTCCCGAGCAAGCTGTCATCGATATCGGCGGAATAGGGAGCGGCCTGGCCTATTCGGCGTTGTCGATCGACATGACCTTCGATCAAGCATCGCCCACTTATCGGACGTTTGTGTTTGATGCCACAAAGATTTTGCTCGACCAGGGCGCCAGCCAGGTCCGGGTACTCAGTCTGGCCGCCCACTTCCCGATGAAGCTAACGGGCTTGGTGCAGGGCACAGGGCAGACAACCCCGGACTCGATGGGCTTCATGCCTGTAGATTCTCCGATTCAGGGAAGCATGCTCACAGCACCATGGTTCGGCCTGGAATTCGAACTCGATCTCGGGTCTCTGGGCGCTCTCGCTGCGCAGGCGGGCTTTACCGCATCGCTGATGTTGGGATGGGCGCCCAATATGAACGGTGTAACCAACTATGTAGGCCTCAGCATGCCAGGCGTCAGCGGAGGTGATCGCGCGATCTCGCTGCAAGGCGTGCTCAAGCTGGCGTTCGGCGATGTTTCGTTCCTGGTTCAGCCACCGACCTACATTCTTCAGCTCAAAGACATCGCGTTGAAGTTCTTGAGCCTCAGTTTCCCGCCGAACGGGCAGATCAACATGCTGATGTTCGGCAATCCGGACGCCCAAACCAGCGGCGCCCTGGGCTGGTACGCCTCGTATCTGAAAAACGGCGCGGGCGGTAACACGGGTACAGGTAAAAATGCTGTCAGCCGCCTCAAGGCCACCGCACACGGAAATACGGTGCTGATTGCGCCGCAACACGAGATCAGAAGGCAGGGAGCCAAGAAATGAACATCCAGGATCTTTGGACCAGCCTCCACACCAATGACTATCTGAACGCTTCGAACACGAGCCTGGCCCTGCCGGCCGACAATCAACTGGGATCGGCACCTCTTACCGAGCTGCTCAGTGATGCCACGCTGTTTCCAAGCGCCAGCCTCGAAATGGCGCTCACAAGCGCAACGCCGCCGGGCACGGTCATCACACTCGTCGGCACGTTGACCGGCACCTTCATGGGCTTCACAAAGCCGGCTGCCACCGCCGTGTTCAGTGTCGATAGCGATGGAGTGGCCGAACTGTCTCTCGCGGTCACTTTGGGTGACGGGCAGGTGCTGGGTATCGCGTTTGCCAAGATCGCCAACGACGTTCCAGGTCAATATGATTTCACGGGGGCCAGCCTGACTGCGGCGTCAGCAGCGTCGGGCAGTACGCTGACCTTTTCAGGCGTGCCCGTTCCTCCCAAGACCTATGCCAAGCTCTGGAGCGGTTCCATTTCACCGGTGGCCGGCGCAATCACAAGCTGGGCTAACCCCAGCACCACATGCCCTGTTTTCTCGCTCTCAAACAAGCTAGCTATCACCGCGCCACAGGCCGGGTTGCTCACCTTCAAGGCACAACTCTCGCTGACGAGTTCGTCTTCCGGTGGCGCGGGTCAATTGGTCGGTGAGATCCCCGCCGGACAATTGGCAGTCAGTGCCGTCCCGATGTCGAGCGTCTTGCCTGTCAATGAGGGGACCGGCCCGGTTTTCAGCACCGCAGATGGCTGGAAGCTCAATATCCCGGACCTTTCGAGCCTCGCTGCGCTGTTCGTCGGTACGCAGCTTGCCGCTTATGTCCCACCGCGTTTTCCCCTTGGAAGTGCCCTCAACGTTACCCGTATAGCGTTGTCGCTGGCCTATGGCGGCGCCACATCGTCCGTGATGACTACAAAAGTGGTCGAAGACACGTCGGTCTCGCTACTGCCCCTTAATGCGGCGAACCTGGATAGCATCGAGTTCTCGTTCTCTATGGTGCTCAGCAATGTGTTGAGCTTGAGTATCAGTGTCGGGGGCAATTTTCATTTCTTCGGTAACCAGACCCTCAGCTTCTATGCAGGCGTCTCTGTTCCCTCACTGATCGGTCGGTTCTACAACAACAACGCTATCGACGTTTCTGACCTGCTTTCCGTTGTCGGTATAACGGGCATCCCACAAAGTGGTTGTGTGTTCGACACGCTGAGCGCCACCGTAGATGTCAACAACGGATACTATTCCTTTACTGGCCAAGCACTCTTTACCCAAGGTGACTGGTCAATCAATCTCGGTAGCGGAATTAAACTCATCGAGATCGACAGTCTCGGCCTGACTATCAATAAATCGGCAGCGATCACAACGGCTCAACTCTCGACTTCATTTGTGTTTCTAGGCTCTGAGTTTTACGCGACGGCTTATAACAGCTCCGGTTCAGCGGGGTGGGTGTTAACCGGTACGATGTCGCCGAACACACCGATGAAGATCGCCGATATCGCGCGTCAGCTCCTGCCCTGGATCGCTGACGCCGTACCGGACATCACCATCAACTACCTTCAGTGCCAGTTCGACACCAGCAACAATACCTACATGGTCAACGTCCAGGTCATGTGGAAACTGGACATTTTGCCGATATCGATCGCGGCTGAATTCATGCTGCGATCCAGCCGCATGAGCTCCACTGCTCCGGCCCAGTATTCCGGTTATGTTCGGGGCACCGTCGACATCAATGGCATGATCCTGGGCGTGGCCTACCTCTTTGATCCGACCACCAGCGACATTATCTTCAGTTACAAGAGCCTGTCGGTCACCTATCACAAAGACAACCAGGTAGCCGCCAATACCTATGTGGCGGTGAGTCTGAACAACAGCACCGTCGGCGACCTGTTCAGTTTCCTGCTGGAGTTCGCCGACCCGGGTCGGAACATCTCGCTCTCTTCGCCTTGGGACGTGCTGGAAAAAATTGGCTTACCGAACCTGACAGTCAAAGTCTATCTCCAGACCAAGAACATTGAAGTCGACATGGATCTGGGCGTCGATCTGGGCTTCATGAAACTCACTAAATTTGTCCTGAAGTACAGCAAGCAGTACGGCAAATCGAAGTTCGACCTCCAGCTCAGCGGGAATTTCCTGGGGCAGGATTACGGCCAGAACGGCGCCGCGCCACTCAGTTGGGATCCGCTGAACCAGGCACCGCCCGTTGTGCCTGGCTCCGGCACCCAAAGTTTCGATCTTGAATACCTTGGCCTGGGTCAGCGCATGGCCCTGCGAGAGACACCACCGGCGACGATGGATGGTGTCATCAAGGCCCTTGAAAAAGCGCTGGTTCCAACGGGCAACCCACAGCAGAATCCGGCCACACAGTTACCGGGGCTTTCCTATGACGCGGGCTCTAACTGGCTGATCGGAACCCGTTTCACCGCGATGTCCACGGTACAGCTCAGCGTCGTCTTCAACGACCCCAATCTCTACGGCCTGCTGATCCAGCTTTCCGGCAGCCGGGCAGGCTCTTTGGCGGGCCTTCGCTTCGAAATTCTGTACCGCAAGATCAGCGACACCATCGGTGTCTACCATATCGAGTTGACGCTGCCCGATGCCATGCGACACATCGAGTTGGGCGAAGTGTCGATCACATTGCCAATCATCACGCTGGACATCTATACCAACGGCAACTTCCGTGTGGACGTCGGCTTTCCGCCAAGTCTTACTGACTTTTCCAGATCCGGTTCGGTCCAGGTTTTCCCGTTCATTGGCTATGGCGGCTTTTACTTTGCGGTTCTCAACGGGACGACCTCGACCAATGTCCCCGTCATCTCTAACGGCAATTTCTCTCCTGTTCTCGAGTTCGGTCTGGCACTCCAGGTCGGCGTCGGAAAAACCATCTCACTGGGCATCCTGTCCGGAGGTATAAGCATCACTGTCGGTGGACAGGTTCAGGGGGTACTTGCCTGGTTCAATCCCACTTCGGCCAACCTGTCGCCGGAACGTTACCTACATCTGCGCGGGACCGTGGCGGTGGTCGGTATTGTCTACGCGACCGTCGACTTCGGAATCATCCAGGCCAGCGTCAATCTCACAGTCTATGCCTCGGTTTCTCTGGACATGCAGAGCTACAAGGCCATCCTGCTTGAGATCAGTGCAGGGGTGCGCGTCAGTGTCTCGATCAAGATCGTCTTCATCCGCATTCGTTTCTCCTTCTCGGCAACCATCACCGAGAGCTTCACCATAGGCTCAGACTCCACCACCCCCTGGCTCATTGCCTCGAATTCAAACCCTCAGAGCATCCTGCGGGGGTCTTACCGGACCCAGGCCCCGGTGCTGCGCCAGCGGCCCTACGCAAAGCTGCGCAGCCGAGCCGCTCGCAGCCTGCAAAAGCGTGGTGTGCTGCTGCGCCGGTCCGCACTCAACCTGGCTGCGACGACTACGGTCAACCTGACGGCGATTCCATTGATCTCCCAGGCGTTGCCCAGCGACTTCAGTTTCCCGGGTGCCCCGAGCTTTCCTGGTACCAGCATGAACCCGGTACTTGCCCTGCTGCTGGGCATGGAGACGTCGACGGATCCCGCCGCTGGTACCAACCAGTTCCTGACATTTGTCACCGACTGGATCACCGATGCTATCGGTCACACTCAGGAAACGCTTTCGGCTGCGTTGATCGATGAAATTCTTGACGCGTTGTCCTTGAGCGATGTGGCGTCCACGATCTTCACCTACAGCGCATTGGAGACGTTGTTCACCAGCAACAACATCCAGTTTGCGGTCGCGGCCCGGCCGACAACGGATCCCGGCACAGAGATCCCCATGGCCTTGATGGCCATGATTCCCGAACTGACGATGTCTACGCCTGATTTTTCCATAAACTTCTTGTCTGACCGCGTGCCGGAAGGAGATTACGAACAGACGATCCAACAGTACTTTGCCGACCTGGCCGCCCAGTTCGCCGCCCGTAATACGGGCTCAACCCTGCAGGCCGAGGAGTTGATGGAAACGCCGGAATCCATGGCAACCCTCATATTCCGCTACTACTTTCAGATGCTGACCAAGGGGCTGATGCAACAGGCCAAGAGCCTGCTGGCCGATCTCGACCTGCAACTTGACGAAGGCCAGACCGCAGCGGCTTCGCTGACCTCGATCGCCAACAGCTTTACCAATAACTACACGGTACGTACTGGCGATACACTTGCCTCGATTGCCCACTTATTCGGCGTGAGCGAAGCGGATCTCAGGGCGATCAATCCGGACTACCAGAGCGTTGACCCGACTGTCGGCCAGACGATTTTCATCCCCACGACTACGGTCACGTACACCAGCCAGAGCGGCGATACCCTGGTCGGGCTCAGTGCATGTTTCGGCGTCTCTCCGGCCGATCTACAGGCCGCCAATCCCAGCGTGGACTTCGACAACCTACCGGCGGGGACCGCGCTCACGATCCCGGCGATGCGCATCCTGCACACCGTCATTGCCGGTGAAAGCGGGGCATCGGTCGCCGCAGATTTCGGCATCGACCCGGGCACGCTCAAAGCAGCCAACCCAGGCGTCGACTTTAATCCGCTGCCGGCCGGGACGGAGTTGTTGATACCTCTGCAGGTGACTCCTTATATGGTCGCCGCCAGTAATCAGTCCGCACAGAACGTCCTCAATACCGCGGTTACGCTTGTTCTCGGTGACATCACCTTTACGGCCAAATCAACCGACAGCATCACCTCGTTGGCGGCCCAGTTCGGCGTCACCGCCGAGCAATTGGTGACGACAAACGCCGAGAGCCTGACCGTGATAAACCCAGGCCAGTCAATTGTGCTCGGCGATCTGACCACGGTGACCCGGGCAGGGGACACCTACAACTCAATCATCGGTTACTGGTACGACCGTGTCGCTGATTTCGATCCGACGACTCTGACCACGGCCAATCCGAACCTGACCTTTACGGGCGGTCAGACGCTCTCGATCCCGCAGACCACCACGAATAACACGATCTACACGGTTCAGAATGGGGACACCTTCGCCAAGGTGGCCTCGGCGTATCCAGGCCTCACACTCTCCCAACTGCTCAGCAACAACGCCGCAATCGGTCTTGATATCGGCCAAACCGTCAACTTGCCAGCCGTCTCGGTTCCAACCAGCAGCAGTTTCATCCTGCCCTATGCGGCCACGACGGGCGATACACTGACCTCCATCGCCGCAGCGTTCTTCGCGGCCGATGACCGAACCCAGGCGGCGGCGATCCAGAGTTTGCAGCAGTGGAATGGCACCCTGGTCGCAACGGCCCCGCTGGCTGTCGGCCAGCTCATCAACATTCCGTATGCCAGCAGCTTCGGGAACATCCAGCGCCAGTATAAAGTCTCTGCGAAGTTGATCGCAGACAGCACGGCCTCAGGGATGGCATCGCTTCTGGCCGCCCGGGCGTCGCTGACAGCGCCAAATGTGAGCCATTCGATAGCGGCCGCCGACACGCTGGGCGGCATTGGCGCGGCCTACGATCTTTCCCTCGAACAGCTGACGGATCGCATCGCCTTGGTCACGGGCCTCTTTATGGTCGATGCCACGTCGAAGGTGCTGACCCTGTCTGTTGTTGCTATCCCTGGCATGCGCTTGTCGGTGCTCACCAATAACCTGGCGTCCATGGGGATGTTCACCGATGCGCTGAACATGACCAGCCGTTTCATGATGAGCGGCCTGCGAGCCCCGGCGCCGCAGTTCGCTGGGCAGCCAGCCCCATCGGCAACGGTGGCATACCCGCTCTATGCCCTTATCGGTCAGGAGTACCCGCTGGGCGCGGTTGCCATTGGATACGACATCAACATCGGCAGCTCAGGTGCGTCGTGGGTGTCCGTTGACCCCAGCGCTGCCGTCATGCCGCTGGTCCAGCCAGAAGTCGACCAGATCAATAGCTTCAAGACGCTTACTTTCCAGCCAAGCGTCTCCCAAGCCATTGCATTGCCGCAGTTTAGCTACACGGCCGATTGCCAGTCGGTGGGCACGATCAATCGCTGGGTGACCCCGCAAGTGCCGGCGGCCATCGTCCCCAGTGGCCAGAAAGTGGTGCAGCCGTCGATGTGGACGCTGCCCGATGCCATGATATCGGCGCTTGCCGCCAGTCCGACCGGCACGCTGCTGTACCAGCCAAAATCCGGCACCACGATGTCCGATGGCAGCATCGAGAGCGTTGCCCTCGAAAACACGTGCTACGCGACCTCGATCAGCATCGATATCCAGACGATCCCTGACGCGCCCGATGGCACCTATATGGTCGCCGGAGCGGATCAGGCGGGGATGCAGCGGCTGTTGGCACTGTGGGAGTTCCTTACCACCAACAGCGAGACCGCGACCCTCTATATCGCTTATCCGGATCAGAGCTCGTCCAGCACGACCGGTGTTTTGGTCTCTGACACGCTGAGCCGCACCGACAGCTTCATCCTGAAGACGAACCTCAGCACAGAAAGCCATGGCGCACCACAACTGACGCTGCGTAAAACGCCGATTCGCATGCTCAACACCGGCCTGTTGGAGACGCCGCTGGCCGATCTCGAACCCGCCAATTCGCTCAACTTCCTGCAATTGCTGTGGGAATGCAGTGTGGTCAAATCCGGTGGTTACTATTTGCGCTATGTGACGACCGACGGAACGCTGGGTCTGCCTCAAACCCTTTTCACCGGCGGAACCCAGGCGACCATTCAGATCATCGTGGTCGCCGACAATCAGGTGGCGGGTAGCCCGGTAGCGTACGCCTTCAACAACGTGGCGCTGATCGGTGACAACGTAGATGCCGGTACTCACAATATCTTTTTCGAGGCGCTGACCCACGAGGTCACGAGCTCAGACACGCTTGCCAGTGTGGCGCAGCTCTATGCCTCTTATGTCAGTCTTGATGCCGTCTCGCTGGCGGAGCTGAACCAGACCGTTGTCGGAACCATGGTGCCGGGCACCACCGTAACGGGAGCGTCCGGCCAGGTCGCAGCGCTGGCCACTGACAGTTTCCTCAGCCTGGCGCAGCGCGCCGGCGTGACGGTAGCCGCGATTGCAGCCGAGAAAGCCCAGGTGACTGGTTGGCTCCAGCCGGGCAATGATCTTCAGTTCTCCGGGAACCCGGTCCAGGTCGTCGCGCCCGGCGATACGCTGGCATCCATCTCGCAGGAATATGACTTCCTCGATCCGGAGGCGCTGGCCGCTCTCAATCTCAACACGGTTAACCTGCTCTTGGTCGGGGCGACACTCACAATCCCAACTAAGGCTGACTACATCATCCAGGCCGGCGACACCTTTGGCAGCATCGCGTCTGCCCAGGCGATCGATCTGTCACTGATTGCCGATACAAACCAGGACGCGCAGATCCTGGCGGAGGGCCAATCCATCATCGTAGGGGGCGGCACACTCAACCTCACCGCCACCTTGCCGCAAGGGCACGTCGGTTTCGACGTCACCCGGGCGAACCCACAGCCCGTCGATACAGCAGAGGAAACCGATCAGCAAGCGCTGAACACGCTCTTCAACCTGCTCGGCTTCCAGATCACAGAAACGGCTGCCCTCAAGGCCAGCAATGAGGGGCTGCCCGCCGGCCCCACGACTGAGAACGATGATGCCCCCTGGGACTACCAGCAGGTCATGTCGGTGCTTGCCTTTGCGAAGGTCAACCATGCGATCGAAAGCGCTCCGTTGCCACCACCCGCGTTGAACCCCTATGCAGGCATCAGCCCCAATGCAATGTCCGAGGTCGCGCTTGCGTTCCAGGATGTACTCGGCAACCGCACCAACGGCTCGGTTCTAAGCCCCATCGATCAGCCGCTGGGCTACACCGATTCGATGGTTTCAGTCGGGGCATGGCCCTCGGCGACGACGGCTTATCGTTTCTCTTCTCCGGCATCGGGGGACAACAATCTGTCGGTCACCGTTTCGATTTCGCCGACTCAGTTCCTGCCGGACAACTCTCCGCTGCAGATGCTGGGGGGCGCGCCAAGTGCCGAGCTGTCAACAGCAGCGGCCATACGCGCCAGCGGGGCCCTGGCAACCTATCAAACCGTTTCTTACCAACTGCAACAGCCCGATGTGACCGGTTGGCTGAGCACGACCTTAGGCACTGTCGCGGATGCGCAGAACGTTGGCGAAACGGCTCGCGTTCGTCTCCTCGGCCTGGCGAACTCCGCCTATGTCTTCTTGGCCGGCGCGCAGGGCCTGGTCGTTGATCCGGTGACGCTGGGGGCCAATGGCTACAGGGACATCGGGTCGTTGTTAAACCTTACGTTGTCGCAGAGCTCCACAGGCTATGCGGTGACGGCCGCCAATCTGGGGCAATACAACGCCGCTGCCCGGGCCGATCTGCTGTGGGGGCAGGGCACTCAGCTCGCTGTTCCGAGCAACTATCTGGTGCTGTCGGGCGATACGCCCCAAGCCATCGTCACTCGCCTGGACGGCGCCATCGACCTGGCCACGCTGGCAGACAACAACGCCGCAGTAAAAGTGGCCCAGGATGTAATGGTTCACACAGCCGTACGCTCTGCGACGGTTGGCTCGGCCGGGCTGTCCCTCAGTGCGATCGGGCTTCAGGTCGGCACACTGGTGGTTGATGGCCCTGGCAGTGTTCCGGGGTTGGTGACGCCGAACTCGACGGCGCCGCTCAGCGCAAACCTGACGCTGACCTATTCCGACACAACGGGGCAGTACAGCTACCAGACAACGGCCAGCGTGACGCTGGAAGACGCTGCGGCCAGCTTCACCGAGCAAGTGCGCAAGAACAGCGGTGATCAGGAGGCTGTCGTCACGGTGCTTGAAGTCGCCGGGGCCAATGAGTTCCTGGACGACATCTGGCCAGTGGGCACGAAGCTCACAATCTCAAGCGTACTGTCCAACTCCAACGACACCTTGACGTCACTGGCCAGCGATTTCGGCGCTCCGCCCGGCGCAACGGGTTCGCCTGAAGCCCAGTTCCTTGCAGGCAATGCTCAAGTGCCCGGCATCTGGGAGGTCAATACCGCTCTGTTCATTGAGACGGTGCCTGTTTCCATTGCAGAGGGCGAGACACTGGCGGATATCGCCGGTGCGCATGCCAGCGACGTGGGCTCGGTACTTGATCAGAACCGCTCGGTGCCATTCCTGGACTCGGCTCTGCTTGCCATTCCGTACCTGGCGAACAACATCGGTATTAGCGCCAGCATCTATGGCGCAACGGGTGCCGAGACGCTTTCGGACATTATCGCCAAATATCCGGGATGGAGCCTGGATGGGCTCACTCAATACAATGGTGACGTACCGGGCCTGTTCGCTTCGGTGGCGATCAATCTCAATGGTCGGACGATAACGCCGACCGTGACATCGACGATCAACACGCTGGCGCTGGCATTCGGTCTCAGCGTCAGCGATTTCATGGCCCAGATAACCGGGCTCGCCGGGATCATCGCGGCAGGGGCCGCCATTGTCGCTCCAGCGATGACCTCGCTCAGCGGCGACACCCTCCATGACGTGGCGTCCCGCTACAACCTGGATGACGGCAGCCTTGCTTCGGCTTGTGCTTCGTTGCCAGGTTTTCTGCCCGCCAACATGACGATTACCATTGATGGCACCCAATACCAGACGTATGCCAACGACACCTTTGGCTTGCTGACGGCGCGTATCAACGCCGACCGATTGGCGCAGAACCTCACACAGATCAGTGTGGCCGATGTTGCCGCGGCGGCGTCCGGTGTTGCGGTCAGCGCCCGTACGCTGCTGGCGCCGCCGCTGACCGGTTCCGTGCTGGCGGCGGTTACCCCGGCTAAAACCAAGGCAATCTTAAGTCTCGGCGTGACCCTGACGATGAGCCGCGATCCGTCCCTGCTGGCTCCGGCCTTCGCAGGGGCGCCCCATGTCGTTTCAGCGCGGACCGATATACCGGCCCAGCCATTTGCCGGCTTGACGGCTGTCGACCAGGGATCGCTCCAACAGTTCGCGATTGATTTCGAGACGGTTTTCCCGGGGCTGAAAATCGCAACCGGCCCCGCATCGACACAGACCCAGGGCACCCCGCAGATCAAGAAACCCTCGTTGAAGCTGGCAGCCACTGCCAACCCGGCATCGTCGACAGGTGGAAAGACGCTGTGGGTGGTCAATTTCTCAGAGTCCGGCGTGGGCATCACCTACGAGGTCAACAAATCCGGGGTCCGCTACTTCGGCGTAACGCCTCTCTCGACCGTTGCCTGGAACAACACCGTTGAAGTCCCAACCTATTCCAGCGACAAGGGCTTGGTCTGGAGCGGTAAGCAGCAGGCTTTCCGCGCTGCGGATCCAGACCAATGGAACCAGCAGTTCCTGGCCGCCATCGACTTGTTGCTGTCGCCGTCATATGCCGTGTCGGGTTCCTCGGACAGTAAAGTCGCCGCCAATATTGCCGACGTGATTGCCGCTAAAGGTGGGATCGCGACCGGCATGTCCGGGATCGTCGCGCCGATTCTCGGGACCGACAGCATGGGGCTTGATGAGGCTCAGGCCACGCTCAAGCAACAGTTGCTGACGACCTTGAGCTCTGCCTACTCAGTGCAGACGTTGGTCCAAATCGATCTCGAGGTTCAGGGCCGCGGGGCTGGCAATGACCCAACCACGGCGCCACAGCTCTCCGGCAACCTGGTGGCCGGGGTCATCCGTACGCCGGATGATACGGCTGAGGTCGCCGATCCGAACCAACCGTTCGCACCGCTGGCGGCCCGGGCCCAGGTTTCCCAGAGCTTCCTCGTGGAGACCATTTTTTATGTCCCGAACATCATTCGCCCGGGGCTGACTGTGAGCTATGCCGGTGTCCCTGATACCTACACGACCACGGGCTCCGATACGCTCAGCACGATTGCCGAGTTCTTCAAGGTCAAGCAGCCCGGGGATCTACCTCTCGGGTTGACGCTGGCCGCCACCGATGAGCCGCTGTTCCTGGGGTCCACGGCGATCAACGTGACGTCCTATGTGGTGCCTGCCTCGCTCGCGACGATCACGGACGTGGCGGCATGGATGAACGTCGAGATAGCGGATGTGGTCAACGCCAACTCAGAGCGCACGGGCTTCTTCGCCGTGGGCAGTACGGTCACCATCGACGGCAACGCGTTCACGCCGAGCGCTACAGATACGCTGGAAGCGATCGCCACCCATTTCGGTGGTCAAGATCAGTTCTCGGACAACCTGGCGGATATTGATGCAGGAACACTGCCTGGCAGCTACACGTTGAACAGCTCGGCGCCTGCGCGTGGTATTCAGAACGTCCCACAAATGAGCATTGCCACTGCAAAGGGTGCGCTTTCCACCAACGGTTCACGAATTACCACCCTGTTCGGGGTCAAGGACCCGGCCATTCAGAAGTCGGTCGTGCTCAATCTCGACTATCAGGTCAGCCAGCTGGAGTTCGATCTTCATTCGGTGGATGGTATCCAGGGGTACAAGAGCTCGTCCTGGCTTAACTTCATCGTTCCCATCGTCAATGGCGCCGACACTGATGGATATGTCGGCCAGATCCAGGTCCCGGTCCCCTTACGCGGTTACCCGGGCCCCGCGATCATCTCGGATCAATCTGCGAGCAACGCAGCCGATACGCCGGAGCCGGCTAAAGTGCTGGCCCAGTGGGACTACGGCTTCACTACGAAGCGGCAGTACGCGGCCCAAGATCAGATGACGCTGGAAGTTCGTTTCAATCAGACCAGCGATGACAGCGCGGATGCGCTGGACTATGCGAGCGCGCCTAAGTACGAGAGTGTCATTGAGGTGTTGGCGGCTTTTTCGGCGGTCTGGCCCGCGATATCGGCTGACCTTGCGCAACTGCCGGATACTTTGGCCGATACTGCGAGCCCGGCCGCTGCCAACGCGGTAGCCGCGCTCGCGGACCTGGCGGGCAGGCTCCAGAATGCGTGGAGCGGCGTGCATGCCATGAAGCTGTTCGCAGGCCTGCCTGAAAAGACTTTCAGTTATCTGATGTCGACGCTGGTCCGCGGGGTGCCGGCCCATATCAGCGGCGTCACGCTGGATCGCATCGGGCAGATGACGGATTTTTCGGTAGACCCTGACGATTTCCTTTTCGTGACCGATGCAAGCTATACGGTCGACCTAAACAATGGGGTTGTTCCGGCCGCGCTGGCGACCGAGTTCGATGGATATGGCTTCAAACTCAGTGGCGAGCAGACGATCAAGCCTGCGGTCGTCGGGAGCGGTAACACTGACTGGCTGGTTGTCGATCCGGCGGGCACGCAAAAAATAATAGATGGGCAAAACAATCCTCAAGTCTTTACTGCACCGCAAACCTACAGACTGACGTTGTCGGGTACGGAGGCATCAGCGGTGATCAAGGTCTATCGCCAGATACTGTGGCCGGGCCTGAAGTATGTGCCTCCCGGCAATGGGGTTGAAGGGCAGGGGGCCTGGCTGAGTGCCTCTCAGGCAGGGACCCGCTTGGCATTTGCGCTGGAAAAAGAGCAGGCGCTGATTTCAGACCAGTTGGAACTCGATTACGACTTCTACCGGCTCAATCTGCTGTTGCTGCAGAACGCCAGCGGCGGAACGTCAATCTCGCGCAACGCCAACTTGATTGCCGGCGCCCAGATAAACCCACTGTTCATCTACAAGACACCGGTGGTGAAGTTCCCAACACGGATCACTCCGTTGCTCAGTCATACCGAAACCGTACCCATGACGGGGCCAGACTTGACTGGCGCACTCAGTAATTTCTTCGAGACGCTGGTGGCATCCCAGACCCAGGCCTTGCCGGGGACGATGCGCCAAATGCGCATCGGCGCCACTTACTGGCAATCGGTGGATGGAAAGACCGATCCGACAATACCGGGCAGTCTTTCCTTCCGTAATCCTTTGATATTGGTGCCAACCGTTCAGTTCAACGTCGACACAGACTGGAAGGCCTCTGGTCTTGTGGGAGCACTGGCTTCAGCCATGACAAGCAGCGCCGAGCAAATGGGTATTACGGCCGCGGCGCCAGGGCAGTGGGTACTCGATGTGCTGGTCTATAGCTACGTTGATGGCGCCGATAAGCTCACCGGGATTCTGGATATTCAAAATCAGATCTACCCTGCCTGAGTAGTGCGCAGTTGAGGCGAAGCAGCTTTTCACCCATGAAAGGAAGGATCGAAAATGGCAACTTCGGACACCGTATTTGGAGTGGTATACAGCCCGACATGGACGACATGGTCTCCCCCCTATTCCAACGCCGGGGCACAAGCGCAGTTCTCTGACTCCGACTTCTTTAACGACAGTTTCCAGGCGCTTTGGAATACCGGGCAGGACACCAGCGGCAACGCCTACCGAAACGATATCGGAGTGATCGGCAGCTTCGGCTTTAACTTGGTTCGCCTCTATGACTGGGGTGCAACACGTGGCTGGAACGGAACGTATGGCACCGCGCATATCAACTTTCTGGACTATGCGCATCAAAGTGGCGTAAAGGTTGTGGTGCCCATATCCAATTATTTCCTGTCGGACGACACTTATGCGTGGAACGGTAACGATCCTGACGCCTCATACAGCTTCGACAGCGCGCCGTCCGACATACAGAGCGCACTGAAGCAGTTTGTCAGTAGCGTGGTGGTCAGCGGCGATATCCATCCGGCCGTCCATAGTTTCTCCGTTGGCAACGAGATCGATATCAATACGTTTGTCGGTCAGGGAAGCAGCGGGGCGGTTGCTCCAGGATCACGCCTGGCCAGGGTGATTTGGTGGATCGTTAACCTGCAACTGCAGATCAGTACCGCGAAATATCGCTACGTGTTACTGACCAGCCCCATCTCGAACGCAGACCAGGGCAATCCATCGTCGGGTAATCCGCCGTTGAGCTACTGGTTTCAGGCTTTCCTCAATGGAGTGACGACCAACACTAATCTGCCGGAGGGCACCACGGGCGGCGATGGCGCGACGTTCTCGGCCAACTGGGCCGGCATCGGCGATATCATCGGTTATAACAACCTCTGGTACTTCAACAGCGTCAATATCTATCAAGTCGGGGAGGGCTTGACCACGACGTTGAGGCAATACGACAGCTGGTCCAGTAACGCGACGACAAACAGCCTGAACTGGCCCGGTCAGCAATTTGGCGTTCCCTTGCTGCTCAGTGAAATAGGGGTAACGCGGTCGGACAATGGAGCAAGCGGGCAGCAAGCACAGTTCACCACGGTCACCCTGGACATCGTACAGACCATTGTGAGTTATCTCGCCACCCATACCGGCAGCTACCTGATGGGCTTCTGTCTCTATGAGTTCAGCGACGAGGTGACACTGAGTGCCAATTGGGGGCTCTACATGGTAGAGCCGACGACTTACCCCAGTGGCAACGTTTTATTTAGCGATATGACCGGCGAGACGGCCGTCAGTTACGGAGAGTTTCCTAGCGTTAGCTATGCCGTGGACCAGCTTTTTCCTGTGCAAGATACGTCGGGTACCACTCTGATGGCGGCGCTTCAGAGCATCATTACCTAAACTGTTCAAGCAAAGTGGACGGCTAGCGTTCTTCTTGGCGATGTAACGGCACTGGCTGGCTGAAGGAGTGAGTGTGATGATCAAAGCGCGCCGCCAAGAAACAACAAGCGCGCCATCAACGCCGCCATTTACGGAAATGACAATTCACCGGGCACACTGTATTGGTTGCCATCGTATTCCAAGGTGAACTTGGCCACGGTGGGCTTGCCAACGACGTTTTCGCAGTCCTCACCCCTGGTGTGGTTTTGAGTGTTGATTGTCTTCTGATTAACATACATACGGGCCAAGCCATTCTTGCTCGTATCTCCGATGGAGACAGTACGCAATGTCTGGATGAAATCCCCCGTACAGGAGCCATCCCACTCACCGTTGCTTCTGCTGACTTCCAGTGTGTTCATGACTGGGCGCAACGCTGGGCCATCGAGTACATAGAGATTCAAGGTCGTACTGCTAAAAGGATTGACCCTGGATGATCCCTGATAAGCCACTCGTACACCAAACGCACGTATCTGCGGTGCAAGCTGATAGCGGGCGGTGTCCAGCGAGAGACTTTCAAAATATACGGCGTCTGAACTGATTGAAGCCGCTTGGTAGTGATGGGCAACGATCTTGCCGCTGGAGGCATTGGCCACAACCACGGCCAGGCCATATTCGCCCTGGCCATCCTCATCAACATTCTCGGCAAAGGGCAGGGCAGCCAGGACTTGGCTGGAGTTTGCCGGATTGATCCTGCACACAGCATGTTCGCTGTCGAGTTTCAAATCCGGACGCAGGGTCTTGGCCCACGTTTGCAGTTGATCTGTGCAGTCAGCCAAGGCGACCAGTGGGAAGAAAAACAGCGGTAAGACAGCGAGTGCTCTCATTGAAACCTATTCCTTTAGGGGAGGGGGGCACTAATTATAGTAGGGCGACGCCGTAACGGACGTAACGTATCAAGTTAGCGCATGACGATGCGCTACGAGCTCGTGGACTTGGCTCCATGTGATGTTGAATCGAGCTAGAAATTTTCGAATTCGATCGGAATCGTTAGGCGACGCCTTGGCTGATCTGCTGTGTGCAAAGAGCTTGCGGCCGGCATCCGCCTGGCTAGCTGCGGTGCTGCATATCCTCAAGACCGACTCCAGTTGAAGGCGATCATACAAATCAATCTCAAGGCCTGCTTCAGCCAGGTGCTCGGACAGTGGGTCCGAAGCGGTCGGTATCCGCCAATCCAGGCGCAGTCGCTCCAGTTCATCCTCCACAAGCGCCATGTCGATGCGGCCGCTATCAGCGAGTGTGGCCATTCGGGTGATCGAAGCAGAAAGTTGTCGGAAGTTTCCTGGCCAGGTGGCATCCCTATCGGTAGCAAAGGAGAGATATCGGCGCCGAGCTTCGATGTTGAAGCGAACCATATGGCCGTGATCTCTGGCATATCGCAGTAATTCAAAATCTATGTTCGGCTCAATGTCTTCGCTTCGGTTAGCCAGCCCGGGCAACACAAAAGTCCAAATATTTATTCTGGCTAACAGGTCTTCGCGAAACAGCCCTTCAATCACGCGCTGATGCAGATCTCTATTAGTACCCGCTATCAGGGTGAAGTCAGACTCGACCTCCTTATCAGAACCCATCGGCAAGAACTTTTTCTCCTCAATCGCTTTCAGGAGCATCGCTTGCTCATCGAGCGGTAACTCTCCGATCTCGTCGAGGAACAAAACCCCTTTGTGGGCCGAGCGCAGCAAGCCCTCTCGCGCCTGCTGGGCGCCAGTGAACGCGCCTTTCGTATGGCCAAACAACGTCGACATCGCTGTATCACCGCGCAACGTGGCGCAGTTCACCTCGACGAACGGCCCATCGATCTGGTGACGTCCCCGTTTGAGCTCGTAGATCTGCCGTGCCAGAAAAGACTTGCCGGCCCCTGTTGGGCCGCTAATAAAAATCGGGGCACGGGATCGCACGGCAACCCGTTCGATCTGCTCTATCGTACGGTTGAAAGCCGCGTTGCGGGTTTCAATGCCGGACTTGAGAAGTTCTGTGCCTTCCAGGCGCTCAGCTTGGAATCGCTTCGCGATCTGGTCGTAGCGCTGAAGATCCAGGTCGGTGACAACGTGTTTACCTACCGATGCCGAGACGTCATCCCGCAGACCACTTGGCTGCGTCTGTATCAGCTTGGCAGGGACATGCCGGGACTCGGCCAGCAGGAACCAGACGATCTGTTGAACATGGGTGCCCGTAGTGATGTGAACAAGATAATCCTCCCGCTCTGTGTCAAATGGGTAGTCAGCCGCGAAGTCATGTAATGCGGCATAAACCTCCTCGAAGTCCCAGGCGTTTCGCATGGCCATGCTATGCAGGCGAACCTCGGTCTCTGGCGATACCTGCACAATATCAGCCGCTACCTTCAAGGCGAGATCGGTATCCCAGCGCGCTTCCCCGTGAATCAGTTCAAGGCGATCAATCACCAGATCAGGCTGCTGGCAAAGCGAGATGGTCGGACGCCATCTGTTCCAGCGCTGCTCACCTTTTCCAGCACGGTCGAGCTTTGTCCCTAGAATGCCAATGGCGACTGTTTTTTTGACCTGCACTTCGTGATATCCAAAAAGATAGGTGACGATAAATCAGTATAGTTTTTCGACTCGCTACTGAATAGCAATGCTGTGACTGAATCTCTTTAAATCCGCATAAAGTCTTTATGTATCAGTAAGATAGTAGAAAAATAAACGTCCGCCCGTAAAATTGGCACGCCGCTCGCTATAGAGCTCCCAAACAGAAATCATAGGAGCGAAAATAATGACCACTCAAACCTTCGAACTGCTTGAGGTTGAAAACGGCAAGCCCATCAAAATGTGGACCCGAGGCGTCCCGGTTGAACCCGAAGCTAAGCAACAGCTGATAAACACCGCACAGATGCCGTTCGTGTTCAAGCACATGGCCGTCATGCCTGACGTTCATCTGGGGAAAGGCTCGACTATCGGGAGCGTGATTCCAACCAAGGGCGCGGTCATTCCCGCCGCCGTGGGGGTCGACCTCGGTTGTGGGATGTCGGCTGTGCGGACCTCGCTGCGCGCCGGCGACCTTCCCGATAGCCTGTTCAGCCTGCGCACCGCAATAGAGAAGGCTGTTCCGCACGGACGCACCTCAGGGCGTAGCGGCCGTGACAAAGGGGCCTGGGAAACCGCCCCGACGATTGTCGATCAGGCCTGGTCGGCGCTTGAGGGGCGTTTCAACCTCATCACCGACAAACACCCACGCCTTGAAAAGTCTAACAACCGCAAACATCTTGGAACGCTGGGTACAGGCAACCACTTTGTCGAGGTGTGCCTGGACGAAGCCGATCATGTGTGGGTGATGCTTCATACCGGCTCCCGTGGCGTAGGGAACGCGATCGGTTCCTACTTCATCGAGAAGGCCCGCGAGGAAATGCGCGAGCACATGGTAAACCTGCCGGATCGGGACCTGGCCTACCTGCGAGAAGGAACATCCAGCTTCGATGATTATGTTGAGGCTGTTGAGTGGGCCCAGGACTTCGCCAAGCAGAACCGCGCGGTCATGATGCTGGCGGTGCTGGATGCCGTTCGGTCGATTATCACCAAGCCTTTCGAGTCACGGCTAATCGCCGTCGATTGCCACCATAACTACGTGGAGCGGGGCACCTACTTCGGGGAGGATATCCTTCTCACCCGTAAGGGAGCCGTATCCGCGCAGAAGGGCCAGATGGGGATTATTCCCGGATCGATGGGCGCAAAGAGCTTCATCGTGCGCGGCCTGGGGAACGAGGAGGCGTTCTGCAGTTGTTCGCACGGTGCTGGTCGGGTGATGAGTCGTACCAAGGCGAAGGCGTTGTTCACTGTTGACGATCAGGTGCGGGCGACCGCCCATGTTGAGTGCCGTAAGGATGCTGCTGTGATCGATGAGATTCCGATGGCTTATAAGAACATCGATGCGGTGATGGCTGCCCAGCGCGACTTGGTTGAAGTGGTCCATACCTTGCGCCAAGTCGTCTGCGTGAAGGGCTGACGTGATGAACCAGGATCTGATTCTGATCGACGGCACCAACGGAGGAGGGCAGGTGCTTCGTACCGCCCTCAGCCTCTCCATTATCACCGGCCGGGCATTTCGGATGACGGGAATACGCGGTGAGCGCTCCCGTCCCGGATTGTTGCGCCAGCACCTGACCGCGGTACGCGCAGCGACTGAGATTTGTGGCGCTAAAACCCTTGGGGCGGAACTCAACTCGACAGCTATTGAGTTCCACCCGGGAGGCGTAAAGGCCGGGGAGTATTCATTCGCGATCGGAACCGCGGGCAGCACTATGCTGGTATTGCAGACCCTGTTACCTGCACTTTTGCAGGCTGACGGGCCCAGTACAGTCCGGATCACCGGCGGGACGCATAATCCGGCGGCGCCGCCCTTCGAATTCATAAAACAGGCGTGGTTGCCTCTGGTGCGGCGCATGGGGGCGCAGGTGGAATTGGCGCTACTTAATTATGGGTTTGTTCCCGGCGGAGGGGGCCTGATCGAAGCCACTATACGACCTTCTGCACTCAAACCGCTGGAGTTGGACGGTGGAATGGAGCCCATCTCAATCGTTTCGGCGGGAGCGCTGGTTTCGGCCATTCCTGTCTCGATTGGGAGCCGAGAGCTCGATCGACTCTCGGCGAGGCTGAAGATAGAGCGTCGCGACCTGTCTGTTACCGACCTGGGTGACCAGGCTGGCCCAGGCAATGCTGTGTCGATCACTGCCGTGAAGGCTGGCGTCACCGAAGTGTTTACCAGTATCGGCCAAGAGCGAATGCGCGCGGAGCGGGTAGCTGACGTGGCGCTAGACGAGTTCACAGTGTGGGCCCAATCGAATGCCGCTGTAGGAAACCGCCTGGCGGATCAGCTGATGTTGCCGATGGCAATTGCGGGCGCAGGCAAACTGACAACGGTGCGCTTGAGTAATCACATCCGAACGAACGCGGCTGTTATCCAACAGTTCATCGCGGTTGATGTACGCCTTGTCCAATCTTGCGATCAAGGGAACATTGTGGTTGAGCTTCAGGCTCGCTAAATACCATCAGAGCGACGCACAAACACCTGGACCATGTGATGGGCATAAAGCAGTGCCTGCCTCCCGGCGAAGCCGGCCGGTCTCTAGCCAAACGAAAGACCCCAGCGATCGACAGACCACTGGGGTTTTTCTTCGCGGCCGTTTCGTGTTCGGGCGTCTTCGGCCGATCCCTGGCCATGCAGCTTCTGCACCCAGGTGCTGCCGCCTGATCACCGTAGGACGCCTGCTGAAATAGTCATTGTATTGCTTCGAAATCGAATGTTATTCTTCTAACACATATGAAAATATTGACAGCGCAATAACATTTCGCATTCGGGAGCTCTGAAAGTCCATGGAAAAGAACAGCTTCCTGCAGTTGCTGGAGCGAGAGTTCTCCAACCTGACCCCGACCGGCAAGCGGATCGCCAGTTATCTGTTGGGTAACCCAGAACAGCTTCCGTTCGAGTCGGCTGATAGCATCGCGCAGCAGACCTCCACCACTGGGATTTCCGTAGGGCGCTTTTTTCGATCCCTTGGTTACCAGAACATCGATGAAATCAAACAGAGCCTGCGCGTTGAAACGCCAGCGTCGTGGCTTATCACTGATCGCATTGGCGCCTTTCGTGCCGAAAGCAATCAGCAAGATGCTCTTGATCGTTCCCTGAGTCGCGAGATCGAGGCCATTCGGTATGTCTACGGTTTAGCGCGCAGCGACGCCTTCGCCCATATCGTGCAACGCATCTACGAAGCCGATGCAGTATTCATTCTCGGCATTCAGTCCACTCGAGGGATTCTCACAGCGTTCCATAGCCACCTTGAGTACATCCGGCCCAAGGTCTACTACGTCGATGGTTTATCCGGCATTTACGCAGAAACCCTGAATTCCGGCTTCGCCAATCCCTACGCGATCATTGCGGATTTCCGTGCTTATTCCAGTGTGACTCAGACCTTCTGCGACGCAGCCATAGACAACAACCTCCCATTGGCGCTGATCACCGACCTGCAATGCCCGTGGGCCAGAGACTACCCACTTGACCTCTTGCAGCTGAAAACCGATGTCGGGCAGTTCTGGGATTCCCCTGCGCCATTAGCCTGCCTGTTAAATCTGATCGTCTCAGCCGTCGCTGAAAAATACGGCGATCGACTCGATAAGCGCTTGGCCAAGAACCGTCAATTGCAAAAAGCTTTCGGTCAGTTCGAAGGCTGATCCTCATCGTCCCACCGAATCCCAACTGGAGTATTGGCGTGAACAACAGCCCCCTTGTAGAGATCGATGCCCAGCGCTACCAGGTGCAAATCGATTTGATCTACGCCGGTGCAGACAACCTGGCAAGAAGAGTGATTTATCCAGATGCGCGTTGCCTGTTACATCACCAGGCTGCCGACTGTCTGTACAAGGCCAGTCAACTCGCTCGTCAGGCCGGATTTATCCTTCGCATCTATGACGCCTATCGGCCGCCTTATGCTCAGTACCTGCTGTGGGACGCGTTGCCCAACAACGACTACGTGCGTGACCCGCATTTGGGTTCCCACCACAGCCGCGGCGTGGCGGTGGACCTGACCCTGGTCGGTGCTGATGGCGAGCCGTTGAATATGGGGACCGAATTCGACGCAATGGAAGAAAAATCCCACCAGTTCTATCCCGACTTGCCAGTAGACGTGCAACGCAATCGACTGCTGTTGGTGGGGATCATGCTCGCCGCCGGCTTCCAGACGATTGCCACCGAGTGGTGGCATTACGAACTTCCGAATGCCGATGACTACCCATTACTGGAGGACGTTCAAACCACGGATTGATAGCCCTGCAACGCCGCGCAGCCCACGTTCAGTGCGGCTGATAACAAAATAACAAGACAGCGTTACTTACGTTTCACCTGCAACTGCCCGGTTATAGCTTTTATAAAAAACCTGACGTACTTCCCTCTATCGAATGATCAAGGAAACCGGCATGAACCCAATGAACACCGTGACCAGCAAAACCTTTTCCGGCGCTGGCAAGCTATTGCTGAGCGTTTTGTGCAGTGCACTGAGCCTCGGTGCCTGGCAGGCCGCGACAGCAGCTGTACCACAAGACACCCTGGTCATCGGCAAACCCGCTGATCCCCAGACCCTCGACCCGGCCGTGACCTTCGATAACAACGACTGGACCATTACCTACCCGTCGTACCAGCGCCTGGTCGGCTACAAGGTCGAAGGCGACAAAAGCAGCACCGAAGTTCAGGGCGACCTGGCCGAGAGCTGGACAGTTTCTGCGGACAATTTGGTCTGGGAGTTCAAGATCAAACCCGGCAACAAATTTGATGACGGCGCCTCGGTAGATGCCGCCGCGGTGAAGTTCTCCTTTGATCGCTTGATGACCCTCAAGCAGGGACCTTCCGGTGCATTTCCAGAGGACATGGTGGTCGCGGTTGTCGACCCGCAGACCATTCGGTTTACTCTGAAGACGCCTTTCGCGCCGTTTCTGTTTACCCTGGCCCACAATGGTGCTTCGATCATCAACCCAGCAGTGGTCAATAAAAGCGCGGACGTCAATGCCTGGCTGTCGAGCCATACCGCAGGCTCCGGTCCCTTCCGCTTGAGCAACTGGCAAAAAGGCCAGTCGTTGACCATGGAACCGAACACCTACTTCGCCGGCCCCAAACCTGCGCTGAAAACCGTGGTCATCAAGATCATCGGTGAGCCCTCCGTGCGTCGCTTGCAATTGGAACGGGGTGACCTGGACATCATCGAAGACATGCCCGAAGACCAGCTCGGCGTTCTTGCCAGCAAGCCCGGCGTGGCGGTGAAGGAGTTCCCGTCGCTACGGGTCACCTATCTTTACCTCAACAACAAGAAGGGCCCACTGACCAGCGTCGATGCTCGTCGTGCGATCACCGAAGCGGTGGACTACAACGGCATCGTCAAAGGCATTCTCAGGGACAAGGCCAAGCTCCTGAACGGGCCAATTCCGGACGGCATGTGGGCGTATGACAGCTCGTTGCCGCCGATGAAGCAGGACATGGCAGCCGCCAAGGACAGCCTCGCCAAAGCACCGCAGAAAATCACCAACCTCAGCTACATGTATTCGGACAAGGATCCTAACTGGGAACCGATCGGCCTGACCCTGCAAGCTGCATTGGCGCCCCTGGGCATCAACCTCAAGCTGGAAAAGCTTGCCAATGCCACGCTGCGTGAGCGCGTCGGCCAGGCGGACTACGACATCGCGGTCGGTGCCTGGAGCCCGGATTTTGCCGACCCGTACATGTTCATGAACTTCTGGTTCGACTCCAAGATGCAGGGCCTGCAAGGCAACCGCTCGTTCTATAGCAACCCGCAAGTCGACACGCTGATCCGAGAAGCGGCCGCGAATAGTGACACCGCGAAACGCGTCGAGCTGTACCAGACCGCGCAGAAAATGGTGCTCAAGGACAGCGTCTACGCCTACCTCTATCAGAAGAGCTACACCTTGCCGATGCGTGATTCGGTCAAGGGTTACGTGTTCAACCCCATGCTCGAACAGGTGTTCAACTTGGGCAGTATGAGCAAGTAAACCGGCTCCCTCGCGCTGGCCATTCGTGGCTGGCGCGGCTTCTGATTTTCGTCGCGAGTGTGACTGAGGTGCCAAAATGGCCTTCCTGACTTTGTTGCGCAAGCGCCTGCTCGGCCTGTTGCTGGTCGTGTTCGGCGTTTCGCTGATTACCTTTGCTATTTCGCACCTGATCCCCGGTGATCCTGCTCGATTGATCGCTGGCGACCGTGCCAGTGATGCGTTGGTGGCGGGCATACGTCATCAATTGGGATTGGATCTGCCGCTGTATCAACAATACGGTCGTTACCTGATGGACCTGGTGCAGGGAGACCTGGGAACCTCGATACGCACCAGCCGTCCCGTTCTGGAAGACTTGCAGACGTTCTTCCCGGCGACGCTGGAGCTGGCACTGGTAGCGCTGGTGCTTGCAATCCTGGCCGGTGTGCCGCTTGGCGTGCTATCAGCGGTTTACCATAATCGGGCGATTGACCAGATCGCCCGTACCCTTGCAGTCACCGGCATTTCAACGCCTGCCTTTTGGCTAGGCCTGGGCGCAATCGTTCTGTTCTACGGTCATCTGGGTTGGTTGCCGGGAGGAGGGCGGCTGTCCGAAGGGCTTGCTCCGCCGCCGACAATCAGCGGCTTTTATCTGCTCGACTCGCTGCTTGCCGGTGAGGGCTCGTTGTTTCTCGATGCCGTGGAGCATCTGATTCTGCCGGCGGCAACCCTGGGGTTCGTGACCTTGGGGGTCGTCGCACGACAGATTCGTTCAGCCATGCTCGATCAACTCGGCGAAGACTATATCCGCACCGCCCGCGCCTACGGCTTGTCCCGATGGACTGTGATCCTGCGCCATGCACTGCCTAACGCGCTCATCCCTTCGGTCACGGTCCTGGGGCTGACTTTGGGCGATTTGTTGTATGGCGCAGTGCTGACCGAAACGGTATTTGCCTGGCCTGGCATGGGGGCCTATGTCGTCAAGTCGATCCAGTCACTGGACTTCCCGGCGGTGATGGGCTTCGCCATTCTGGTTTCGTTCATCTATGTGCTGCTGAACATGGCCATCGATATTGTGTACCGCGTGATCGACCCACGCATCGGCGAGGTAAGTTGAAATGTCCGCGACCCTGATAGCCACGCGCCGCCCGCGCTGGAACGAAAAACTCGCCTATCTGACCTTCCGCATCCGCCGCAGCCCGCTGACCATGGCGGGTCTGGCGATCACTTTTATCGTCTTGCTGTGCATGATCTTCGCCCCTTGGCTCGCAAGTCACGACCCTAACGCACTGAACTTGGCCGAGCGCCTGGCACCGCCATCCAGCACCCATTGGTTCGGCACCGACGAAGTCGGCCGCGACTTGTTCAGCCGCGTGCTCTTCGGTAGCCAGCAGTCGGTGGGCGTCGGTCTGTTCGTGGCTTTTGCATCCTGCTTTATTGGCGGTTTGCTGGGGTGCTTTTCCGGGGTTATCGGTGGTCGTTTCGATGCGTTGATCATGCGTCTGATGGACATCATGCTGTCGGTGCCATCGCTGGTACTGATCATGGCCTTGGCAGCTGCGTTGGGCGCGAGCCTGTTCAACGCGATGCTGGCGATTACGCTTGTGCGAATTCCTTCCTATGTCCGGCTAGCCCGCGGCCAAGCCTTGAGCATCCGCGAGATGGGGTATGTCAAGGCCGCCCAAACCTTCGGGGCAGGGCGCTGGCACGTCGTGCACTGGCACGTGGCACGCAATGCAATGCCGCCATTGCTGGTGCAACTGAGCCTGGATATCGGCAGCGCGATCCTCATGGCCTCGGCCCTGGGCTTTATCGGCCTGGGGGCGCAGCAGCCTACGGCCGAGTGGGGTGCGATGGTCGCCACCGGGCGCAACTACATTCTCGACAACTGGTGGTACTCGACCTTTCCAGGCCTGGCGATTCTGATCACGGCCACCGGGTTCAACTTGCTGGGCGATGGCGTACGCGATCTGCTCGATCCACGGCAACAGGGGAAATGACCATGCATGCGTCGAGTCCAGTATTGTCCATCGACAACCTGAGCCTGGAATTCCCGGCTTACAAAAACAATGTCAAAGCCCTGAATGGCGTGTCGCTACACGTCAATCCCGGCGAAATCGTCGGTATCGTCGGCGAGTCCGGATCGGGCAAATCGGTCACTGCCATGCTCAGCATGCGATTGCTGCCCGAGCGCAGCTATCGCATCACGGCCGGCAGCCTGAGCATGCTCGGTCGCGACATGCTGGCAGCGCCTGAAAAGGAGTTACTGACGATTCGTGGACGCGATGCCGCGATGATTTTCCAGGAGCCGATGACCGCCTTGAATCCGACGCGGCGGATCGGTAGGCAAATGCTCGATGTGATCATTCATCACCAGAAGATCAGCGTCGCCCAAGCCCGTCTCAAGGCGATCGCACTGTTGCGCGACATGCACATAGCCAGTCCGGAACAAGTATTGGAGAGCTATCCTTTCGAACTGTCTGGCGGTATGCGTCAGCGGGTGATGATCGCGCTGGCGTTCTCCTGCGAACCCCAATTACTGATCGCCGACGAGCCTACAACAGCCCTCGATGTGACTGTGCAACGCCAGGTGCTGTTGCTGTTACGAGAAAAAGCCAGGCAGCGGGGCACGGCCATCTTGCTCATCACCCATGACATGGCATTGGTTTCACAGTTCTGCGACCGGGTGTACGTCATGTACACAGGGGCTGTGGTCGAGGAGGGGCGCACGGCTGACGTCATGGGGAATCCGCAGCATCCCTATACGCAAGGGTTGCTCAGTGGTCTGCCGGAAATGGTCGAGCCGGGCCAGCCGCTACTGACCATTCCCGGTCAGGTGCCGAACCTGGCTTCTTTGCCCGTAGGTTGCACGTTTCAGGAGCGGTGTACGTACGCTATGCCGGTGTGTGCCAAACGTCCGAATCTCAACACTATCAACGGTAATGACCAACGTAAAAGCGCGTGCTGGTTACCGGTCAAGGAGCTTTCGTGATGAACAGTGCAGTCTTTCAACCCATCACCCCAATGGCACCCACGATTCTTCAACTGAACGATGTTCACGTGCGTTTCCCCGTAAGTAATGACTGGTTGGGGCGGCCGCGTGGGTATGCCCACGCCCTGAACGGTATTGATCTTCAGGTACGGGCAGGGGAGACCCTGGGTATTGTCGGCGAGTCAGGTTGCGGTAAGAGCACTTTGGCTCAATTGCTGATGGGCCTGGTGCCGCCCAGCAGCGGTGGACTGAACTGGGCCAATCGCAGCGGCGAGGGCAGTAGCAACGTTCAGATTGTTTTCCAGGATCCACAGTCTTCGCTTGATCCGCGCCTGCCTATCTGGAGAATAATCACTGAGCCGTTATACGCCCGAGGCCATGTCAGCCATGCGCAGATGCGCGATGTGGCCGCCAGGGTCGCGGCCCAAGTCGGCATCCGCCCGGAGTACCTGGACCGTTTCCCGCACCAGTTTTCCGGGGGGCAGCGTCAGCGCATCGCCATCGCCCGAGCCCTTTCGTCAGACCCGGATATCATTGTCCTGGACGAACCCACATCGGCGCTGGATATCTCGGTTCAGGCGCAGATTCTCAACTTGCTGGCAGAGCTGCAAAGTGCCCGCAATCTGACGTACATCCTGATTTCTCACAACGTATCAGTGGTGCGTCATATGGCTAATCGGGTAGCGGTCATGTACTTGGGGCAAATCGTTGAACTGGGCAGCGCTGCTCAAGTGCTCGATGAGCCACGTCATCCCTATACTCGCTTATTGCTCGAAGCGGTACCACGACTGGGCGTGCCACTCCACGACGAGCAAGTTGCGGCACCTACCGAATTACCGGGGAACCGTCGACTACCCAGTGGCTGCTTCTTCCGCGAACGCTGCAATCTATGCACCGTTGGCTGCGAGAAGCCGCAGGCCTTGTTGGGCGATGAGCAGCGGTGTGTGCGATGTCATTTACAGGATTGAGTCACTGGTTTCGCCAATCCTCCCACCTTAGAAACGGAAAGAGCCAAAAGACTGAATAAGTGTTGGGGCAGGCAAGGCGAAAATGAACAAGGCCGCAAATGCGGCCTCATTCTGTGCTTATTCCTTACGCAACAGCACCCTGGTCACCCGACGCTCTTCGACCTCCATCACGGTCATGCTCCATCCTTGCCAACTGTGCATGTCTCCAATCATCGGCAAGCGATCCAGCAGGCTCATCACTAACCCAGCAAGCGTCTGGTAATCTTCCGTCGCTTTCGCCTGGAACCCTGTGTGTTCGCGGACCTGACTGAGATTCAGGGCACCGCTGACGAGGAAACCTCCATCCTGGGCGACAATATTCGGTCCTTCGATTTCACTGGCATCCGGCAGCTCACCGGCAATGGATTGCAGGATGTCGGTCATAGTGAGAAGGCCGACGAAGTCACCGAACTCGTTCACCACGAACGCGATGTGGGTCGACTCCTTACGCATCTGCTCCAGTGCATTGAGGATCGTGAAACTGTCGAGCAAGTTGATGGCTTTGCGCGCCATGACTTCCAGATTCGGCTGATTGCCCGCCAGTATTTCCTTGAGCAATTCTTTCTTATGGACAAAGCCTAGCGGCTCATCCACGCGTCCTTCCCGGATCAATGGCAAGCGTGAGTACGAAGAATGCATCAACGCCGTACGGATTTCTTGAGCCGAATCTGCCAAGTCGAGGTGGTCGATTTGTGCACGAGGCGTCATCACGCTGCGTATCGGGCGCTCGGCCAATTGCAGCACGCCACTGATCATGACCCGTTCGCGCCGATGGAAAACCTGCTCCGGTTCGTCGCCTTCCAGCAGGTCGGCGATTTCCTCACCGACCTCATTGGCTCCCAGTTTTTGACCGCCCAGCAGGCGCAACACCGCATGGGCGGTACGCTCGCGCATCGGCCGAAGACCTTGCAGGCTTTTCTTGCGACGGGAGCGCGCCAGCTGGTTGAACAATTCAATCAGAATCGAGAAACCAATCGCGGCGTACAAGTAGCCTTTCGGAATGTGGAAACCCAGGCCTTCAGCCGTGAGGCTGAAGCCGATCATCATCAGGAAACCCAGGCACAGCATGATGACGGTAGGGTGCCCATTGACGAATTTTGTCAGCGGCTTGCTCGCGATCATCATCAAGCCGATCGAGAACATCACCGCGATCATCATGACTGACAGGTGCTCTACCATACCCACGGCCGTGATCACCGCATCCAGGGAAAAGACCGCGTCCAGCACTACAATCTGCGCAACGATAGGCCAGAACATCGCATAGGCGGCATTGCCGGATCGTTGCGCCACGTGGCCCTCGAGTCGCTCATGCAACTCCATGGTTGCCTTGAACAACAGAAACACACCACCGAACAGCATGATCAAATCCCGGCCCGAGAACGTCTTGCCGAAGACCTCGAACAGCGGGTTGGTCAACGTCACCATCCAGGAGATGCTGGCGAGGAGGCCAAGGCGCATCAGCAACGCCAGGGACAGGCCGATGATACGGGCACGGTCGCGCTGCTCGGGCGGAAGTTTGTCAGCCAGGATGGCGATGAATACAAGGTTATCGATGCCGAGCACCAGCTCCAGCACGATCAAGGTCAGCAGGCCCAACCAGGCCGTGGGGTCCACGATCCATTCCATGGGTTATTCGCTCCCTCGGACGATCAATGCGAAGGAAGAAGGCTGCAACAAACGTAGGCAGAGCGCAGGAGCGCTGGAGTGAATTCTGTTCTTTGGAAAGCTACTGGGAGGTTCCTGGAGCGTGTTCATACAGACCTGGAAATAATTGGGGAAGAAATCCTACAACGGTTTCCAACGCTTCATACGAGACGATTTATTACAGGATCTGACAGGATGGCGATTGATCCCGCGCAGCGCGGGCGACGCTGATGGGCTTATGCCGAGCTGAGTGCTGCAGATTTCACACAGCGTCGTGGGCAGGTGGTCCGTGAGCAAACTGAACGTGAGACGATAAAGCACCCGTGCAAGATTTTGCCCTTGAGGCCAGGTGTTGCTGGCTTCAAATCTGCTGGATGACTCGGCTGAAATGGAAACATGATGTTACGTGTAATGTATATTATGTTAAATAATGTGCTATGTCAGATATGTTCATGAGCAGCTTAAGCCACTGATTCGACAAACCAGGCTCTGACGTCCACTCTCTCAACGGGCCATGTCATCATGTTCATGGCAAAGTCCTTCATTGAGGTAGCTGCCAATGAAGCTGATTCAGTGCCGTTACTCTTCTGGCCAGCGTGTACCGCTGCTTGTGCAGGATGGTCAGGCGGCGCCATTGCCCAAGCTAGTCCCATTCATCTACGTCCAGCTCAAGCTCAGGCATCGTGCATACAACACCGCCGCAGCGCACCTGCGTGCGATCCAGGCTTTCTACACCTATGCCAAAACCCGAGATCTGGATATCGATGAGGCCATCTTGGCCTGTCACTTTGAGGCGATTCTCGCCTTGTTGGATGGTTACGCGATTTGGCTCCAAAGCGGCCGTCAGGCCGATAACCTGGTCGCCCGAATCGGCACAGCTGCAACGGCACCTTTTCCGCAGATCGATCCGCGTACTCGTGACCAGTACCTGCGATTGCTGAAGCAATACCTGTCCTGGTGTGTCACCCGTTACATCCCGCGCGCCCGTCAAAACTCAACCACCTTGGCTAACATCGAGGTGGTATTTGCAGATGTCGCCGATGTCATTGAGCGGCGCTTTGAGAGCCATATCATCAATGCTCGGCCCGACCACACTCGCTACCGCAGCCTGACAGATACGCAACTCCAGATCATTCGCACACTGATTCGCCCGGGCGCCGCGGAGAATCCTTTTCCGGACCGAATGCAGTTGCGCAATTGGCTAATGATTGAATTGCTGCTGGAGACCGGTATCCGTCGCGGAGAGCTTCTGAAGCTTTACACCACGGATATCAATGAGGGTTCTCAGCATGCCTATGTCAGCATCAATGACCGCGAACATGATCCCGGCGACCCGCGCGCTGAAGAGCCTGCGCTGAAAACACACGGCCGGACAATAGGTATCTCCGCGCAGTTGTATGAGGTCTACGAGCGTTATATCCAGGGCGAGCGACGCCCCCTGCGTAATGGCAAACCAATGAAATTGCGGTACCGCTATTTGTTCATCTCTGACCGAGGCCGTCCGCTGTCGATCCGCGCGTTGTCCAACGTCCTTGATCGGCTGTTTCTGACCATTGAACTGGCTCATCCGGGGTTGTTGCCTACACTTTCTGCGCATGACTTTCGCCACACCTTTGCCGACCGCTTTTTGGCTTATTTGGTCGAGAAGCGTGGATTTGAATTGGAGCGGGCCTTGGATGAACTCCGGCGAGTCTGTGGCTGGTCCGACACCTCGATCATGCCACGTCGTTATGCAAGTCGTTATCTCGCCGAGTCAGCCAACCTCCACAATGCCCAACGGGCTTCGGCAGCTTGGGATCGACTTGACAGTTAAGGAGGTTCGCTGTGACTAAATCCATTGACCACGATTACGCATCACCAACCTGCCCCTTGGTGGCCTATGTGTTTCAAGGACCGGCTCGGGTCGCTATTCGAACCCGCACTAATGACCAACCAAGATACGTCGACACCCGTTCCAGCGTCTGGATTTGGTACGACGGCGGCACTGCAATGAAAATTGATTGGACTGGCCTAAAGCTGAATACAGAGCTCATCGAAATAGCCAAAGCATTTATGGTCCATATGCTGGAGAAATACTCTCCTTCAACTGCATATAGGGCCGCGAGAATGCTCCATCGGGTTTCGGAAAGCGATATTTCCTTGAAATTCCCTTGGGCAGCCCATGAAATTATTAGTGCGTTCAACAGTTGGAGCTGCTCTAGAGAGTACGTAGTCGTCTTCCGCACGCTTTATCGCTGGGCAAGGGATAGAGGAATCACCGGATTCAGCAACGACATTTATCTAAAGATCAAGGATGTCAAAACTGAACGCTCAGCCCCCTACTCTAGGATTTTTCTGTCTCAGTCCGGATTGGAACTCGATGAGGAAATCCGCTTGCTCAAGCGTATTGAGCGGGAAGTTTCTTCAGATGACTGGGTTGATGCTCAGTTCAATATGATGCTCCACCTGGGTTTTGAATTGGGTCCTCGCTCGATTCAATTTCATTCGCTTGAGATTGCGGATTTTGAAGTTATAGAAACCGTTGAAAATGAGAGGTACTACACCCTTTGGTTACCCATGGCCAAGAAGGTTGGCCAACGCCGACCAGAACGAAGGCCCCGCAAAGTAACCACCCGACTGGGTGAAAAGATTGAACAGCATATCTTCGGGCATCAACGTCGCTTTGGCAGCGCGTGCGAGCCGCTGTTTGTGAGCCTCGACGGGAAGCGTCTCTCGGTGCGAGAAATCGGCGATGCCCTCAAGTACGAGTTGCTCGAGGCAGGCATAGACAAACCAAATCAGGTGTCCATTCTACTGCGTCACCATCTCGGACAAGGACTGGCGGATCAAGGAACGCCCGCAGACATGATCGCCGAACTGCTCGGTCACAACAGCACGGTCGCGGCACGTGCCTATGTCACGGCAACACCCAATATCGCTCGCATCAAAGAAAAAGCACTCGGCAAGAGTCCCGCCTATCAACGCATTATGCGCAGTCTCTTGACCGGGGAAGTCGTGCAACGCCGCGATACTGTTGCCGAAAGAGCGATCCGTGGCGTGATCGACACACAGTACATTGGGGACATCGGTGCATGCGCCCTGCCGGTTCATACCCTCTGCCCCTACAATCCCGTCTACGCCTGCTACACCTGCAAGAAGTTTCACCCCTTTGCTGACGGTCGCCATGAGCAGGTAAAGGAGGCGCTGCAACGGGAGGCCCAACGGTTCATTGATATGGCAGAACAAGCCGGTGACCTCATTCACAACCGGCCCCTCGCCCAGCATCAGACAACCATCCTGGCGGTAAGCGCTACGATCGAGCGCTGCCGGCAGCACACGGAGGATGCCGCAGATGACGCTGTCTAGCGCAAGGCAGAGCCTCGAAGGCTTCATTACACAGGAACAAGCGATTTTTCAGTCGTTAGCGATTTCAACACCGTGGGCGTCATCGTTGTGGGGCGTCGGAAGTTGGTTACCACAACGGGATAACCAGAATGCTCTTACCTTCGAGCCGCACCGGCAAGCCCTCGAAAAAACAGGCTATACCGCCCCGCCTAAGGGGCCACTCCCCTTCGCTTTCCAAGATTTTAATAAGGCCCTGATTGTGTATCTGCAACGCACCCGGAGCCTGAAATTTTCGATGGTGGCTGCATACAATATTGCCGTCCGGCGACTGTACAACCCCTTGTTTGAGCGCGGCGTATCCGACCCCACACAGTTGACGCGAGGCGATTTTGACCGCGTCGTAGGATTTCTCCGCGAAAGTGGCTACAAGAACCTCTACGACGCGATCTCTCATCTTCAAGTAATCGCGGATACGATTGATAATCTGCAATTAACCGAGATCGCCATCCACTTTGAGCATGATGCCAAACCAGAATAACGCCGACACGATTACATTTCATTGCACGATCCTGATCGTGCGGTAAAACAGCGTAAATCTGATGACAGGTTGCCTTCTCGCGAGGCGATGGAAGCCTACGCTTTATGTTCGAACAACCCGCTCAGTGAGGGCGAAGAAATATTGCTGCGCGTGATCGATTTACTGATCGCGACTGGGCAAAGGGGCAATGAGGTAGCAGTAATTCCCTATGACTGTTGGGTCGAGAGACCGATCAAAGGGGCGACAGGTGAGGTGGTTGTAGATGCCAATGGCAGACCTCTGGTCGAATGCGGGATCAGGTACTTTGCGGAAAAGCAATTTCAATCCCGTGTTCATTGGTTTGCAGAAAGTGACGTTCCTTTAGCTAGGCGCGCAGTCGAACGGCTGAAGGTGCTGACTCAAGAACAGCGAGAAATCGCTAGGTGGCAAGAAGCCCATCCAGGACGCCTCTGGGATTACTCTCCGCAGACAGCGATGTCAGAGGTTGAAGTTCTGCGGTGGCTCGGGTTTAGCCAGAACCGAGACACCACTAGGAATCTGTATGTGTACTTTTTACGAAATGGGATTCATCCCTGCGACCAGACCAAGGATCGAGCGAAAGCGATCAAGCGCAGCTACTTGGCCGGTGAAATTGAGCGTTTTCTCGTTCCTAAACTGCGCGGCCATGCCGCGTTAACGGAAAATGTGGGAGGCACGCTTCGTGTAATCCTAAAAACCAGCGAAACACTAGCCATCGCTTTTGATGGGCAATTCCGCCTCGGTGGACGAGAAGCAAATGTGTTTCGAGCAATCCCACGGCGGGTGACCCTCGTGGATATTAATCATGCGCTGGGTAACGATGAAAATTACGCGTCCATTTTTTCGCGCCGGTCATTGACCGAATCCGATGGGACTCTGATTCGGTTAACAAGCCACCAACCTCGACACTGGCGGAACACCATTTACCACTTGACCGGTATGAGCGATGTTCAGCAAGCGTTGGCCCTGGGGCGAAAACGACTCGACCAGAATGTCTATTACCAGCACACGAGCATTGAAGAAAACACCGCCGCCCATAAGGAGTTCTTGGCGTTCAATAGCCATCACGAGCGCATCGACTTTCTACATACGGGCATAAGAGATAAACGCATTCAGGGCGCGTTGACCGACAGTTACCATGCGCTGCTGTCAGATAAAGGCACGACAACTGCAGAAGCATTCCTCACTGTACACGCCACGACGCTGCACGTGACACCCTTTGGAGGCTGCATTCACGACTTCTCCCAAGCGCCCTGCCCTAAGCATCTTCAGTGCTGGAATGGCTGCTCGCATCTCCATCTGATGGGCACTCCATCGGAGCGAGCCAACCTTGAGAAACAAGCCGAGAATCTGACGATGGCAATCACCATCATACGCGATGCCGGCGCTGGAGAGGCAGGCAGCGATGTATGGCTGGCGGACCAGGAAGACAAGCTCAACAATCTAAAATCCGTCCTCGCACGCGATACCAATATAGGTGTGCAACGCGTGTTTCCAAATGGGCATCCAATGACGGTTGCGGACATGGACAAACGGCACAGTTCGGTTTCGGATGATTAGAGGCGACCATGGCGAAACGACAGATCTTGAGGGGCGGCACCTTGGACGAGGCTATCGACGCCCTCCTCGCTCAAATGATTAGCTTAGGACTGGAGCTCGCGCCTATTTCACGCCCCGAAGTGCAGCGGCGATTGGGCCTGACTAGCCGAGCTACGTTAGTGGGGGACCGCGGGAGACGAATCGAGTCCGCCCGTATCGCACAACTCAAGGAGAGCGGCAGAGATCCAGACGGTGCCCGCCGCCGAAGAACCCTCGAAGAACGTATTGCTAATCTTCAAGTGGAGAATGCTGACTTGATAAAGCAGCGAGACCAGCTCTATGAAGCACTTTCGGCAATTGCACACAATTGTCTGCTGAAAGGACTGGATGTCGAAAACGTACTGGCTCCATTGAGAAAGCGGTAAGAGGCAGAAAGGTTGCCAACGCCGCTAACTGACGCGGCGGGCAGGCAAGATTACCAAACCGCTAGCGCATCGAAGATGCCGTTAACCTCCCAGCATGTAAGTCTCATGTTCACAGAGGTGCCGGTGTGGTCGAAAAAATGATACGAGGATTTTGTAAATCGGATGTGCTGGACCCCAAGGTCTCGCTGTAGGTATGCCCTCCCTCTAGGCAATACACGTAGGCCGCCTCCTCACTGATGTCATCTACCGTTTCGCGCACCTCTAACAGCCTCTCCATCTTCCACCCATCACTTCCGTTCAGATAAGCCGGTGAAACCAACTGCACATCCAACAGCCAGATGTCTGCTCCTTGTTCATTAAGTAGCTGCTCAAACGCTGAAATGCTGGGAAGCATAACCATGCTTGTCAACGCTTCACCGCCTTGTTGTCGACCCACTGTGACGTAAAACCAAGGACAATGAGTGGTCTGCTCAACGTACTGCCAGTACTGGGTAGAGTCATCACCCAGGTACGCGCTGAGGAAAATCTCTGCCGTTTTGTGAGTGATGAACATAGCGCCATCCAAAAAGTGAACACTATAGATTGTAGCCCTATAGAGCTCGCAAAGGCTTCATCGTTCCTTTTGCGAGGTCGGCAATATGGAACTGAAACAAGCATTTGGCGCGGCCCTGAAAAAGCTGAGATCGGAGAGGAAGCTTTCCCAGGAAGATTTCTCCGACGTGAGTAGTCGGACCTATCTCAGCACCTTAGAGCGCGGTCTGAAGAGCCCTACGATTGAGAAGGTAGACGAACTGGCATCGGTATTGGACGTTCATCCGCTGACCATACTCGTAGGCTGTTATCTGCTTCAGGATCAGCCGACTTCCCTTGAGAAGCTGTTTTCCCGTATCCGAGCGGAGCTATCAACCGAAATCGAAGGGTTATCTGAGGACTAAGGGGCGACTAGCTTGTGCTAATATCCCAACTGAACTGAAGGCGGAATCCGCAACCATGAAGCAACCTATTCAGTCAGAAAGCAGCCTCAGTGAAATTTTAGAGGGGAAGCGGAAACGTCGCGATGCGTTGATGCTTGCTCTTAGCCTCGCGTCACCCTCGGAGCTTGAAGGATCCGCTCAGCGTTTGAGAGAAGTGATGAGAAAACCGGCTGAATCAAGGCGTCAACGAATTCTCCCCCCGAAATTTTCCCTCTGAGCAAAAAGTGCGGCTCCTCTCTTCTTGAAAAATTTGCGCACGCTGATTGCTCCTCTAAGGTTCTAAAACTCAGAGTGCTTAAGAATCTAAAGCTGACTCATAAAGCTTGTTCTGTAGATCTGGGGTAGATGACCTGACAAAATGCCACTGTTCGATAAGCAAGCTACTTATCCTATTCCAAGGAGAGGAATGATGTACGGCCCGCCCCTTCACACATTGTTGTTCGCTCCGTGCTATAAATGCGTACCAGGCCTGTGCCACCTATGACTCTCCCTACTAAAACTCACTTTCACAGCCTAGTCCGCGACATGCGTGTGGTGATGCAAAAGGCGAAGCTAGAGCCGGACTTGATCCTGGGCAGCGCATTAGCAAAATGGTGCAGTAACTGTTTTCCGGGATTGCCACAGTCCGGTCTACCCGTAGCAACCCTCCTCTTGAACGAGCCTGCCGTGTGCGAGTTCGTGGCGTTTGTAAGCAAGTTTGACTTCATCGAGTCGACCTACTGGTTCTCCTCGGCGTACGCGCAACTGTTGGGAAGCGAGCGCAGAAAGCAGCAGGCGATGTTCTTTACTCCGCCATCGCTAACGAGGCGTTTGCTTGACGACCTGTCAGCCCAGGGCGTCGATTTTTCCAATCGCAGTTTTTGTGACCCCGCGTGTGGCGGCGCTGCGTTTTTGGCACCTATCGCTATGCGCATGCGTGATTTGCTTCGCCGACATGGTGCAAGCGCCCAACAGATAGTGAGCCACATTCAAGAGCGAATTTTGGGATTTGACCAAGATGCCGCCTTATGTGAATTGTCAAAGCACTTCCTGCTGATGGCGCTCCATGACGAGGTTGTCGCGACTGACACCTACCCCGTGTTTCAGGTCTACCAGGGCGACTCGCTTCTACAAACCAAGCACCTGTGGGAAAAGCTCGATGTGGTGGTATGCAATCCTCCATTTAGAAAGATGCGCGCTGAGGAAGTCAGTCAGTACGTCCACGAGTTTGAAGACGTTGTTCAAGGCCAGCCGAATCTGTATGCCCTCTTCATTGCCTTGTGCATCAAACTTCTCGCTACGGGTGGCATCTGCGCACTGGTCACCCCGACTAGCTTTTTATCTGGTCAGAACTTCTCCAGGCTGAGAAGTTACATGATGACGCAAACCACGTTGCTCGGTATTGGTATGGTTGGTGACCGTATTGGCGTCTTTATGGATGTCCAACAGGAGACCGCATTGACGTTAGCGCGGCGAGAAAAAACAGGGCATGCGCCAAGCACCGAAGCGAAGGTGTCGTTGGTTTCAAAAGACGGTAGTTACATTGACGTGGGTCTATGCATCTTGCCCAACATGGGGGCCGCGTGGCCAATCCCCCGGTTGGAGAGCGACATCGCACTGCTTAAAAGCGCAGCAAAATCGAAGGCTGGCTTAGTGGACTACGGTTATGCGCCCCGTATCGGCGCGTTTGTGTGGAACCGCGACACACGCACAACCTACGCCTCGACGAAAACGGCTGTCGGCGCGCGTGGCGACACGGTGGTTCCGCTGCTTTGGTCCAGCGACATTGCACCTAACGGTTCCTTGCGCTTTAACGGTGCGGCTAAAGCGAACAAAGAAGGCTGTTTTGTAAATATGGGGGCAAAAGACCATCGTTCCATCATTCGCCGCCCCAGCGTCTTACTGCAACGAGTGACATCCAACGAGCAACCGCGACGATTAGTTGCCGCAACTGTTCCGACACAGCTCATAGAGACCTATGGCGGATTCGTTGGTGAAAACCACACCGTGATTCTTGAACAGATAGCCCCTGAACCTGCATTGACACCTGCTCAGTTGGTGCAGTTGCTTGGGACGCCGACCGTAGATCGGTACTTCCGCTGTATCTCTGGAGCGACCAACGTATCAGTGTTCGAGCTCAACCAACTCCGACTGCCTGATCCTGGCCGGCTCAGGATCTACCTCGAACAAGGCTTAGACATGGCAAATGCTGCTCGAAAGGCATTGGAAAAGCAGTAGACCTTTCGCTTATGCTGCCTAAACGCTGAAATCAATCGACTTAAGCAGGGCACATGGCATCACGGAAGAAGCTCAACGACTTAATGGAAGCGCAACAGCGACGGCGCGAGGAACTTGCGCAGCTGTTCGCGGCACGCAAACCTCTCGCCCATGCAAAACCTGCACTGAAGACCCATGCGCGTAAAACGGTTCAAACCGTCCCGGTAGAAACGCCCGCTCCTAGCATCGTACCTCGTGCACATGAAGCTCTCATCGCGATGTACCGAGATGGCAGTTTGCAGCCGAGCGCGCCCTCCTCAACGCTTTTAGCGCTGGCAGATCTTTATCTGCATGCTGCCGAGCACCGATCACGACACATCGTGATGGCATGGCCCGCGGCGCCCAAAACCCTGCCTCTGGTACACGCGTTGGCTACGTTGGTACGCTGGCATCAGGGCGACAAACAAGGAGTTCGCGGCTTGCTTTTTCCAGTGAAGAGCAATGCCTTTTATGGTCTGAATCACGTCCATTTCGATCGGACAAGCATTCTTCGAATCGCTCACAACTTGCTTGAGGTAAGCGCCGACGCCAACGCAAGTGTGACTCGCTCCATGGGAGACAAAGACGCCTTTTACTTTTCCCTATCCGACAGTAATTTTCCTCAAAACCTAGACGACCCATTCAATCCGACAGTTGGTGAGCTGCTGCCTCACTTTTTGGCGACGCCAGATTTTGACCGTTGGCAATCTTGCGACGGGCACCTTTTGGCGCTTATCCGAGCCAAACTCAGAAGGAAACTCGCGACTGCTTTAAAATTGAACTGCGCAGTCATCGGTGATCCGCGTACAGCACCAGATGCCCTCTTTGCACTTGATGGACGGATGTCAGAGACCGAGCTTCGACGCGCCTGCAGAGATCTGGCTCGGTTTGGCTCACCGGAGGTCGTTCTAGTCCAGGCTACCCGAGCAATTCGTATGGAGGCCAAAAGCTGGAAAAAGCAACTGGCGCGCTTCTGCATAATGCTGGAGGACGTATTTCAAGGTCGCCCCCCTGGCGTTATTGTAATCACTGATGAGCCCCATGCTGCTTTCAGAATCAAGGAGGAACTCTGGGAGCAGAACCGCAAGCGGAACCCTTCAAGTCAATGGCACACGCCCCACGAATTCAAAATTTTGGGTGTTCCGACTACTGTCGGTGGAGCGGGATTATTGGCGCCATTGGCTCAGGAAACCCTGCATCCCGCTCCGCGGGAACTCAATGTTTTTATCGTTGATGCGGATACGGCCAAATCAGCTAACAAGCTGGTACGTATCGCCAACGCTGCACCTGGGGGCAAAGAGTCTGCCAAACCACTAATCGACGCAGCGTCGTACCTTTCTCGTCTTGCAGCCCTCCCCTGCGGCGTCAGGCATATGTCCGACTATCTGGCAGGTATTGAAGTGTCGCAGCGGACACGCGCCGCTTTCGATTGGCTCAACCACCTGGGTAACGTGCAGGAGTTCGAGCGTACCGTTGGCGTTGGAGACCAGGGGCCAGCCCTTTTTGAATGTCTTCAGCGTAGCTCACAACTATTCTGCAATTATCACGAGGCAACGCCTTTCGCGCATAAGTTGGCAGAGCTTGTTTCCAACGCTGCAAAGAGCTCAAAGCGTAAGGTTACCATCGTGTTTACCAGTGCGCTGTATCTGCGCCTCGCCGAACGCTTCCTCGCGGAGTACGACCAGTATCCCGATGGGCTGATATATGACTCCTTTCAAGGGCGCGTACAACTGTTGTGTGCCGCTCACCTCGAAGAACGCCTTGATGAGCTGCAAGGCTCGACACTGGTTTGTGCTGGATTAAACGAGGACTGCCTTCGTCTATTGCTGACCGATGATCGTGTTCCTTCCCATACGGTGGTTTTGCTAACCCAGCGAGCCGGGCAGTTTCTACGGGCCACGCTCAAGCCTATCGTCGAGCTGATGCCCGAATTCAGATCTTTTAAGCCTCGGATGGAATCCATTTTGAGGAAACTGAAAGATCTCCCGGAAGACGCTTCTGTCCTTTCCACTAGCGACTATGTGCTACCTACCTTTCGTGTCGAGTTGTCATCCAATGTTTCCTCTGAGGGGCATGGTGATGGAACCGAATCTTGGGTTATCCGACTTGACAGCAACGTGACGCTGTTCCGCCATGAGAAATCGGAAATGTACGTCTACGACCCGGCTTCGCCGCGGGCAGCAGATGTAGGCTTTCGGACTTGCCAAGTCGGCTCCCTGGAGGTGGGTGATAAGGTTTTTATCATGTCAGCTGAGCTGCGCGAGATGGTCGAGCAAGTACTCCGTGAAGCGGGCGTACCTATTCAATCGGATAAGACGTTCGAAACTGCCTTGAGAAGTTATCACGAGCAGATCCAGAAATGCCTCGCTAGGCGATTCGCGCAGGGCTCACTTTCTGACAAGGTACGCGTAATACGAGAGCAGATGCTTGAGCTTGACCCTCTTCTGGAAACCAAACTTCCCGGGGCCCAGGCGATGCGCCAGTGGATTGATTTAGGACGCTCACTCGACACCCCGTTCGAGCAGCTTCGGCCACAGGCGCCACAGCGCGAGGAGACTTTCAAGGCATTTGCAACGGTGCTCGGACTGTCTCCGTTGGAAGCTGCTTACCAGTGGCAGCGCGTCATCACGGCGGTACGTAACTCGCGTCGGCTAGATGGTCGCCATGTCGCCGACATCTATGCGTACATGCTCCTGCAGCCCGAATCCGTTATGGCCAACTCGAGTATCAAGCGAACGACTTTGAATCAGCTTTTCGACAAGGCGCGTGAAAGCATTGCCTCCGTCGAGTTTGTCGGACTTTCTAAGGAAACGCTGCAATGAGCCAACCCACGCTTCGTGACGATCCGGCAAAGATCTCCTCTACCCTCAAGGAGGCGGTCGTCGATAGCCTTCTGAATCTGACGTATGCACAAATCAGCGGCCAAGGTTCCACAGGGCAATATCTCTTCGGAGCTCGTCCAAGAACGTTGTTAAATTCTGGTTTTTTGCTGCCCCAGCGCAACCAATCCGGTGACGATGAAGTGACATCGCCTATCTGGATTTCGTCGCACGGGGTCCAGATGCAACTCAATGCCCTCGCGTCTTCAGTGATAACGGTATTCCCGAGGCTATGTGTCTACGTGCGCGTGCTTCCCCGTGAAGAGGATCTCAAAAGGCCAAACTGTCGTCCTGTCTTTATGTTGCGCCGGGCTGTGGTTGACGAGATTCGGGCTGAACGTAACCGTCGGCTGGAAGAAGCGTGGGAGAAAGCCAAAGGCACTTATAGCTCGAAATATAAGCATCCCGGGTGGACGGCAATCCGGTCGACGATTGTTGAGGAAATCTACGCAGCGAAAGGCATCCCGAGAGATCTGCTGACCTCGGATTTTTCTCACGATTCGGCCGAAGCCGAGGATTTTTCTTCAGCTGAAATGGAAGAACTTAGTGATAGCACGAGGGAGGGAGCGCTCGTCAACTCACGCGAGGCTCTTCCTATCAAAGACGAGCACTTCGAGCCATTGGCGGTCCCACACAAATGGTTGCGATTGGATGTGGAGCTACCACCACTGGAACTCGATACCGCGAAATCCATTGAAGCTCTTCAGCAAGACATCGACAACCAGTCCTTGCGTATGAATGAGGCCGTGAACAAGCGGCTGCAGGATTGGGCTGAAAGCGATGATCTGGACTCTGGTGGTAAGGCGTGGGGGTATCGGCACCAGTTGAGCATACCCGCCAGTCAATACTCGAATTGGGCGGAATTTCTCCAGAGTGCGCGCACGTCTCAGCTACCAATAACATTGCCGCAGATTCACTTAGATTGGGATCTCGAGCTGCATACAGACTGGCTCGATCCTTCCAAACGAAATTTCTTTCTCGCAATTGAAAACGTCAGCAGTATGCCGACTCAGCATGTAGACGAGACGGACGAAGCTATCTTCCTCGTTTCTCTACAAATACAGCTTCCGGCTGCGCTTCACCATCCGTTGAAACTCGAGCGAATTGACCCTTCCTATCGCTATAACAAGTACCTGACACATCCAGCCATGGGGCACAACTGCGGAGTTGTGCAACTACAATCCGACCCTGCGATTCGGACTCTAGAGACTACGTGGACGCCTCGTTACACCCAGCCGCGAATCACTCCCACGAGCGCTGCTGGTGTCGTGCGAAAAATACGTGCCTTGGCCCAACCAGATGGACTTGATGGGTTGGAGGCGCTAGTGCCAGCCATGCAAACATGGCTTAACAATTTACCCGAGCAAGTGTCGCCTGCCGATGGCCTATCCGCTTCCGACGTAGCCGGAGTTGCACGCGAGGAAGAGGCGTTTCGCCACGACATCCGAAAATGGACCACAGAGATGGCGACTATCGCTGCCGGCCTGAATTGCTTGAGGGAATCTCGTGCGGCTTGGCGCGAGCGAGGCCCGCAGACTGACCCAAAAGCAATTGTTTATGAAGCTTGGCTAGCCACTAACGAGACAATGGCGAACTTCATGCAGGCCCGTTTTGGCCAGGACGACAATGAGTGGCGCTTGTTTCAGCTTGCTTTCATCATTGCGAATGTTCCTGCTTTGGCTTCGCGAATTCCGGAGTATTCGCACCTCTACAACGAAGCCAGAGACGACGCTGTCACCCTCCTTTACTTCGCGACCGGCGGCGGCAAATCTGAAGCTTTTTTCGGGCTGCTAACCTTTAACCTTATGCTTGATCGGCTTCGAGGTAAGCAGTTAGGGGTCACTGCGCTCATTCGCTACCCGTTGCGATTGCTAACAATCCAACAGGCCCAGCGGTGCGCACGAGTACTGGCACATGCTGAGCGTGTCCGAAATCGTCATGGCTACGGTGGTAACCCATTGTCCATAGGATTCTGGGTCGGCAGCGGCGGCTCTCCTAACCGTCACAATACTAAGGGGGTGAAGAGCATCCCAACCATTTCGTCTGCACCTCCATTCCTAGCGGCTGAGCGAGCCCTTCGGGAAAACGACGCCAAATATCACACTGCCATGCGTGCCTGGCGCAAGCTGCCCAAATGCCCTTTCTGTAATTGCGAAACAGCTTTGCGGCTATTTGTTGATAACAGGGACCAAATACTGGGCCACGTATGCACCGATATCCAATGCGATTCAAACGGTGGTAACTGGCGGCCCCTTCCGTTCTACATTGTCGATGAAGACATTTACGATTTAGCACCGTCCGTGCTTTTGGGTACCGTCGATAAGCTGGCCCTCATTGGCCATTCAGCTCGAACCATTCGGCGCATCTACGCGATGTTCGGAGCGGCGCCTTGGATCAATCCGGTCAGCGGGCGGTTGTACGTTCCTGAACCTCGTGAGCTAGCTGCGGGGCCTGACGCAAAAGGCATGGAGGGGATATACCCTGCTTATTCGGCTGGAAAGCGCATTTTTCACGATCCATTCCCCAGCCTTATCATCCAGGACGAGGCACACCTGCTCGATGAATCGCTGGGCACCTTCGCCGGTCTCTTCGAATCCACACTCGATGCCGTCTTTGAATACCTGTCCAAGCCACTCAGCGGCTTGGTCGCAACAGATAAACAAGGGCGTAGGCGCCGGGCTAAGGTGATCGCCGCGTCCGCTACCGTCTCTGCTCCTGAGAGGCAGCTGGAGCACTTATACCAACGCTCGATTCCGGCAACACAGTTTCCCGAGCCGGGCCCAACCCTTTACGAGTCATTTTATTCGGTACCCGCTCCAGCGGAGGATGTAGAGCGTCAAGCGCATCCGGACGTCGAAGTGGCGAGCAGCCAAGCCCGTGTTTACACAGCCTTCATGACCAACGGAAAGCCGCATACGACGACAAGTGTTGCGGTTTTATCGAGCTTTCATTTCAACGTCACCCGCCTGTTCAACGACCTGACGAGCAATGACGCAGAAGTTTTCCAATCTGCACGCCAATTGCTCGTGGAGCACGTCTCCCGAGGCGCTCTCGAGGCGCTGCACAAGGACGCATTAGGTGAGGCCTGCGCATCAAAACTGGCCACTCTCATTGACCTGCATCGCATAGCCTTGACTTACGTCACCAATAAAAAAGGTGGTGATCAGATTATGGCTGCGGAGGCGGAGGAAACCCGCAAGCGACACCTCAATGAAGGTATGGATCTGAGGGGGCTTGATACCCGACTGATCACCGGTTCGGTGGAGCAAGGGGAAATTCAAAATGTCGTGGATACTGCCCAACTTCGCGTAAATCCAGGGCATCCTTTTCCGCCGCTACAAGATCAGTTGCGCTCAGTCATCGCGACATCAGCCATTTCACACGGCGTCGACGTCGACGAGTTCAACTCTATGTTTTTTGCAGGCATGCCTTCGGACATTGCCGAGTACATTCAAGCGTCCTCGCGCGTGGGTCGTGCTCACATTGGGTTCGTTGTCTTGATACCCACGCCACAGCGTCGTCGTGATCGGCACATAGTTCATGTGTTCGACATCTTCCACCGCTTCCTTGAACGTATGGTCCAGCCCGCGGCTATCGACCGATGGGCAGAACGCGCAATCGAGCGTGTATTCACCAGCCTGCTTCAGGCTTATTTGGTTGGTGTGGTGCCAAGTCGCGAGTTGATTCAGCTACCAGAAGATCAGAAAGCCAAAACATCGGATTTCAGTGTTATTCCCAACATTCGTAAAGAATACAGGTTCCGCGGAGAAGCATTTATCAACGAAATCAACGATTTCATTGAGCTCGCTGTGGGGTTGCGTGGCGCCTTCGCTCCCGAAGGAGAGGAATATTACCGAGCACGTATTGACCGGAGGACTCGCGATCTACTAGTCAATGTTTGGAGCAGCCATATGTGGGGCAGCGGTTTCCTGGACGGTTATTTCAAAAGTCAAACGGAAGTGATCTCCAAACCTATGACATCGCTACGCGACGTGGATCAGGCTGGCATCATTCAAGCCTCGTATTGCGATAGCGAAGGCAAGGTACAACTCTCCAATGAGGTCTTGGCGGTAATGGATTTCGTACGCCACGGAGTAGCAAATAACGACAGCGCAGACGATGCGCGGACGGGAGATTGAGATGGGTACTCGTAAAGGCTTTCTTGCTGCTGATGACGATGACAGGACACTCACTGCTCCGACAATGTCACGATCTCGTGGTCAACTTGGATCAGCGTATGCCCCTGGCGCGTTCTTCACATTTGAAGGTGGACTGGGTTCGTGTATTTCAATCCCGGACCTTACGGCAACGACTGATGATGCACCTATTCAAAGCGTCACGAAATCGCAAATCATTTTGAGGCTGCATGAAATCTGGCAGAGCTGGTTCTTAAGGGCGTCTGCCGCGGGAACTGCCGACCGTCCGGTCGTTCCACAACAATGTCTCGAAGAAGCGATTCTTAATCGAGGCGTTGTGTCGCCTCTAGGCGCCGATCGCTTGGCATTCTTGAGCCCGCTGCGGATGAAATACGCACCGGCACCTCTGACCTTCGTTTGCAATAAATGCAGCCTTTTTAAACGTTTTACATCCGTTCGCGATATGGCCAAGAACATGGACCAACTGCGAAACAATCGGTGTACATCAGTGGACGCCAAGGGGCCTTGCCAATGGCGGCAGGTCGATGTGGTTTTCGTACATTGGTCGGGTGAGTGGATGCCAGTCACTCCGGGTCGTTGGGAGTGGGATGATCGTAACAACACGCCAAGACTCTCCGGTGAAGAATGCCAGCTTTGCGGAGGTAATGAATTTAAACTGAACACCGATTCGCCCCGAATCGGTAAGTGGCACTTCTACTGTGCTAAACCTTCTTGCGGGCACAAAGGGGCAAATGAGTGGCGTCAGCAAGATAAATTTACGACAGAGCTTTTTCGCGACCAAGCCAGTTCCCGTCTAGGCGAACGACGGATGGAACCCATCTCGTATAGAGCATCGTCGGCATACTATTCACAGTCGGAACAGTTTGTTCTGTTTCCAGAGTCAGAGCACCAGTTGATCACTCTGCTGGAGCCACAGAACGATGATCAACTTGCCGCCTTCATAGGTTCCCTCTTCAGATTTGGTGGCGCTGAGCTCACACCAGCAGAAATGAAGGCCATTTTGCTGGCTGCCGGTAAAACCGGGGAATGGGAAACGTACGAGAGTCTTTGTCTAATGCGTGAAAGCGCAGTTTCAGGAGATGGGTCCCTTAAAGCGGTAGTGGACAGTGAGCTCAAAAAACTGGTCACAAGATGGACAACCAGCAGCCCACCACTCATACCTCCCCGAGTCGATCTTCCTCTAGCCATAACTCAGCAGCTTGCGTCGCGCGGCGAATACACTAGCCGCTTCGACCCCTTCGTTCTGGCAGTCGAGCACGAGGCATTGAATAGAGGCAAACTCTCCGCGCCGCCTGACGGGGGGCGCGCTAAGTTTGTGCGTTTCAACCATCTTGATGATGACCTTGCGCCAAAAGGGGCGAACGCTAAGGCCAAACAGGAAGCCGAAACCCAGCACTTGATGAAAAAGCTTGGCATGGCAGATCTGGGTTTAATCCGCGAATTTGACCTGTGCCGATTCACCCATGGGTATACGCGTGTTTCCGCCACTCCGATATTGAACAAGCGCAACAAGGATGTCCCCGTTCGATTGAAGCTCTTTGAGCCGTTGAATAATGGCAAACGCCCTATTTATGTCATGACCCAAGCTAACGAAGCACTCTATGTGCGCCTCGACCCCGAGGTTGTTTATAAATGGTTGCAGGCCATCGGGGTTTCAGATTTGCCCCAGTGGGACAGCAGCAGCCCCGTCAAACTGGGCGGAAAGCTGCTGGAGGTGGTAGAACCTTTTGGTCGCTATTTCTCCCTTCTCAAAGAAGGGGATGCCACCACGTACCGCTACGTGTACACCCTCTTGCACACCTACGCACATGCACTTATGAAAAACGTGGCTGAGCTGTCAGGATTGGATCTAGGGTCCATGGGGGAGTACATCTTTCCTCTCGATCTCGCATTTGTAGTCTATCGAAACGGAACCACGATGGACTTGGGTAATTTGTCATCGTTGTGGCGGAACGAAAACAATCTATTCCTAAGACGTTTCCTAGATGCCTCAATCCATCGCTGCAACTCTGGTCGGCTTTGCGACGCAGCGGGAGGCGCCTGTCCTGACTGCATCATGATTCCGGAAACGTCGTGCGTTGCACAAAATCAGCTACTGTCACGTGCCGTACTGAAGGGTGGTCCTCCACCTCGCGAAGATGGGACGCACAAGGGACAGCACATCCGCGGTTTTCTCGAGATGACTAACGAACACAATGAAAGTTGAATTACTCCACGCCTTTAATTTACTCACCCCACATTGCGATGTCAGCGCCGCCTTATGTGAGGCCGCAGGTCAAGGCGCGCTAGATGTACCCTTGGATATTCATTCCATTTGTACTCGTGTGGGACTTCCGCAGGCACGAGCTGCGGCGGTAGAGCGGACGTTGATGATAGGTCAAACGTGCACTTTGTTCGTGCAGTCAACACCACACAAATGGCAAGTGGGTGATCGTGTTCTTGCGTTGGAGTTAGCTCCTTTTTTACACGGCGCCCGACTTTATCGAATACATGTCAGTCATGCTGGTGATCAATCGCCAACCCGCATACAGCAGATGGTTATGACGGGGATTCCCGCTCCTAGTAATTCAGAAATAGAAACGGAGTCTGAAAACACGAACGAGTTGGACTTCACTTCAGGGCTCGACCGCATTGGTCCATCGCACGGTCCTATGGACGCAGCTGAGGTTCGCCGGCGTGCGGTGGTAAAAGTGCGAGAGGATCTTCCGGCGCTGGCCGTTGAGCACCCACTTACCTTGATGGCACTGCATGCGGATATCGAGCGGGTCTCGCTGCAGCAAATGATCGACTCATACCGCGACATGCTTGCTCAAGAACTAAGCGAGAACATATGGCAGAAATTCTTCGATCAGAATATTTTTATACTGACGATGTTGTTTTGTGGGCCCGTTCACTTGGTAAGCGGTCAGTTTCATGCTCAGCCCAGTGGAATCAGAGGGACAGGAGCCCAAATAGGTGACTATCTTTTTCGAGGCGCCGGTCAGGTTCTGTCAATTGTCGAGATCAAAAGGCCCTCTACCGCTCTGGTACAGAAAAGAGAGTACCGCCGTGGCGGCGGAGTTCATGCCCCAGACTCAGAGTTAAGCGGGGCAGTCAGTCAGGTGTTGTATCAACGCCACTCGCTACAGACGGCGTGGGGGATTCATCGTGATGATGAGGCTCTTGCAGACTCTCGGCCGGACAATACCCGTTGTGTGGTAATCGCCGGAACCCTCCCCGTCGAGTCAAAGCTACTACGCTCGTTTGAGACTTTTAGATGTTCCTACAAGGATGTTGAAATAATCACCTTTGATGAGCTTCTGCGAAAGTTGGAGCTTTTTCTTACGCATTTGGCTGCTGAAGAGCCTTCTTAGGCGATATTTTGAACGCTGCAATCACGTGGCTTTAGAAGCAAATGGCATTAGTTGTAATAAAAAATGGACTTGAAGCGCTCCCAAGCCCTGATAGGACTGTCCCCGAGTCCGATGACTGAAGCTTCAGGTTACAACAGAGGCAAGGCCTCAGAAATTGATCGCTGCAATGGAAATCTAGATAATCCTCGCCAAAGGCGAACAGAATGAAGGCTCACTGAATGGATACGGTCGATGGTAATTTTGATTTCAAAAGCTCGACCTACTCAGAAGTCGCCCAGCTAGTGGACGTGGCGGAACGCGCTATTCTTGAGAGAGGTATCCGGTTCACCCCCCAAAGCGTCCTGCACAAGCTGTTTGCCGATGCTCGAAAGTTAGATAGGGATTGGCGCGACTCAAGCAGATCCCCAAGTCTCGTTACCGGCATAAACTCCGTTTATGCAGAGAAAATTGCCAGGATTGTCACTGATTTGATTGACGCACCCGGGGTTGAGGAAGCGCTCCAGCGCATCGCAGGCAGCGACATAAATCTATCCCACCGCCTTAAGTCACAGGGCAAGGATGCCCTATGGGAACTCAGCTTGCTGACGACCCTTCTGCGAAAGCAGATCAGTGCAGAGCTTGTGGATCCACCAGATATAGTTGTTGAACTCCAAATGGGTTCGTACGCGATTGCCTGCAAGAAAATCTATGAGCTCAAAAGCCTGTTTTCTAGACTGCGGGACGGCGCCAAGCAGATCAGCAAATCGGGCAGCCCTGGCGTCATTGCCTTGAATATTGACGACCTCCTGCCTGGCGACCACATACTAACTTCCCAAAGTCCAAAGGTCGCTCTCGATATCTTGTCGCGCGAGACCAAGAGATTCTTCCAGCAAAACTTCGCCGCTTTTGACAGGATCAAAGAGAAAAGCTGCCTTGATGGGGTGCTTATCTCTGCCTCAACAATTTCCGACATATCCGAGACAAGTACGCGTTTGAATATGACTACGTCATTTAATTTTTATCCGTTCCGCAATGAGGGGATGGAGGGGGATCGGTTCTTAGAACTCATCAGAAAACTCTCGCCCACGGGAGTCATTGAGAAGTATACCGGCCGGGTGATCATCCATCAGTGACACGGCCCGGATGAGTAAAGTACCAGCCTTGCTGCGCATCACGGAATCACCTCTCGATGCGAATAACCTATCACTGAATCTTCCGCGGCTACCGAGGGAACCTTTGCTGCGTTCATCATGGACCAGGCCCCCCTTCGCCCTGCCAATATCTGTAACTACCAGGTCACCGTCGATGAGATCGAGCAGCGATCCGGCTCGAAGGTTTTGACCATGCTATCGGACGCGGATCAAGCTGCATTGAAGCCGGTGCGCGGCCAACTTGTAAGAGACATTTTTTGCTGATTGATTTACGTATTATCTGTGGAGAAAGGAAATGAACTCAAAAAGAAGTAAAAACACTGAAAACCTTATAAAAAAAACAGAAAACAGCTTAATCACTATCGCCCAGCTAATCCCTGGCTTAAAAGACGCCGCAAATATAGCCAAAAAAATTATTGAAATCCAGGAAAAAAGAAAAGAAGATAGGATAGAGTTATTCTGTAAAAAGCTAATCGAAGGAAGCCTTACAGCTGGGGAGATAAACAACAAAGATAATCCAGGATATGAAATAGAATTTGGGGATCTGCTACAAGCCTGCATGAACGACAGCGACAGCAGCAAATCCACTCTCTATGCTCAACTGACGATCGCTCTACGTTTCGGCGACCTTGACAAAGAAAAGCGTCGCCACTTCGTGCTTTCCTTAAAGCAGCTTTCATTTGAGGATCTTGAGCTCTTGAGAGAATCATTTATAGTCTCATCCCACGAGATCATACCTAAAGCCGGAAATGCCATTTTATCTCAGAGCGACGTATTCAATCCAAAAAATCTCTCGTCAATTCGAGCACTCTCAATCAGCACTCTGACCCAACTTGGCGCAGTATCCAAACAAGGAATAACTGAACTCGGAAAAGAGTTTATAAAATCAATCTATCAGCGAGAATCACTAACCCCTGACTCAATGAGGTTAAAGGTCTGGCAAAAGCCATACATCGCTATACTGACAGATCCTACAAAAAACGAAGAGCACGACTTGATAGTTAACGAACTAAAAAAATTAAGAGTGCGCTGCGTAAAACTCAACATCGCAGAATTTTCACCCCAAAAGCAGAACTTAAACCAATACAAAGCCATAATACTTTCAGGAAACTACAAGGATTTGCTTTATTCACGATCTCAGGACGTGATAAAACACGTCGAGGACAATGCCTACAAATACATTTCTCTCGGGCATAATCTGCCAAGTCAAAAATCAATCGCCCTACGAAAGTTCTTTTCTGAAGCAGAAGGCGCGGCTGAAAAATCTCTAAAAATTGCAAAGGAGTTCGAATTCATTACCGACACTCCTCAATGAAAAAAACCAGAAAAAAACCATATATAAATACGTTACAAGCTATCCATAACCACCACAAAAATTGTAAAGACTCAGGCAAATTACACCTTCAAAGATTGATCAGCCCGCGCCGTGAAACTGCAACTCATCACCGACCGGTACATACCCTTCTCAGGGCTTAACGGGACGCTGGCTGCACGCAGCGTTCCCTTGAGCCCTGGCTGATTGGCCTGGCCCAGCATGCACCTTGAAAACGCGGCTACCGAAATCACAACTCCGACTTCAACCCTCGTCCGAAATTTCGGACGAGGGCTAACTCATTCAGAACTGCTGAAACTCGATTAGTCGCAGCTCAGCCACATTAGACGGCTATCAACGCATCAAGTCAGGCAACTCATAAAGCAGTTTCATCGCTTCGGGCCAGCCCGCATTCGAGAACATATCCAAGACCTCTACCAAAGACCTGCGTCGTTGGGAGTCTTCAAAAATATCGCGATAATCTGCCAGTAACCCGCGGATAATCCCCACGATCACTTCCGTTGCGAGACTTTCATACTGGTATCCCCGCAATGCTGCTGGCCCAACCAACAGACAAGCCACCTTGTCAAAGACGAGTTCCGGCGCCGCATCCATCAAGAACTCATAGAGTTGGACAAGATGGTGAATAGTCGACGGATCTCCGACATGAGCAATCTCGTCAAGCTGTAGCTCGTACTCAGCAAGAAAGCGCCCCATACTCGAAGCTGATGTGAGACCTGCCTCATTTCGCTTGTCTTCGCTTTTGAAAGCTCCAGACCCGAAATAGAGCTGGTTGCAGCAGTGCTCAAGCAAGCGGGAGGATGATTGGTAAAGCTGCTCGTTTGGTGATCGTAACGCCGGAAAAGTCGCATCATCCCTGAGAATCGCGGCTGCACGGGTCATTGCCTGCGATGCTGCGTTGACAACCTTGGACAGAACCCTGTGAGCTCTATCCTGTACGCGGCTGTCTACTTCGGAGGCATCCTCCTGATAGCGCGAAAAAAGCGCCTTTCGCAAATTCGAAACCACAGCCCTTAATCGTGAAAATCCGCCTGTTGGGTCTTGAAGCCATTCATCGATGTAAGCACCCGAGCGAGCCTTGGCATGCGTCAGAAACAATCCGATAGTCACAACGCCAATGGCTTCATCAAGCTCTCGCTCGTTACTAGCCTGCTCGTGCGCGCAGGCCGGAAAGCGATCAACTAGACAACTCAGTATTTCTTCGCCCCTATCGCCATCAGCGACTGCAACACGACCGAATGCATTTGAGACAAACAACTCCATCACCGTGACGTCAGACTCTTCGCTAGCCACACGAAGCATCAAGGTCCACATGAGTTCTCTATCCACATCCCACAGGACGTTGAGTGAATCAGATATCTGGCTTCTGACAGAAGGTACGGCATCGCTAAGCATACTACTCAAGAGACTCAGTAACCGTGGACTTGTGGATCCCCATCGCCGAACCAAACTCATCAGCGACCTGGCCACATAGACGCGCACATCCAGACGGTTCCAGGACACAAATCCACTATCAGACTCCTGCTCAGCCATTGGCTCTGGATAGGCGCTTACCGCTAAGCGCTCCAACAGCCCGATAAGCTCAGCGAGATCCGGATGATCAGAGTGCGAAGGGTCGTAAAACGCTGAGTCCGAGATGGACTCCAGAGCATTACTGATTGTTCCCCAAGCAACGTGCAAAACCTCTTCATTAAGCGTCGGCTCAGGGCCTCCGACCAAACTGAGTATTGTCTTCAATTCATCCCAAAGCTCAGTCACCGTTTCTAATGTATTTACCTCAGCACTCTGCCTCATGATCTCTTCAAGGTGATGAGCAACTGCGATTGTTTGTTGATCAGCTTCGGAGCTAACCTCACCACCTGGACTTTCGTCCTCTAGAGGACTCCACGATGTCGAAATATGAATAAACGGTTTGTTTCCGGTGATGCGCCCGCTTTCTTCAAGATGCGCCTTCAGCGTCCTGAACGCCTCAGTGGTAAAAGCATCAGCTGGCAACACCGAGAGCAATCTTGCTATCCAGTACCTAACCCGATCGAACTCGTCATCCGAGTAAGCGTTTTGGCAAAGTCGCGTTTCGAATTCTGTTCGCTCCTCAATGGAGCGTTGCGGATAGACGGAGGCCAGGTAAGTTGCCGTATCACGGGCTAGATCGCAGATCTTTTCAGCCGATAGATTTGATGCAATAGGCCACAACACATCGTCCACAACACCTGGACGGTCTGCTGCAATCCCGAGCACACGTGCCCAAGCTGAGGCCGCAGACGCCTCATTGAGCAGAGCCTGAATGACCTGTCGAAACGCCTCCGGTGAGCACTCTCCCAGGAAATGAGCGAAGCAGGAAAGCACAGTGTTATCAGGATGACACCTAGAATTCACTTCTGCTTTGCGCCAAGCGCTGTAAGAGAGCCCATCTTCAACAATGCAAACAGTGCCACGTTCAGTCTCGAGGACGTGCCGTGCTCGATTTTTGGTCGTCCCCGACTTGTTCGCACCAATACCCATTGCCGCAGCACTCACAGCACGAGTCGCGTGATAAGGCGCAACGACAAAGAAATCGGGAAGTGCCTGCTCAAGGCACCAGCGACTGTGTTCATAGTCCTGACGACGGTTCGAAAGCAGAGGCAAGATCTGACTTGATTGCCCCCCTAAGAAACTGTCGCCTTCACTAGGAGCCGCACGGCCAAAGAGCACGGAGTAGATTGAAACGGCGAACAGAGGGTCAGCCGGAATAATAAACCCCACGCCTTTCGCCAAGCGTGGCGCTTCCTCATGAGCGTGCGCTGAGAACCGCGGTTCAAGCAGTACCTGCTCCAGCAACTGGCGGGACTCAGCGGGGTTACTCGCAAATGATCGTGCAACAAAGCCAATAGCCATGGGTGCCAAAACACTTACCGGCGAATCGGTCATCCAGGTCATGGTGAGCAATCCTCTCGCCGCATCTCCAAAATCCGACGAGAACTCGCTCTTTTCAAAATTTGCTTTGTTCTGCAACGACGAGAGGAGGATGCGTATTCCATCAGCATACTCAGGTTTGCGCGTAGCTGCTGCCGCCTGCGCAACTCTTGCCCAGGCAGCCGTAACGGAACCGATGGCGTCCCCCATCTCATCGATGCAGATACTCGCGTACCGTGAAACCCTCGAAAGCAGTAGCTTTCCTTGGGCTGTCTCCCTTCGTCCTCCAATCAGAGCACACAATGCTTGTGTATCGCTCGCCGCCTCGACACGTTCTGCTGTGGCACGCAGTGCGATATTTGCAACGATTGGATCAAGACCTGTTGCCAGGAGGAAATCAGCGATCAAATTCCAGCTAGTAGGACGGCCGGAGGAGTCGTCACGCCATAGTCGCTCGATGGTAAAACGCAGCGCAGGGCCGAGGAGCAATCCAATTCCGTCACTGCCTGACAACTGAACCATGAGCTGCGACGTGTCATTCCAGTCCAAGAAAAAGCGACCGGTCACATGATCGAACAGCACGTGGTGCGCAAAACTTATACGATCCCCACTTGCGACCAGTACACCGGCGCGCAAAACTTCATCCAATGCCGGATGAGACGCGTCTACCTTGCGAAGAACTAGGCGTCGACGTCGCACCATTTCAGTGACAACGTGAGCAACTGCTGCTTGCTGTTCGCTCGTCAATAAACGTTCATCTTCGTAACAATCAATTAAATCTGACTGCGTCGCAATTGACTTGATACTCGCCGCCGATGCACCACCTTCGAGCAATGCCGCGGCCAACGACAAGTTAAATACATTGCATAGAAGTTGACGCACAGGCCCAGGGGCCGTAGTGAGCAGCTCATCGATGTGGTTATTTCTTCCTGAAAGCTCCGCAAGCTCATTTTCCGTGAGCAGAGGAATCAGGAAATGGCGGACGCCTATAGCCACTGGATCGACATAGGGTGCGCAAGGCGGATTACCCGCCATCGCATCTCGGAGTTTCCTGCTGTTCCTTAGATCAAAGGACCGGATGGACGCCACGACCGACCAGCGATGACTAAGGGTCTCTTGAACCTGTTCTATGAGGCGCGAAAAAACACTTTCCCCTGGGCCGCCCCGTGACGCGTCCAAGGCATCAATGATCAGGACGCCACGAGCACTTCCGGGCCAAGCGCCTAGAGTTTCGAGGAAACCATTCTGCAACCCCAGCGGGCCACGTAACGCATCTGTGCTGGCAACCCAAGCAAGATCGTCAACTGAAAGCAGCACCGTTGGGAGGCCTGCCTCGACCCGCCCGCGCGCGAGTGCGACGAGCACCCCGGTTTTCCCCGCCCCTGGTTCGCCAACAACGAGAAAGCTCCCGTCTTCGGCCGCCTGTTGAAGCTCACCCAGGCATTCGCGAATTATCGGAAGGCCGCCAGCAATTGGAAGCTTGGAGTGACGTTCCAGGCGCCCGATCTCTGACTGAGTATTTGCTTTGAGCGCAAGCAGGTCTTGATCGAATTGAGGAGAGCGACTGTCTTCGTGCCCCATTACTCGGAGCTGCTGCAGGAGCCCCTCGCGATCACAGGGTGCCCCCGTTCTGATGAGTGTACGAACAATTCCCAACAGAGCGGCGAGAGGTGTCGGCCCGCACTCTTCTGCGCCATAAACCCTGGAGCCAAGAATGTTGGACGCCTCTCGCCAATCTGAACCGCCTAACTGGCCTGCAAATCGATCAATGCGGAAAAAACGCGCCGCTTTTACAACATCTTGATCAGTCGTTACAGGCGAAGCCGCTTCAGTTCGAGCTGTCGTTACATGCGTACGGAAAATGTCCAGTGCATCTCGCTGTGACTGGTTGGCTTGGGCGTAGATCGTTGGCCAGTCCCCTCCCATCGCAAATTGACAACATGCCTCATGAAGGGAGTTAAGGCTTGTCGCTGCCGAGGGCAAAACCGCCATGACAGCGACTGACTTCTGTAATCCCTCTGATTCTGACGAAGCGATAAACGAAACCACTTGAGCGATTGTCGCCGCGAGATCAGACTCTGCGGATCTGGACAGATTCGGGTTAGTTTTGCATTGAATTACGATCCTTCCCCCATCGGATAGCGTCACCTCAACGTCATCAAGATCATCACCCGTCTCAAGCCTCAGTGAGACCGGATATGCTCCAACAGAAAGACCAAATCGAGCCCCCACTGGTGCTCGGGCAAGAAGATGCGCAGCGAACCACATCCCCACTTCTGCCTGAAAGGCCATTCCCGCTTCCGTAGCCCTACCCCCAGCTCGTCGCGTAGCTGTCGGCATCGTATTTCTCCCCACTCGATTCAGCCACTTTTGAAGTAATCGTGTAGGGCTGCATGACACAAGCCATGAGAATATCAGCCCACGGCCTCTGCTCCACAGCGAACTAGGAACTGCATCAATTTCCCATACCGTCTTTAAAAGGTAAGCGTCTGGCGAAGTCATCTTCCGAACACCAGCATTAAGGAAGTCGCAGCTGCCTTGTGTGCCGGAGGCGCAGAGGATGGCGGGGAAAACTAGGTCTACGAACATTCATCGATGAACAATCGCGCTAGTTTCGAGATCCCTGATTCAGTAATTTCGGTTCGATGAGCAGCTTATAAACATCTGACATCGCCCACTTGTTAAACACGATGTTTATGATCTACACAGATGCTGTCACCTGCACCCTAAAACCGAACTAAGCGAGATCCGCCAACTACTACCCCACCACTGGAGTCGCTCATCCGCTAAACAACCAGGTATACATTTGAATCGCTCGTATTTGGCGAACGTTAATCCAGCGGGTGGAAGGAGCGGTTCATGGCTACAACATCGGCATGGGTGGGGTTCGGCCCGAGCTTCATGAAGTGTTGAGGCAGTTCATCGCGCTTCGCCGCAGCCTGCCCCTTAACTGCTAACAGAAGCGCCCTGCGCATGGTCTTGGCGTCGTAGTCACAGCAGTAGCTTGGTGTGGACGGTTGTTGCCTCCAGGACTTTTCAAGAAAACCTCCGTCGACCGGATCGAAGCCAGCCTGGTCAACCAATGACATCACCGTCTCTTTTGCCTCGTGATTATCACCCGCCACCGCTGCCGCCAAGCGACCTTCAGCACCCTTCGGACGACCTAGCTCTGCCAATGTATAGGCTAGGACATTGTTAAAAGCTTTTACTACAGGGCACCCGATCTGCTTCGTAACCCAGACGCTTTCCGTCATCCCTTGATCAATCTCAGCAATTTGTGGGTCACGCAAACCAGGGTAGTAATTACTGGTGTCGACCACCGGTACGCTGTCAGGTACGGCGGTGAACAGGTCGGACGGCAAGGCACTCAATGCAGGTAGCGGTATCGACAGTACGATCACATCCACCCCATCTACCGCTCCTCGAATGTCTACAGGTTCCGCACCGATCTCTTCGGCGAACGCACGGACACCATCGACACCTCCAGAATTGGCTACTCGGATTTCATGCCCCGCAGCTCTGAGCTTACGGGCAATTGTGCCGCCGATGTTACCGGTCCCGATAATGCCTATTTTCATGGCTGAGCCTCTTGAACTGATCGTATTGCACCGACTTTAGAGTGCTCATGAGATAATGGTAAGTACGCACCAAAAGGTGGGTAACTCACTAGAGAGAAAGAAATGGAACGGGAATGGAACTGCAGCGATCCGCGAAATCGGCGTGAGTGGGCTGAGGCGACTACTGAAACTCTTCGCGTTTTGGAAGGAAAATGGAAAATCATCATTTTGTGTCAGCTCTTCGCGGCAAAGGATGCGCTTCGCTTCTCAGATTTGGAGAAGCTTATCGAAGGGATCAATCAGAAGATGTTGATCCAACAGCTAAAGCAGCTAGAGAAGGACGGTATCGTGCTGCGGACGGTGTACCCGCAGGTGCCACCCAGGGTGGAGTACCAACTCACGCCTATCGGCCATGCGCTCGGGCCATCGATCCAAGCGTTGATCGAATGGGCGGAGATGAGGCGTGATCACATCTAACAGCTATTGGGCCTCCGCGCATACCCCTAACCTGCTTGTCGCGACGGGATTGCCGAACTCTTACGATCCGAACACATACATACCGCGATCGACATGAAGGGCGCCATCCCCGACGGCAGCGAAAGACTTTGCCGCGCGATTGGATTCGGTCAGGGTGTTCGCGAAGCGTTTGAACGAGCCGCCACGCAGTATCCCGAGGAAGCCAATATTCCCCAATTGTTCGTAAACCCGGCAGCAACGGAGGCTGATCTGACACTGGTCAAACCATGATGTCTAGATTGGCCAGGGCGCAGTGCAATGTGAGCACAACTTGGTGGATAAATCACTCCGCCGCCCTGCTCAGCCAGGTATCAGCCCTGCATGTTTTACAGTCTGGACTCACCGCTGTAGCTGGACTGGATATGGATGGGATAGGCTTTAAAAAAGGGCTGCCCACTCTCATAGGCCGCCCTTAAACACCCGATCTAGCTGCTCCTTATTTCATCAATCCAGCGAATCAACTGGCGAAAGCATTCACGAAAAGCTTCGGATACAGCCAACGCTGCAAGCCAGGAGGCAGTTTTTTTCAGCCAGTCAGGTGCGCCACGGCGAGTGCTCATAGTCGTAATCCTATGCATGAGCTAATAGACGTGGGCGTTTCAGCCGAGATTAATTGCGCACCCATGATAGGTACGGCCGAGGCTCGGCCACGGAAATGGCCGGCGTCAAGCTTGATAACGCTCTTGCCAGTGGCTCATCTTCATCGACGGCCATTGCTAAGAACTCGCATCAGACACCCGATCCTCGAATGCACTGCGCTTCTTCTGCTCTCACATCACGATAGATGAAGAGTTCTTTGGGCTCTCGACTTCGCACGGGGGCACATATCGAGAGCGCTATTTTTTGGCTACAAACCCAGCGCAGCCGAGGCGCGCCGAATCTAGCGGCTACCATGAGACGCGGTTAAGGCGCCCCCGGTGGTTTTTTCCTGATAAGCCGATAAGGGCTATCGGTCCGTCTACGCGATTCAGGTGCGTGACGCGTCTGTGCTCTGCAACTGAATGAACTCCTCAGTTGCAACAGGCCCTGACACCTTGAGCGTGTAGGCACAAGCCGATCCTCGGCAACGCACTACATCATTCTGGGGCGTTGCACTCAACGTGCAACGCTCCGATTTTTCTAGTAGCCCTAATCTAAAGTTCCTTTAGGTAGGGGCACCTAGTAATTTTTAGGCCTGGCCATCAGCAATCGCTTGGTACAGCCTGGCCGGCGTCATCGCTAAACGAAAAGTCTCTCGCTGGCTGATGAGCTATGTTTGGTCTGAAACAGCCCGTTGTTTTGAACATGGAAATCCAGGTTCGCGATGAGCATACAGGCTAGCGAGTGGTGTTTGCCACTATCTTCGCCGTCCTGAGAGATCAGGCATGCGAATTTCGCCGCGCTGCCGGTACGCATCTTCAGAATAATGCCCAAGTATTGTGCAGAGGGGAAAACCGTTCCCCCACTCACTCCTTGGTCGATTTGGGTATTGCTATACGGCTACTGGTCTTGACCTCGCGCAACGCCAGGCTCGACTGAATGGATGCAATACCCACCTGACGCCTGAGCACCTGCTCGATAAAGTCACTGTAGCTATCAAGATCCTCTGCCAACACTTGCAGCACGTAATCGGCATCCCCGGTGATCTTGTGGCAGGACAACACTTCGGGCAGTTGCGCAATCACCGCCTCGAAGGCGTCGGGAGCGTGATCGGCGTGGGTGGAAAAACGGATGTGCACGAACGCCATGATATCCAACCCCAGCATGCGTCGATCAAGGTTAGCCTGATAGCCCTTGATCACGCCCGCCTCCTCCATTCTCTTTCGCCGCCGCCAGCAAGGCGTGAGGCTTAGCGACAGGCGCTCGCTGAGCTCGGCGTTGGAAATGCTCGCATCATCTTGCAGCAAGGTGAGTATCGCCAAGTCAGTCTCGTCGAGACTGATGCGATTGGATGATTTTTTCCGCATTTCGCAATTCCTGAGTAAAAACGCCCGAAAAATCTAGCAGACCACGAAAATAAAGCAAAGAAAGCGCATCCAGACCGGAAGAGAATATTTGCACTGGTTCAAATTAACGGATGCGCAGAATGTTTACAGTTTTCAGTGATTCCCATCGCTTGCACCACGGCACCGAGTTGAAAGACGGCGTGCTCAAGCCGTCCTTCGAACAGCCCAGCCGAGCCGATACCGTCCATAATCGGATCAAGCAGGTAGGCCTTGGCCAGATCGTCGAGCCACGGGCCTTTGACCGGTCGTGTTACGTCAATGCGCACAGCGAGCGCTACGTCAGCTTTCTTGAAAGCGCATGGTCACAATGGTGTGCGACCGGGCGTACCCACGATGCCTTGCCGCTGGTATGGCCAGTGCGCGATTTGTCCAACGATCAAGTCCCGACGTTCATCGACGGAAAGCTCGGCTTCTTCGCCATGGATGCCGGTTCCCCGATTACCGCGACCACATGGCAAGCCGTAAAGACCAGTGCTGACATCGCCCTCACCGGCCTGGCGCTGATCGATGAAGGCCACGACAGTGCCTTCGCCCTGTGCCGTCCGCCCGGCCATCACGCAGCGCGTGAATACATGGGTGGCTATTGCTATCTCAACAACGCCGCCATTGCCGCACAACAGGCCATTACTCAAGGCGCGAAACGTGTCGCGGTACTGGACGTCGACTTCCATCATGGCAACGGCACCCAGAACATCTTCTACGAACGCAGTGACGTCATGTTCGTGTCGCTGCACGGCGAACCCGCGGTTTCTTATCCGTACTACTCAGGCTTTAGCCACGAAGTCGGCGCCGGCCGCGGCGAAGGTTACAACCTCAACTACCCGTTGCCGAAAAACACGACCTGGGAAAGCTATCGCAATGCCCTGCTCCACGCCTGCAGGAAACTCCAGCAATTCGCCCCTGAAGTGCTGGTCATTTCACTCGGCGTCGACACGTTCAAGGACGACCCTATCAGCCACTTCTTGCTGGAAAGCGAAGATTTCATCGGCATCGGCGAGCTGATAGCGGATGTGGGTTGCCCCACTCTGTTCGTGATGGAAGGCGGCTATATGGTCGATGAAATCGGAATCAATGCGGTCAATGTGCTGCATGGCTTCGAGAGCAAACGCCCCTGAGTCGTCCCCTGCCCCGCAACGTTGTTACTACTGAACCGGAGACTAAAAACATGACTCTTTTTATAGACGTCGATCATGCCGCACGCCTGTTCGCCACAGTGGGCATTCGCCGCTCAATCCGCGAAATGGCAGATTACATCGAAGCTGACTATTCACGTTGGGCGCAGTTTGATAAGTCGCCCCGCACCGCCAATCATTCGGCCAAGGGTGTGATCGAGTTGATGCCGACCGACGATGGCCAGCAGTACTCGTTCAAATACGTCAATGGTCATCCGGACAACGGTCAAAGCAATTTGCTGACGGTCATGGCCTTCGGTGTCCTGGCCGATGTCCACAGCGGCTATCCAACCCTGCTCAGTGAACTGACGCTGACCACCGCTGTGCGCACTGCAGCGACCTCTGCCTTGGTGGCGAAGTCCCTGGCGCGCCCGGATGCAAGCATCATGGCCATCATCGGCAATGGCGCCCAGAGCGAATTTCAGGCCCTCGCCTTCCATGAAATGCTATCGATCAAGGAACTGCGCATATTCGATATCGATCGTGACGCCTCGCTTAAGTTGAAGCACAACCTGTCCGCATTCCCGGATCTTGAGGTGATCCTGGCCGGCTCTGTGCAAGAAGCGGTCAAGGGCGCAGACATCGTCACCACGGTCACCGCAGATAAAGCCTACGCAACGATTTTGACGCCCGAGATGATCGAGCCCGGCATGCATATCAATGCCGTAGGGGGTGACTGTCCGGGGAAAACCGAGCTGCACGCCGAGATCTTGCGCAATGCCCGGGTCATCGTTGAATTTGAACCTCAGACTCGGATTGAAGGTGACATCCAGCAATTGGAAGCCGACTTTCCCGTCGTCGAGTTTTTCCGGATTGTTCAAGGCGAAATTAAGGGCCGCGAGAACGACGCACAGGTCACTGTGTTCGATTCGGTGGGTTTTGCCCTCGAAGACTTTTCGTCACTGCGCTACGTGCTAGACCTGGCCCAGGAGTATGCAATCGGTGAGCACATCCACTTGGTGCCGACGCCTGCCAACATAAAAAACCTCTATCAAATCCTCGATCAGCAGCCAGCAATCGTCCCCTCACGCCTGCGCACAGTGAGCTGAAAACCATAGCTGATGCCCCTGAGCAAAGTGCCAAGGGGCTACTTACCACTGTGTGTACGCGGCAAATCTCGCTATCCACAAACAACCACCGTCAGTAGCCGTTGCATCTCTAACAAATACGCAAGACACCACCTTTCTGCCAAAACTCAAAAACATAAAATCAAGAGGTTTTGTAATGAAATCGACTCCGTCAGGGCTGATTGAACAGCCCGCGCTGCAGCGCACCCTCAGCAATCGTCACATTCAGTTAATGGCCATGGGAGGCGCCATCGGTACCGGTCTGTTCATGGGTTCCGGGAAGATCATCGCCCTCTCGGGCACGTCGATCATCCTCATCTACATGATCATCGGTCTGTTCGTTTATTTCGTCATGCGTGCCATGGGCGAAATGCTGCTCTCCAACTTGAACTTCAAAACCTTCGCAGATTTTGCCGGTGCCTACCTCGGCCCGCGCGCAGCGTTCTTTCTTGGCTGGTCGTATTGGCTGAGCTGGAGCGTTGCGGTGATAGGTGATTGCGTAGTGGTCGGCGGATTTTTTCAGTATTGGTTCCCCGATGTACCCGCCTGGATACCGGCCATCGGCATGCTGATAACCCTGTTCGCCTTGAATGTGCTGACGGTCAGGCTTTTTGGTGAAGTGGAGTTCTGGTTCGCGATCATCAAGATCATTGCCGTCATCACCCTGATTGGCGTCAGCATGGTGTTGATTGCCAGTTCCTTTGTATCACCCAGCGGTGTTACTGCATCTCTGAACCACCTGCTGGATAAACAAGCGGCCTTTCCCAACGGCCTGTTCGGTTTCTTTGCCGGTTTCCAGATGGCAATCTTCTCATTTGCCGGTACCGAACTGATCGGCACCGCCGCCGCCGAAACCCGCAACCCCGAGAAGACCCTACCGAAAGCCATCAACTCGATTCCGCTGAGAATCATCCTGTTTTATGTGCTGGCACTGGCCTGCATTATTGCAGTGACTTCGTGGCAGCAGGTTTCGCCTAGCAAGAGCCCTTTCGTCGAGCTGTTCCTGGTTGCAGGTTTTCCCGCAGCGGCCGGTATCGTTAACTTTGTGGTGCTGACGTCTGCCGCTTCCTCGGCCAACAGTGGTGTATTTTCGTCTAGCCGCATGCTGTTCGGACTGGCCAACCAGGACAACGCCCCGGGGATTTTCCGACGTCTGTCGAGCAATAGCGTGCCTCTGCTGAGCCTAGCGTTCACCACGCTGTTAATGCTCGTGGGCGTGCTGTTGCTTTTCATCATTCCAGAAGTGATGACGGCATTCACCATTGTTTCTACTGTATCGGCAATCCTCGTGATCTTTACTTGGTCGACCATCCTTGCATCGTATATTGCCTATCGCAAAAAACGACCTGAGCTGCATGCGAAATCGGCCTACAAAATGCCTGGTGGCGTGCCAATGGCCTGGTTTTCCCTGGCGTTTCTGGCCTTTGTTCTTTGTCTGCTGGCATTGAGACCTGACACCCGTATTGCGTTGATGGTCATGCCAGGGTGGTTCATATGGTTGGCAATTGCTTACCCGTTGACCTCTTCCAGAAAGCCTAAAACCGCTGCTGGATCTGCCAGCCAATACAGTTGAGATGTTTGGGTGCACCGTAAACCTCAACTCATCCTTGATGGCTTAAGGCTATCAGTCGATAATCACGCCTTCTAAAAAGCACATAAGGATTTGCTGTGAAGAAGCTCTACTTGGCTCTACCGTTCTGCGCGTTGCTGCTACAAGGCTGTGGTGTAACCATGACCCGCTATGAACCCAATTTTCAGAACGTTCAGCAGCTCAAGCAAAATGCCCCCATGCAGCCCTTGCGCGAGACGCAGGTGAATGCGGATTCAGGTCAAGGGTCGCTGATGGTGCGCCTGAACCCGATTTCGTCGCCCGAGGGTAGCGTTCCACTGCACATCCAGGCAGCGATCAACGATGAGCTTCGTCAGGCGGGGCTGTTGGACCCTCGTGCAGACCGGCAGTTGCAGGTTCAGTTGGTCAAGAGCCAGCTCACCGCAGGCATGAGCAACGGCCATGGCGAGGTGGCTGCACGCTTCACGCTGCGTAAGGGTGATCAGGTTTTATACGAAACCACTAAAGATGTGCAGCGTGATTGGGACAGCAGTTTCTTCGGTCCGATCGCCATTCCGGCTGCCGCGAACAACTACAACCCTATGGTTCAAGACCTGCTCAAGAGCTTGTACAGCGACCCACAGTTCACTCAAGCGTTGAAGTGATCAAAAAAAAGAGCCGCGATTGCGGCTCTTTTTCTATCGGTGTCAGCCCCGTGGAATGCGGGTGTCGACAGCGGAGTATTTTATGCGGTTGTTGTCGACCCAGTTCTTCAACAACGCATTGACCTGCCGGTTGAAGGTGTCGGTGATAGCAGCCTTGGGCGTATTACTTGCCAGGGGCAGAAACCAGATGCCCATCCAGGTGTTTATCGCATCATGATTGCTGGTCTTGCCCAGCGGCTGACCCTGCTCGTCCAGGGTTTCCAGGCTCATGGTGTACTGGTCGGTTGCCAACGCAGGAATGATCGTGAACGTGAAGCCACTGATGAACGCCAGGACCATTTGCCCACCGCCTGGCGCATGGTTATAGACCTTCAATCGAAGGCTGTAGTCGCCTGGTTGCTTCTGGAATTCGTCAAATACCACGCGCCCAAAAAGCCCTGACTCATCGAAGGTTCGCTTCAGATCGGGCTTGAGCATGTCGCGAGCCTGCGGCATCTCGGTGGCCTTGGCATTGTCGGGATCGCCCTGATAGAAATCGAAATCGACATAGACGTTCGGCTTGTTCGAGTAGCTGGCCATTGAAGGCAGATTCACGGGGGCTACTTCATCTTTGGTGAAACTGGCACATCCACTCAGGCTCAAGGCCAAGGCAAGGCCTACGGCTTTTGCAAATTGCATATCGACATCCTTGCGTAATTTTACTAATGCCGCTCATAGAGAGGGGAATGGATTCTAGCGGGATCCGCTTAAAAGCAAAAGGCCATCATTTAGTGGCCTACACTCATTTCCTCGTCCTTGAACAAGCTGGCTTAACCCAGCGCCTGGTAGCTATGAAATAGCCACGCTTTCTGCCAGGTTGGCCATTGCAGCGGTCGATGCCGTGCTCGTCGGGGAATAGGCATCGGATTTTTGTTTTCGGCTTCACGGTTCCAGACCGGCCGATGCATGAGGACACTCAAATCAAGCATGGCCAGCATGGAAGATACTTCGCAGCTACCTTACACGCTCCCAGACGATGTGAACCTTCGCCCCATCCGGGCGCCGAAAATCTTCTACCATCCGGTCGCCGTCGATCTTCAGTTGCAAGTCATCCCGGGTACGCACCGCGCCCACCCAGTTTGGAAATGTAGCCCCTTCGACGGTGTTGCCCGTGAACTCGCCATTCGGGTTAACGGTGTATCGTCCAAAGAAACCGATGCTACCGCGCATGGCTGCGCGGTTTTCCTCATCGGTGCCTTCGCCACGCACGTTGGAGCGAAACGGCGGCACACGCGGATCTGTGAGCACTTCAATAAACGTCAACTCTGGGGTGAAAACGAGCCAGCCATGAGGATTGGGTCCATAAGCATCCGAGCTACTGCCCTGGCGCTCAACCGTTGCGCTGATCATGCGCCAGGTGCCGACCAACGAATTTTCCTTGCCCGCAAAAGCTGTGGAGAAAACCGAAAAGGCAATGACCGCACTTACTGCCAGTACCCTGCTTTTTAGAGTCATCCGTATCACCTCTCACTGTAAGGGCGCGATGGAGAATAAAAATCTTCATGCCCTGGCCGAGATAATTGCCAGGCGTAGCTCCCGCGAAGCGGCATCATCGGCCTGCCGTCCCAATTGCCAGCCCAAGTACCCCCACAGCAACGCGCAACACGCGCCAATCATCGCGGCCAGGCCGGCGCCCTGCCCCAGCATGTCAAGCAGGCTCTTGGCCCAGCCGCTCATGGCATCACCGGCGCGATAAACCACGGTGTCGATGAAGTTCTTGGCCTTGTATTTACTCTCGGCATCCAAGGGCGCGAAGAGCATTTCCCTGCCCGGCCGGACGAACGCGTACTCGCCGATTCGTCGCACGATCATCAACGTCGTAAGCAGCGCAAACCCGGGCGCCAACGCCAGGCCAAGGAAGCCGATGCACATGAGCAGCGGGACAACGGCCAGCAACGCACGTACCCCCAGCTTCGGCGCGATACGACCGGTGATGAACAACTGGGACAGCAACGCGCCCGCCTGCACGATGATATCGATGGTGCCAAAGATGCGAACTTGCGATTCGCGATCCGGATAGTGCTCGGCCACCAGGCGCGCCTGCTCAAAATAAAGAAAGGTGCTGACGGTCGCCAACAGCACCACGAACCCGGCGATCCCCAGCAGGTAAGGTGATCTGAGCACGGCCGTCAAACCGCTGAACGGGTTGCCGCGCAATGGCTGCCGAGGACTTTGCGTCGGCGCGGCGCCGGGTCGGCCGGCCCCACCCTTTTCCCGCCATCTCATCAGTGCCCGTTTCAAGACAAGTGTGGCACCGAGCAACAAAGCCGCCAGCAGCATTAACCCAGAGGCGCCGAAGATACCGATGAGCAGCGTGCTCAGGGCCGGCCCCAGCAGACCGCCGATGCTGGCACCGGCAGCGATAAAGGCAAATAAACGTTTGGCCTGCTCGCTGTCGAATACATCCGCCATCAAGCTCCAGGCCACGGACACGACAAACAGGTTATAAACCGAGATCCAGACGTAAAAGACCCGGGCCAGCCAGACACTGTCCGGCTGGAACTGGAAGAATTCGACGAACATCAGCAGGTTGACGCCGAAGAAGCCGTACACCCAGTCGATGAGGCGCAAGCGCGGTACCCGGGAACTGAGCCAGGCAAACATCGGAACCGCTGCCAGCATGACCAGGAAGGTCGCGGTGAACAGCCATTGCAGGTTCTCTACGCCCGCCGCGATGCCCATCGACTCACGGATCGGGCGCAGCATGAAGTAACCGGTGAAGAGGCACAGGAACAGCAGGAATCCGTACAGCGCCGGACGCAGCTCATCGTCGCTGGCGTTAAGGGCGAGGCTCAGCCGGTGCAGATAGGAAAGCGTACTCATGGGAACTCCAGGAAGACGGCAACAGGCCAGGGGGTGGGCACGGGACGAACACCCGCGCCCAAGGTTGCATCAGGGGTAGATGACACCGGTCAGCCGTTCGGAGACCGTCCAAAGCCGATCGGAATCCGCCTCCCTGGTCGCTGCAGCAGGCGTCTTGGCAAAACCCAGCGGACCGCGCTTTTCCTGGTCTCCGGTCGGCCCGTAATAGGCGCCGCCGACGGCCTGCGCAGCGGTGGCGGCATACAGCGTGGGCAGCGCCCCTTGTGCCGCTGAGTGGTAGGCGTCGCGGTCCTGGGCCCAGCGCTGGCCGAATTCACTGTTGAGGCCGGGGCCGCGTTCGACCAACTCGGTTACGGCAACGCCGGGGTGCGCGGCGATGCTACGAATGCCCCAGTTTTCGGCATCGCTGCGCCGCTGCAGCGCGAACGCCCAATGCAGGATGGCCAGTTTCGATTGCGCGTATGTCGCATACGGGTCGTACTTCTGGTTGGCCTGGAGGTCATCGAAGTTTATCGCGCCACGGGTCGCTGCAATGCTTGAAAGGCTCACCACGCGGGCGTCCTGGCTTTGACGCAGGAGTGGCACCAACAGGCCGGTCAGCGCGTAGTGCCCCAGGTAATTGGTTGCTAACTGAAGTTCGAAACCATCGGCTGATGTACCTCGTTCGGACGGCGCCATGATGGCGGCATTGTTGATCAACACGTCGAGGCGCGGCAGCCTCTGATTAAGACGCTGGGCCAGGTCGCGCACGGATGAAAGGTTGGCCAGGTCCACGGCCTCGAACTGCACCTTGGCATCGGGCACCGACTGTTGAATGCGTGCAATGGCCTGCGCGCCGCGCTCTGGATTGCGAGCAGCGATAATCACCTGCGCGCCGGCACGCGCCAGTGCCAGCGCATCCTCATAACCCATGCCGCTGGTGCCACCGGTGATCAGGACGATTCGGCCCTTCTGCGACGGTATGTCGTTGGTCGACCAGTCGGGTTTCGGTGCGACACGAGCCGTCGCTTCGACACTTACGGCACTGAGCAGCGCGACACCGGCGAGAAGCGCTCGGCCCAGTCTCATCAGCGGGTTTATGGTGTTCAGAACGCCGATTGCGGAGGAGGTTGTGTTCCACATGGTTGAATCCTCTATTTGAATAATGAACCGACACGGTCGGCGCTCACTGGATGGAACACGCCTCAGCCTGTTGCAGATAGCTGACTTGGCGGATTTCCCCTTGCGTATCCACGTAGGTCATTTTTGCCCGCACGACCTCACACACTTGCGAGCTCGGGACCTCGATGCGAATGGCGTGGGCGATGTCCAGCGGCATGCCATATTCGTAAGCCGGTGGTTCCTTGTTTTCTTTGGCAAACAGAGGCGAACCGCTCAATGTGATGACGGCCAGCAGACTGGCGATCGACAGGTTTTGGATATTCATGATGGACTCCACGACTGCCTTTACCGGGATGGTCGTAGCACTCTAGGAGGGGGACACTGACGTCAAGGTGACTGCTGACTGACAGGAAGATGTCAAACGCCGATGCTGGGGAAACACCGGCGTTCGCTAAGACGCAACAGCGCTCAGCCAAGGCCTGCGACTAGCGCGCCGCTTGGCTCGTCAGGGAAAATCCGAAGGTATTGAGCCCATTCTTGCTGTGGGCAAACACTCGTCCACCGTGCATGGACGCCACGGCTCGCACAATGGAAAGCCCCAAGCCATGGTGCGCGTCGCTCCGGGCCCTGGCGGCGTCGGCGCGATAGAAGCGTTCGAATAAATGCTCCAGGTGCACGTTGTCGATGGGTTCGCCCGCATTGGAAACGCTCACCTCGGCCTGCATGCCATGACTTTCCAGGCGGACGATGATGACGCTCTGCGGCACCGCGTATCGCGCCGCGTTCTGTATCAGATTGGCGAGGGAACGGTGAAACAGGCGTCGGTCGATGCATACACGCATGTCGCCTTCGATCTCCACGCTCAGCTGTTTGTCGTGCAAGACAGGCTCAAGGTATTCCACGGTCTTCGACGCCTCTTCATAAAGCGAGACATCACTGAGCTCGGTCGCCCGCTGCCCACTTTCGGCACCCGCCAGAAACAGCATGTCATTGACGATAGTGCCCATCCGCTCCAGCTCTTCGAGGTTGGACTGCAACAGATCCTGAAGCTCATTCACGTCCCGCCCGTGGGCCAACGCAACCTGGGTCTGCCCGATCAGGTTGGTCAACGGCGTTCGCAGCTCGTGGGCCACATTGGCATTGAACCCTTCGAGCTGGCACCAGGCCGCTTCCTGGCGAGCCAAGGCGCCGTTGAACGACACCGCCAACTCCTGCAATTCGCTTGGCAGCGCCTCGGTGTCCAGTCGCTGCTTCGAATCCCCCGGCGGCAGGCTGTTGGCCTGACGGCTCAGGCGCCTGACCGGCCCCAGGCCAAAACGCGCAATCCAGTAACCGAGCAATGCAACCAGCACAACGCCCAGCGCCGAAATCAGGATCAGCGTCTTGGTGAACTGGTCCAAGGTCTTCATGAACGGTGTTGAATCGAGTCCCACAATAAAGCGCAACTCCGGCCGGCTACCCATGGAGGCAATGGTCTTGATCAGCAGCACCATGGGACGATCTCGGTCAGGTATCTCGACCGTGGAGAATCCATCCGGGCGCTTCGACCAATCCTGGCCGTCCGGCATGGCCCCGCCATAACTGTAGGCCGGGTCATCAACCAGGACCCAATAACGCACCCGCTCGTCCGTGGGCGTCAGGCCATCCAGCTTCTCACGCAAGCCGACCCAGAACGCCGGCGAATCGTATTTTGCAAGTACCGGATCGAGTACGGAATGGCGCAGGATCAGCTCGTTCTGCATCTGATCTTCGAGCGATTGCTTCAAGGAACAGCGCAACAGCGTCGCACTGACCGCGGTGATCAGCATGACCGAAAGCGCAAACATCAGGCCGAGTCGCCTGGATATCGATCCTTTCATCATGGCGTACCATTTTGCCTGCCATCGGCTTCGCGGCTTTCCAGTACATAGCCCATGCCACGGACGGTATGCAGCAGCTTGCGTGGATAAGGCGCATCCACTTTAGCTCGCACACGCTTGATCGCAACCTCGACTACGTTGGCGTCACTGTCGAAATTCATGTCCCAGACCTGTTCGGCGATCATCAATTTGGGAAGAATCTCGCCCTGGTGCCGCGCCAACAGGCTCAACAGACAGAACTCCTTGGCCGTCAGGTCCAGCCGCACCCCGGCCCGGGTGACCTTACGCGATTGCAGGTCGACCTCGAGGTCATCGATGCGCAAGTGCGTCGGGTCGGCCGTGTCGTCGGCGAAACGCCGGATTAATGCCTGGATACGCGCGACCAGTTCGGCAAATGAAAAAGGTTTGGCCAGGTAATCATCGGCACCCTCTCGCAGCCCACGGACGCGATCATCCACCGTGCCCCTTGCCGACAACATGATGACCGGGGTTTTCTTGTACAGGCGCAAGCCCTGGAGCACGCCGTAGCCGTCCTTGCCCGGCAACATGACATCCAGGATAACGACGTCATAATCCATTTCCAGCGCGTAGTGCAGGCCATCGATGCCATTAGTCGCGACATCAACGATGTAGCCGAGCTCGCTCAAGCCACGGTGCACATAAGAGGACGTCTTTTCTTCGTCCTCGACGATGAGCAAACGCATCGGGTAACTCCTCCGTAGAAGCGGCGCGGGTCGAGACAGACTTTTATCCATCTCACAAGGATCCTGGACAGGCTGTGTGCACCATTCCCCAGACTACAGAACAAAGGTGTCCTGAGCCTGACCGCTTGCTGACATTCTTGTCAGATAGGCCGGGGCTTTGAACCCGAGCTGATAGCAGATTTCCTTCGCGGAACTGCCCAGGGGAGAAAGCTAGCGCACAACTCGCGTCTTCGCGCACGAGGCTCTCTTAGCCCGACGATTTACATTTGTCATTCATGGGGCTGCGTCAGGGTGCTGTCGACGCTGCATACTCCACTCTGAGTCAGATCAATCCCAGACTCATCGCCTTGAGTGTGGCCGCTGCGCGGGTGGTGCATTGCAGCTTGCGGAACATGTTTTCGACGTGGGTGCGCACCGTACTCGGACTGATGCCAAGCTGCCGCGCCACCTCCTTGTTGCTGCCTCCCTCACTGATGCAGCGCAAGATTTGTGCTTCACGCTCGGAGAGCGGGCTGCTGCTTATTCTGGAGGCGGCCATGGCGCGCGTGCCCTCCTCGCTCAAGCTGGGTTGGCTGCGCAATGCCTGTAAGGTCAGTGTTGCAACCTGCAGCCGATAGCCGATCTGTACTGAATCGCCTTCGAAGCCGCGGATGTAGCCGCGGCCATCGAGCCGTTCATAAGACTGAACCGCCCTCTGAGCCGCCAACGAGCGTCCAACAGACTGGCCACAGGCAGGCGACGTCCAATAAGGCACCCCCACTTTCTTTTCAAAACCGTCGTCTGGAAGCGCTCCTGGAATGAGCCAGACATGATGAACCGCCATGGCATGGCTCTCGGCATTGCTTGATAGGCAACTAAAACCGTTCAGGTCCATCATGCTCAGCTCCTGGTTATTTTTTTCAATCTTGTTTGGCAGGTCCGTCGCTTAATCTTAAGTAGATTTGCTAAAAAGCGCGTTGCATCTTTTCGATCAAAATCAAAACAATATTTCTTCGATAATCGAATAAGTTATTTTTGTTTCGAATAAATGATATATCGCGCAATAAACAACTATCGGCGAATTGCGCTTGGTCTCAAATCAACCTTAGCGTCAGGGCTTTAAGGGTCGCAGCCGCACGGGTGGTACATTGAAGTTTACGGAACACGTTTTCCACATGGGTACGGACCGTGCTCGGACTGATGCCCAGTTGACGCGCCACTTCCTTGTTGCTTCCCCCTGCGCTGATGCGCCGTAGAATTTCGGTTTCACGCTCGGAAAGCAGGCCACCGCCAGGCTTGCAGGCCGTCATCGTTGTGTCCCCGCGCGCCGCCGCGATGACCGCCTGACAGGCGCGTCGGTCAAAGCGTCCCTGGTCCGCCTCCTCCAGCAATAGGTGGGCAGCATCACTCTGACTCAGGGCCGGTCGCCACGGTCGCTCGCTCAGCAACGCTTGCCAAGCAAGGGTTGCGGCAAGCAAGAGGTGTTCGCTTTGCAGCGCGTCACCGCTGAGACTGCGAAAGTAACCACTGCCATCCAGTCGCTCGTACGCGTGAGCCGCTATCTGGCCCGACACTGCCAGCGCCGGTATCTGGCCGCAGGCCCGCGACGTCCAGTAAGGCACCAACCGCACTTGCTCAAGATCGCCCTCCAATAACGCTCCCGGAATGTTCCAGACTCGATTGGGCACTGCTGCGCGGCCAATGCCATGGATGAGCGCCGCTTGGCCGAGATGGTCAACGGCTGATGCCGGCAGGCCGGAAAGCCTGGCGGCTTCGCGCACCAGCTCTGAGGAGCGACGCGAATAGCCCGACAGCCACGGGAGCTTGAGATCGATCACATCGCCGACCAGGGTCAGCGGCACCTGTGCGGTGGTTTCCCGTGGATCAACAGATTGTGGCGTGCGCAGTTGATCCAACCAGTCCGTAGCGTGTTTCAACATTTCGGTGGCAAGCGCTGCTGGATAACGTCGGTCGCGCTTGCTGGTGATCCACTGTAGTGCCACCTCCAGGCCGTGGCTGCGGGACAGAATTTCCAGATCCCCTGCCAGCAACACCTGATAAACCACCTCCGGCACCTGCGGGTGACGCAGGCCGAACGGCCTTCCCTCCCCGTCGTATTGCTCGAACACATGACGCAGCCCGTGTTCGACTTCGGTTCTCAAGCCCAATGTATGGGCGATATCACCGGACACCTCGCAATGAATCTGTGCCAGCGGCGTGGACCTGCGCATCGCCCGCTGGCCCGACGCATTGAGGGTATGCGTCAGCATCGCGTTGCGGCCCTCGACGTCATCGCCCAGCAGCCGGGTGAAGCCCTCGGCATTGGCGGTGCAGCCTGACCAGCGCAGCAAGGCCACTTGGCGTCCGATCTCGGTGTGCTCGCCGGCGCCATTGCACGCCTGCGCGAGCATCTGCACCAATCGGGCGGTACGGCGCGACTGATCGAACGGCTGGCCCATGCTCAGGTCGCCCACCATGGACAACGCCAGAATGGCGTCTTCCAATTCGATACAGTCACCTGCCGACATGTCGTTTCCTCCGGGCATCCGATTGAACATTATTGATGGCCTCGGATAAATGACCGATACCTCAGCCGCCGAGTATCGCTGAAACTGCGCTCACCCCATACAGGAGATCGCATCATGTTCAAACCCAAGGCCCTTGCCCTCACTCTCGCCATGACCTGTTCGTTGTTCGGCGGCGCGGCCCATGCCGCGGCGCAGCAACCTTCTGTCGTCATCGTCCATGGCGCTTTCGCCGACGGGTCCGACTGGGGCAAGGTCGTCCCGCTGCTGCAGGCGGAAGGCATCAAGGTCACCGTAGTACAAAATCCGCTGACCTCGCTGGCTGACGATGTCGCCGCCACGCAGCGTGTACTGAACAACCAGGAGAACGACGTCGTATTGGTCGGCCATTCCTGGGGCGGCACCGTCATCAGCGAGGCTGGCACCGACAAGAAAGTACGCAGCCTGGTGTACGTCGCCGCGTTCGCTCCGGATGCCGGTCAAGCCAGTAAAGACCTGGGCAAGGACTACCCTGCTCCGTCCGGCGTGAAAGACATCGCCGCCGACAAAAACGGTTTCCTGTACATGACCGCCGAGGGCATGGCCACCGGTTTTGCCCAGGATCTTTCCGCCGAGCAAACCGCGGTAATGGCCGCGACGCAAGGGCCGATCCGCGCCTCGGCATTCGATGACAAAACCAGCGTCGCTGCCTGGAAAGGCAAGCCATCCTGGTACGTCGTGGCCAAGGAAGACCGGATGATTCAGCCTGATCTGCAGCGGGCTTTCGCCAAGAAGATCGGTGCCAAGGTCACCGAAATCGAAGCCAGCCATGTGCCGCAACAATCGCGCCCGGCCGATGTTGCAAAAGTCATCATCCAGGCTGTTCAGAAGAGCCAGTAATCTCAGGCCCCTCCTGCGCTGAGGTCGAGGGAAGTGCGCTGCACCTGGATGCTTGCCACCGCTAGTCATAGCGCGAACGGTAGTCGAACAGCCAGACGCAACGTACTTCCCTGCCCTCGCGAGATTCACCGCATGTTCGCCTCTGCACCTGGCTTGCCGCCCTATTTCCAAGGGCTGACGGCCGCTCACCCACTCGATCGACTCATCAACCTGGCGAACGATGACACTCCGCCCAAGGGACCTGCTCATGCCTATGAATTCCGAGCTGAAAAAACATCATTTCGATTTTATCGTCTGTGGAGCGGGCACTGCCGGCTCCGTCGTGGCTGGACGGCTGGCCGAAAACCCCGAGGTCGAGGTATTGCTCATCGAGGCCGGGGGCAGCGATGAACACCCCCACGTGCTGGAGCCGGGGAACTGGCCCCTGAACCTTGGCACCGAGCGCGATTGGAACTTCGTGGGTGCCGCAAACCCTCATCTCAACGACAGGAAAATCCCGCTGAATATGGGCCGCGGATTGGGCGGTGGGTCCAGCATCAATGTCATGTTGTGGGCCCGCGGTCATAAAAACGATTGGGAAGACTTCGCGACGCACAGTGGTGATCCTGCGTGGAACTACGCGTCGGTCCTGAAGATTTATCAACGCGTGGAAGACTATCGGGGCACCTGCGATCCAGCCCGTCGCGGCCAGGGCGGCCCAGTTCATGTCGCGCCTGTGCGAAACGCCCAACCGATTGCGAACGCCATGATCAGCGCGGCTGCCGGAATGGGTATACCTGCTTTTGACAACCCGAACGGCGCCATGATGGAAGGCCGCGGAGGTGCGGCGCTGAACGATCTCATCGTCAAGGATGGCCGGCGTCATTCCATCTACCGCGCATACGTCGCGCCACGCTGTGGCCAGCCCAACCTCACGGTCTTGACTGATACGCTTGTCAGTCGCGTGCTATTCAGGGACCAACGCGCCATCGGCGTGCAAACCATAAACAATGGCCAGATCGAGTGTTTTTACGCCAATCACGAAGTCATTCTGTCGCTGGGAGCGGTCAACACGCCTAAGGTCCTGATGCAATCAGGCGTGGGGCCGGAGGAAGAATTGCAGCGCCATGGCATTCCGGTCGTCCAGCCTCTCCCCGGCGTTGGCGCCAATCATCAAGACCACGTGTCCTTTGCCGTTATTTTCGAATACGCGACGCCACAAACGGTGGGTTACGGCGGCTCGGAGGCGACGCTCTACTGGAGCAGCGAAAGCGCTTTGCACCTCCCGGACATGTTCCACTGTCAGGTCGAATTTCCAGTGCCCAGCGCGGAGACCGCCTCACTCGGCGTGCCCGCACATGGCTGGACAATGTTCGCCGGCCTTGCCCACCCGGAAAGTCGCGGACGGGTCAAGCTCAGCGGCCCGAATGTGACCGATGCCCCCATCATTGAACCCAACACGCTGTCCCATCCGACCGATCTGTGCAACGCGCTGGAAAACATCCGTTTTGTCCAGGAACTGGGCGCGCAGGCCCCCTTCAAGGGCTTGATAAAAAGTGAAAGCCTGCCTGGAAAGCTGAATACCCAATCGCTCGAACACTACGCGCGCAACGCTGCGGTTACTTACTGGCACCAATGCGGTACGGCAAAAATGGGCCAGGACGCGATGTCCGTGGTCGACGGTCAACTGCGGGTCTACGGAGTCCAGGGTCTGCGCATTGCCGATGCTTCCATCATGCCGCATGTGACGAGCGGCAATACGATGGCCCCGTGCGTCGTGATCGGTGAGCGGGCCGTGGAGGCTATACGGTCCACTTACGACATATGAGCTTCGTGCATGCGCCCGTGACCCTGTTCATGCCAACCCGCTAAGGGCTGTTTCCTGCTGCCAATGGTTGAATGTTGGCACGGGCCAAATCGATAAACGCCTTGAGCGCTGCCGAAGGGTTGCGCCGGTTCGGGTAATACAGGCACAAGTTGTCTCGCGCAGGCGTCCAGTCCTCCAATACCCGCTCAAACGCTCCGGTCTCGATTTCGGCTTGAACGTCCTGTTCCATGAAAAAACCGAGGGCCACGCCTGTCCCGACTACTGCCTTGGCGAGGCCAGGCTCGTCCAGCGTGAATTGGCCGTTCACATCCAACCGGATGACCTCTCCATCGCGCTCCAGATACCACGGAAAAATGGCGCCGTTGGGTAGGCGGACCCGTAAGCAGTGATGTGTGAGTAGATCGGTTGGAGCCCGAGGTCGGCCGTGCACCTCGAAGTACGCTGGCGAGCCCACGATGGCGTAACGTTGCGGTCGGCCCAGCGGGATGACAATCATGTCGCTGGGCACCAGATTGGCAGATCGCACCCCGAGGTCGAATCCGCCCTCGACAATGTCCACGAGGCGCCCTTCGGTCACCAGATCGATATGCACCTTTGGGTAACGCCGTGAAAACTCCAGCATCAGCGGCATCAGGGGAGTCCGAGCGGCACTTGCAAATGCATTGATGCGCAAGACTCCCGAAGGTCCGACATTGTGCGAGCGCACCGCCTCGAGCGCAGCGCGAACATCCTGTAGCGCTGGCCCGACTTGCTCCATGTACAGCCTGCCGGCCTCGGTAAGAGACACGCTGCGTGTGGTGCGATTGAAGAGCCGCGTTTCAAGGTTCGACTCAACCTTGGCGATGGTATTGCTCAATGCAGTCGTGGAAACGTTCAGGTCGATAGCGGCTTGTCGAAACGAGGCCCGGCGCGCCACGGCCGTTACCGCCTCCAACTCATTGAGCCCTACACGAAGATCCGGCATTTGATTGTCCTGCTTATCGGGATTAGCCATTACGTTTATGCCAGTTGAGCAAACTATCCCGTGGACGGCAAGATCATTGGGTGTCATCAATTCACCCGTCATAGATGGAGATTACGCCATGAATCTTGATTTGAAAGGCAAGCGCGTTCTGGTCACCGGCGGCACCAAAGGTGTCGGTAAAGCGGTTGTGGAGCTGCTGCTCGACGAAGGCGCAAGAGTGCTGACCTGCGCTCGCCAGGTAAACATCGAAATGCCGCCAGACCTGTGCGTTCCGGCTGACCTGTCGACCCGGGAGGGTTGTGAGACCTTGGTGGCCGCAACCAAGCGAATATTGGGAGATGTCGACATCATCATCCATGTACTGGGTGGCTCATCGGCACCGGGTGGCGGCTTTGCTGCACTGGACGAGGAACACTGGCAACGCGAGCTCGATCTGAACCTGTTTCCGGCCGTGCGCATCGACCGTGCCTTGTTGCCGGGCATGCTCGAACGGAACGAGGGTGTCATCATCCATGTGACTTCCATTCAGAGCCGGCTGCCTCTGCCTGAAGCAACGACCGCCTACGCGGCTGCCAAGGCTGCGCTCTCGACTTACAGCAAAAGCCTGTCGAAGGAGATCTCGCCAAAAGGCGTGCGTGTTGTCCGGGTATCGCCGGGGTGGGTTGAAACCGAGGCGTCGGTCGCCTTGGCCGAGCGCTTGGCGAAAGAAGCAGGTACCGACTACGAAGGCGGCAAGCAGCTGATCATGAAAGCGTTAGGCGGTATTCCACTCGGCCGTCCCTCAAAACCTGCGGAAGTGGCGAACCTCATTGCCTTCCTGGCTTCGCCTCGCGCGGCCTCCATCACGGGCAGCGAATTTGTCATTGATGGCGGCACCATTCCAACGGCTTCATAAGAGGTGTGGGGCGGCTTCGGCTGTCCGCCCCCAGCCTTCAGGCAGCAAATTCATCGCTCATGACGCCAGCTTCTAACGCCAATCCAGATACCGAAACAGCTCCTCCTCCTGGTCAAAGTGCAATCGCACAAGCGTGTCCAGGCGAATCAACTGATGCTGGATCTGATCAGCGGAAGTTACCGTGGGTTGGGTGCCGAAGTCGCTGCTCATGCGCGCCAGCAAATGGATAAGACGAAAGATTTCCCGGTGGACATGACTCATTGTCGACAAGGGATCTTCTCCCTGCATGTTTCGCGTCAGCAGTGGATAGAGAGTGTTTTCATCTTCACGCTCATGCTGCTCCAGTAACGTTTGCAGTTTGTGGACCAGTTCGAACAAATCGCGCTGTGCCTGCTCTAGTGGACGCTGAGAAAAGTCACTGGCCAACCGATGCAGATCACTCAGGACGCTGGCGAGTTGCTGATGTTCGTCTTGCAGGCGATCGATTTGCTCTGCGCCAAGTTTTCTCTGTCTCTTGCCCCGTAATGGGCCTAATGCGCGCAAGGCGTTAATGATGATCACCACGTCGATGCCTTCCTGGACTACGGCGCCAATCAGCGGCGGCAAATAACCGAGGGCCGCCACTGCCATGGCCAGCAACGACAGTCCCATACCGACGAGTACACCTTGGCGGGCGATATAACGGGTCCGCCTGGCGATGTCCAACGCCTCGACGAGGCGATCCAGCCGATCAACCAACAGCACGACACCAGCCGCCTGCGCAGACGCAATGGCCCCCTTCGCGCCCATGGCCACGCCGACATTGGCCGCCGCCAGTGCGGGGGCGTCGTTGATGCCATCGCCAACCATCAGTGTGCTGGCATGCTGGCTACCTTGCTGTACGGCACGCACTTTATCCTCTGGGCTCAACCCGGCGCGCAGTTCGTCAATGCCCGCGGACAGCGCGATCATTTCGGCGGTTTCCAGCCGATCTCCGGTGAGCATGACAATTTTTTCGATCCCCCTGTTGCGCAGTCGACGCAATGTTTGTGGGGTTTCGCGGCGAACGTTGTCCGAAAAAAGCAGCAGGCCAGCGAGCTTCCCATCCACCTCAATGAAGCTTCCACTGCACGCCAGGTAATCCATGTGGCGCAACATGGCGGCGGCCCAATCGGTTTCGGGCGTTTCTTTATGAGCATAAGCCAACGTACCGAAACGTACTTGGACACCATCGATTCGCCCACACAGCCCAGATCCGGGAGTTTCTTCCACGTCCTGCGGGACTGCGAGGGGCAATTGGCGCTGTTGCGCCGCTTCAACAATCGCTTGGGAAACCGGGTGCGTTGAGGCCTGTGCCAGCGAAGCGGCCAGGCCGAGCAGGCGCTGTGGATCTTCCAAGCCGTTGACTTCTATCGACTGCAGGCGGGCATGACCGCTAGTCAGTGTCCCCGTCTTGTCGAGAAACACTTGCTTGATCCCGGCCAACGCCTCCAGGGTTACGCCGTCCTTGATCAGGATGCCCCGTCGCGCAGCCCTTGAAATACCCGACATGATGGAAATGGGGACCGCCAGGATCAAGGGGCAAGGCGTAGCCACCACCAGAACCGCTAAAGTTCGCAAGGGGTCTCCACTCATTAGCCAGGCCGCGACAGCAAACAGCAATGTCAGTGGAATGAAAAACAATGCATAGCGATCGGCCAAACGCACGAACGGTGCACGCGAACGCCGTGCCGTCTCGGCCAGCCGCACGATCCCGGCATAAGTGCTTTGTGCCGCTGTTTGCGTGGCTATGAGCAGGATGGGCGCACCGACATTGGCGATGCCACTGGACACTTGCTCACCTTCCCGACGAGTCACGGGCATCGATTCGCCGTTGAGCGCCGACTCATCCAGCGTGGCGGCAAGGCTCAGCAGGCGTCCATCGACAGGCACTACCTCGCCTAAGCGTACCAACAGGGTCTGATGCGGCTGGATTTGTTCAACGGGGATCTTGCGCAGGCCTCCCTCCTCCTGCAACCAGGCAAAACGCGGCGCCCGGTCGACGAGCGCGCGAAGCTCGCGCTCAGCCCGCTGTCGAGTGAAAAACTCCAGGGTGCGCCCGCTGGCGAGCATCAGGGCAATCACAGCGGCTACCAGCGCCTGTCCAAGCACCAAGGCAGCCGTCATGGACAGCAGTGCTATCAGGTCGACGCCCGCCTCGCGGCGGGCCAATCGTTGAATGACTTCCACCAGCAGCACCGCGGTCATCACCAACGTTCCGGTGGACCAGCAAAGCGTTGCCCATCCAGGTCTTTGCGCCAGGTGTGCAGCGCCCCCCACTAACAGCGTCAGCGCGGTAAACAGTAATAGAACCGGGCCCAGCCATTTGTCGAGCATTGAAGGGAGTCTCTGGAAAAACGATTCGGGCCTTATTTTCTGACAATGCCCATGTCGATGAGGACAGCGGACTGGGATGGATACCCCGAGGCTATCTCAAGTGATCACTATCTTCTGGGGGGATTGCGCCTTTATTGACAAACCTCAATCAATCCCGTTGGGCGCGGTGTGAATAATCCAACAACGAATACAGAGACGTTAGCGCACTGAGTCGAGATGCCTGCGCCAACGATTTCGGACGGTTTGACGCCGGGTATGACACGAGCACCATGCCGTCAGCAGCAATCCACTCTTTTCGAGGATGATGTTCATGAACTCACCTTCGCACAAAATGATGGAGAAGCTTTATGGCAAGCAACATTACGTTGACAGGGAGCATATAGCCCCTCTGTTGCGTCAATACGCTGAGCCACTGCCGGACCTGGACTCCCCCGCTTTTGCCCAGATGTTTGATCGCTACGCTGATGCACGCGTGGTGATGATCGGCGAGGCGAGTCATGGGACCAGCGACTTCTATCAAGCCCGGGCTGCGATTACCCAAAGACTGATCGAGCGGCACGGGTTCAATATCGTCGCGGTTGAAGCAGACTGGCCGGACGCCGGCCATGTCGACCAATACGTCCGGGGATTTGCGCATACGGCGTGGAAGCGTCACATCTTCAGCCGATTTCCGACCTGGATGTGGCGCAATCGTGAGGTGAAGGCGTTCGCCCACTGGCTACACCGCCACAATCACCAACAAGATCCCGACCGTCGCGTCGAGTTTCGTGGCTTGGACGTCTACAGCTTGCGCAACTCCATCCATGAAGTGCTGGACTATCTGGATCGGGTCGACCCGCATCTGGCTCAAGAAGCCCGGCGGCGTTATGGCTGTTTGACCCCGTGGCAGGATGAGCCCTCGCTGTACGGCCACTTCGTCGAACGTGGAGGTGTAATGCCCTGTGAACAGCCGGTGGTCGAACAGCTCAATGTCATGCTGGCTGAACAATTGGCCGGTCTCATCCACAACGATGAGGCATTCTTCAATGCGACGCAGAACGCCCGGGTGGTCATGGCGGCGGAACAGTATTACCGCGCGATTTATCGAGGGTCGACGGCCTCCTGGAACCTGCGTGACCGGCACATGTTCGATACATTGCGAGCACTGCTTGAGCACCGGGGCCCACAAGCCAAGGCAGTGGTATGGGCGCACAACTCCCATATCGGCAATGCGGGCGCCACGGAAATGGGTTGGAAGGGGCAGTTCAACATCGGTCAACTGTGTCGAAGCGCCTTTGGGCGCGATGTCGTTCTGATCGGCATGGCCACTGATCGAGGCCAGGTGGCTGCCGCCGATGATTGGGATGGCGAGATGCGGATCAAGGACATCCGCCCCTCGCGACCGGACAGTTGGGAGCATCAGTTCCTCAAGGCCGGTATCGCTGCATCGCTGACCGATTGGCGAGACCCGCAGCGAAAAGAGCTACGCCGAGTCCTGTCTACCCCCTTGCTGGAGCGGGCCATCGGGGTGATATACCGCCCCGAAAGCGAGCGTCTGAGTCATTACTTCGAGTCGGTGCTGGCTGAACAATTCGACGCCATGATCTGGATCGAACAGACCAAGCCGGTCAACGCGCTGCCACTGCCGAAAAACCAGCAACTGGAACCGGAAGACGAAACGTATCCATTTGGCGTGTGACAACGAGTGCAGGTCCTTCGGGAGTGGGGCCTGCGGGTATTTTCGAACACAACCCATGGAGCGCGGACAGGAGAAGACAATGACGATCCTACTAGCAAGTCAGCGGATGCGCCTGTATGACAGTAATGAGCTCGATGACGTGCTGCAGGCAATGGCGCGCAAGGCTGCGACCATGCTGCCGCCGGCTCACGCCGCACTGATTGGCATCCAGCGTCGGGGCGAACCTTTGGCCCAACGATTGCGCCAGTACATTGCGCATCATACCTGCCAGCCGGAACTCCCTCTTTACCCCCTGCAAGTCAAGCGCTACGCCGACGACCTGCAAGTGCTGCATACCTACACGCAATTGACCGATAACCCGGCCCTGGGCAGGCTGGACCTTGCCAATACCACCTTGCTGGTGGTTGATGATGTGCTCTTCGAAGGCCATTCGCTACTGCGTGCTTGCGCGTACTTGGCGCAACTGGGGGCTCGTCGCGTCTACACTGCCGTACTGGTCGACCGGCATATTTGCCAGCAACCGATCCGGGCCGACATAGTCGGCGTGCATCTGCAAGTCGCCGCCACTGACATCGTCGAATGTAACGTGCCGCCCTTCGAACAGGTGTTTTGCATTGAGGTGGTACGACACGGTGCCGCCCGCTGACAGTGCAACAGATCCGCGGCAACGCGGTAAAACTCACAGGGACACGTGCCATTGAGCTGAGGTGCGTTTTTCGGCTGCCTCGAAGGAGTCCTGCATGTCTACCCTGCCCCCGCTTCTTTTTGCCCTGCGAGGCAGCGAGTCCTATAGTGCCCGGGTTGCGCAATGGCTTGGCTGCGCTTTGGCGCGCCACGAGGAGCGCGACTATGAAGACGGCGAGCATAAATGCCGACCGCTGGATCCGGTAAACGGCCGCGAGGTCGTGGTGTTCCATGGCTTGTATGGTGACGACCAGCAGAGCGCCAATGACAAGCTGTGTCGCCTGCTGTTTTTCTGCGGTGCCCTCAAGGATGCCGGTGCGCGCCGGGTGCAGGTGGTGTCACCTTACCTCTGTTACGGGCGCAAGGACCGCCGCAGCCAGCCTCAGGACCCGACCATCACGCGCTATGTGGCCGCGTTTTTCGAAGCCAGTGGTGTGGATCAGCTGATCACCCTGGAAGTGCATAATCCGGCCGCGTTCGACAACGCGTTTCGCATGCCTGCGTGGAATCTGCAGTGCACGGAACTGTTCGCCGGGCATTTCGCCACACTAGTGGGCAACGATGAAGTGGTTGCCGTTTCCCCGGACTCAGGGGGCGTTAAGCGGGCCGAGTTGTTTCGTCAGGCCTTGGAGCGGCTATTGGGACGTTCGGTCGGCAGTGCGTTGATGGAAAAACATCGTGCCCATGGCTCGTTGACGGGCACCCTCTTGATAGGCGATGTCTGCGGTAAGACAGCCATCGTGTTCGACGATCTGATCAGCACGGGGGATACGCTCAAACATGCTGGCATAGCCTGCCAGAAGGCTGGAGCCGGGCGCTTGTTCGCCGCCGCTACACACGGTTTGTTTACTGCTGGCATTCAACTGTTCGACCAGCCAATCTTCGAACACATCGCCATCGCTGACACCGTGCCGCCGTTTCGCCTGCCTCCTGACTGTGTGACACGTCACCTACGGATACTCGACAGCACCGCCCTGGTCGCTTCTTTGCTGGCGGAAAACGGAGCATTTGATTGCGCCTGAGCGGACGCCTCCTGGCCGCGCCCCAGGTGTACGGCGCAGCGCATTGGCCCCTGCCCTGTCAGCCAATCCAACGGACCTCTGGTGCCTTGTGCGTGACGGGCGCTGGCGCGGACTTCGGATGGCCAACGATACGGCTGTAGATCGCCTGGCCAAGATCCATGGGGGCGGACCTCAAGGGGTTTGCTTCAAAAAATCGTCCAGCCAAGAGGATTTGCTGTTGATTTAGATAAGGTCAGGGCGCCGGGTACTCGAAGGTCATTGTTTCTGGCCCCCAAGTCCCGCCAAGTAACGTGCGACAGCTACCGCGTCTGCATCAGACAGTGCGTGCTGGGCTGTTTTTTGCAGCACATTGATCTGGTGAATCACGTACTCCGCGTGTTGTCCCGCCACCCGGGGCACCCGGCCTTCGCCCTCGCCGTCAGTACCGTGGCATGAACTGCATCGGGCGACGCCGGAGTCGGGTATACCTCCGCCGTAGATCAATTCACCGCGCGCATCAAACACATCGGTACCAGCCTGCATCGGACGCTGACTGGCAAAATAGTCGGCCAGTTCGGTGATCTGGGCCTCAGTCAAATGGGTGAAGCCGCGCATGTACTTAGTCCCGGCTTTATCACTACGTACATGGTTTTTAAAGTCCTTCAGTTGCAGTTGAAGGTATTCTTTTTGCTGACCGGCCAACTTGGGGAACATCGGCGACACGGACTCGCCCGTCAGGCCGTGGCACAAGGAGCAAACCTGATCCGCCATGGCGATACCTGACATGGGCAGCGTTTCTTGCGCCGTCTCCTCGTTCGTACTGGTACAGCCCACGAGCGCAGTCAGGCAGAGGGCAAGAATACGCTTTGATCGGTATGTTTCCATGGTCTGTGCCCCTGGCGTTCAGATGACCAACCACATCGGATCACAACTGGCTGACCAAGGAGGAAGCTTTTCCGTCTGGCCTGAGGGCCGTCACGAGGATTCCATGGACAGATGTTCTGCAAACCAGTCGCCCGCCAGCCTGGCGACCTCCTCAAGGGCTCCGGGCTCTTCAAAAAGATGTGTCGCGCCAGGCACGATATCCAGGCGCTGGACACAGCGCAGTGCTTGACTGCTCTGGCGATTGAGCCTGACCACCAAGGGGTCCTGTGCGCCGACGATCTGCAATGTGGGCGCCCTTACTTGGGACAGTGCCGGCCCGGCCAGATCGGTCCGTCCTCCCCGACTGACCACCGCGTACACCGCATCCGCTCGCTCGACCGCCGCCAACAGCGCGGCGGCGGCCCCGGTGCTCGCCCCGAACAGGCCGATGCGTAGTGATCGCAATGCTGAGTCATGACCAATCCAGTCGATCACCCTGACCAGTCGCTTGGCAAGCAGGGGGATATTGAAACGTAGCTCCCCGGTCAGGTTATCCAGACGTTGTTCGGAAACCGTAAGCAGATCAAACAGCAGCGACCCCAAGCCTCGCTCGGCCAACGATTCTGCGACATATCGATTACGCGGGCTTGATCGACCGCTGCCGCTACCGTGAACGAAAACCACCAACGCGCTGGCGCCCGGTGGTAGTCGCACATCGGCAGTCAACTCAGCATCATCCAAGTCCAACTGTCGAGATTGAAGTTCAAACATCACCATCCCCTTCAGGGGGAACGCCAGCAGACTCCCGCTGCCAGGCGCGTTGCAGCAATTGAATCACCTCTTCGTCCGATGTCTGGGTGAAACTCAAGTACCAATAGCCGATCGAGATCATCCACTCGGGCATGATCGGGCAGATCACTTCATCGACTTCGCTGCGCAGCGCTTCTACCGTTTCAAGTGGCGCAACCGGTACGGCGACAACGATGCGAGCAGGCGCTTGTCTTCTCACCGCGTGTACCGCCGCCATCATCGAGGCCCCTGTCGCCAGGCCATCGTCGATCAGGATCACCACTTGATCCTTGAGTTGCACCGGTGGGCGGTTTCCCCGATACGCTTGCTCACGACGCAACAACTCTCGGGTTTCCCGCGCGAGCACCGCATCGAAACTGGCTCGATCAATCGGATGGGACCGCAGTGCGTCTTCATTGAGGATCTGAATGCCGCCACTGGCAATGGCGCCCATTGCAAATTCCTCATGGGAAGGAACGCCAAGCTTGCGCACCAGCATCAGGTCCAGGCGAACCTGCAAGGCCGTGGCCACTTCATAGGCCACTGGAACGCCACCACGTGGCAAGGCGAGAACGATAACATCAGCCCGATGTGCATACTTGAGCAATGGCTCAACCAGCCCTCGACCTGCCGCAGCGCGGTCCTGCAAGGTGGTTTGCAATGAGGGACTCTGTGTCATGAAAGCCTCCCCAGGCGATTCGGCCTGTCGTTTCGTTACCCTTTCTTCACCAGACTGCCGGAATGCCGCAAGCGCTACCGGGTCGGGCGCCGACGTTGATTCAGCCTGCGCTGTTGCTTACACCTGGGCGTTGATTTATATCAACTCTGCGCGCAACGCCGTTCAACTCGCAGGGTGCCTGGACAGCGGCTTATTCAATCCGCGTGGCGCTATGCGTTATTGCTGCGCCGCCATGCCAATCCTTCCAGGTGCTATTCGGGAAACGGCGGCTGGGCAGGTGATTCCTTTTCCGGAATATCGGTCATGGCTGCCTCGGTCAACAACAAGATGCTGGCAACGGAAACGGCATTTTCAAGGGCGATACGCACCACCTTGGTCGGGTCAATGATGCCGGCTTCGTACATGTCCACATAGTCATTGGAGGACGCATCGAAACCAACGTTGCCGGACTCTGCCAGCATGCGCGCCACCACCACGCCGGCGTCCACCGCCGAGTTTTCCGCGATGACCCTGGCCGGCGCCTCCAGCGCCCTGCGCAGAATCTGCAACCCGGTCCTGGTATCGCCCTCATGTCGGGTCTCCTCGGCCGCGATCACTGCAACCGCCTTGAGCAGCGCCAGCCCCCCGCCTGGGACGATGCCTTCGGCGATTGCCGCTCGGGTCGCGCAGATCGCGTCGTCCAACGCATCTTTACGGGCCTTCATTTCCGCCTCCGAAGGCGCCCCGACCCGGATCACCGCGACGCCGCCGGACAACCTCGCGAGCCTTTCCTGAAGCTTTTCGCGGTCGTAATCGCTGCTGGTGTTGTCCATTTGCGCACGGATCTGTTGTGTCCGTGCCTCAATGGCCGCGCGTGTGCCAGCTCCGCCAATCAATGCCGTGCTGTCTTTTTGCACCACGACGCGATGGGCCCGCCCTAGCTGGTTCAACTGCACCTGTTCGAGGGTGATTCCCAACTCGTTGGACACCACCGTAGCACCGGTCAGGACCGCTATGTCCTGGAGCATTTCCCGGCGGCGGTCACCAAAGCCTGGTGCCTTGATCGCCACTGCGCGCAGTACCCCGCGGATCTGGTTGACGACCATGGTGGACAAGGCCTCACCTTCAATGTCGTCGGCGATCAGCACCAGGGGTTGTCCACTTTTGGCAATGAGCTCCAGCAGCGGGAGCAAATCCTTGAGCGCTCCAATCTTATGGTCACAGAGCAGCAAGTAGGCATCATCGAGTTCGACCTGCATCTTCTCGACATCGGTGACGAAATAGGGTGAGACATAACCCCGGTCGAACTGCATCCCTTCCATGACCTCCATCACGGTTTCGGTGGTCTTGGACTCCTCGACACTGACAACACCTTCAACCCCGACCTTTTCCAGCGCATCTGCAACCAGTTGGCCGATGACGGCATCGTTATGCGCCGACAGCGCGGCAACCTGGGCCTTTTCCCTGGGCGTGCTGACCGGGCGCGATCGGGCTGCGAGATTTTCCACAACTAGCGACAGCCCGCGATCCAAGCCACGCTTGAGGTCGATCGCGCTGGCCCCCGCGACAACGTTGCGAATGCCGTCGGCCAGGATGGCATGGGCCAGCACTGTTGAGGTACTGGTCCCATCCCCTACCGCGTCCCCCGTGCGTTCCGCGGCCTGACGCAGCATTTGCGCGCCCAGGTTTTCCCCGGGGTCTTGCAGGTCAACACGTTTGGCAATCGTCACGCCGTCATTGCAGACCGTTGGATTGCCCCACTTATTCTGGATCAACACTGATTTTGATTTCGGACCCAGCGTCACCCGTACGGCATCCGCCAACTGCGTGGCGCCATCCAGGATTTTCTCGCGGGCCGCAGCACGAAATACGATTTTAGTGTGAGCCATCAGCGTGTTCTCCTGAGGCGGGCTTTAACAAAGGTGTTTTTTGCAGTTTCTATGAAGTGGCCGGCTCCACGTTGACTTTTATCAACAAAGACACGATGCCAACGTCCTTCGCCAACTGCCCCTTGGCGCCAGGATGACCGACTGCCTGCTGTTGCCCCGAAGTTGACAAAAATCAACCCGTGAGACGGGAAACCGAGTCCCAATGAACCGGTGTAATCCACGGTCTGTTCACTGGACGAAAATGGTCAGGTATCCCGATCCAAGTCACAGCTGAACGTGGAACCTTTTTTCCATTTCAATGTGCGGGAGAAACGCATGGACAAGTATCAGGAGAGCCAAAAGAACAAGCTATTCAAGACATCCCCCCATGATCCCTACTGCTTGCAAAGGATCGAAGGTTCAGCTGTCTGCTCGCAATGTGGCGCGGTGTACCAAGCCGGCAACTGGACCTGGAGTCGCCCTGAAAATACGGTGGTTCATAGTGCGCAAGAGATGACATGCCCGGCCTGTCGGCGCATCCATGACAATATGCCCGCAGGTACGCTCACGCTATCAGGCAGTTTTTTGCAAAAGCATCGGAATGAAATCATCCACCTGATGGAGCACACCGAGGAGAAGGAAAAAACCGATCACGCCTTGGAACGCATCATCAAGCTGACCGACTCGGCCGGTGAGCTGATCGTGACCACTACCGGTATCCACCTGGCCAGCCGCCTGGGGCATGCACTGGAGAGCGCTTTCAAAGGGACATCCGACTACCGGTACAGCGAAAATGAGTATGGAGTGAGCATCCATTGGACACGTGACAAATAGACCCAGGGGCAGTCGCCTCGACACGGAACGTCGAGGCGCGCATCCATGATTCGACCGATCCGAGGCCAGTACTCATCCGTCTGGACGGGGATGCCCTGGTGTGCCAAACGTTGGAGTGAGCATGCACTTTTTAGCCTTGGCGGTGGACTTTGACGGGACCATTGCCGAACACGGTAGCGTTTCACCAGAAGTCTGTGCGTCGCTCACTGCCCTGAAGAACAGCGGCCGCAAGTTATTGCTGGTGACAGGCCGGGAGTTGCAAGCGCTCAAGCATCAGTTTGCGCAACTGGAGCTGTTTGACCTGGTGGTCGTAGAAAACGGCGCGCTCTTGTACGATCCGAAGACAGACACCGAGGAGCTCATCGCCGATCCGGCTTCTACCGATTTGGTTGAGCGCCTACGCGAAAAGGGCGTCTCGCCGTTGTCGATAGGCCGCTCGGTTATCGCCACATGGCACCCGTTTGAGAACGCGGTGAGCGCCAGCATTCGCGAGCTCGGCCTTGAGCTGCAGATGACGTTCAACAAGGATGCGATCATGGTGTTGCCGCCTTGTGTGAACAAAGCGTCGGGCCTTAATGCAGCCTTACGGCGACTGGGTATTTGCGCGCTGAATGTGGTGGGCGTGGGCGATGCAGAAAACGACCACGCCTTCCTATCGATCTGCGGTTGTTCTGCGGCAGTGAGTAATGCCATCGCATCGATAAAGTCCAGCGCTGACCTGTGCCTCAGTCATGATCATGGCCGAGGGGTCTGCGAACTGGTGGACATGCTGCTGGAGAAAGACGCCGCTCTGGTTCCGGTCGAACGCATCGGAATCCAGTTGGGCCAGACCACCCATGCACGCAAGGTATGGCTCGCCCCAGAGTCGGTGATGTTGATTGTTGGAAATTCAGGTTCTGGCAAATCCAGCTACATCACCTGGCTGACAGAACGCATGGTCCAGGCTCATCAGGATTTTTGCATCATTGATCCAGAGGGTGACTACCTGACCCTGGATGATGCGGTCACAGTGGGGGCCTTGAGCGCTCCTCCGACCACAGAAGAATCGGTGCATCACCTTTTGCAGGCGCAACTCAATGTGGTGGTGAGCGCCCTTGCCCTCGATCCGGCGGCACGGGTGCGACTGTTTGGCGAATTGCTGCCTTTTATCCAGCACCTACGCAACGCTTCAGGTCGCCCCTACTGGTTGATCGTGGACGAGGCTCATTACATGCTCCCCCATTGTGCGGATTGGCCCCCCGGTTTCCTCGGGGACATCGGCGCAATCATCGTTGCCCTCGACTTCGACCAGGTATGCCCGGCACTTCTCGAGGAGGTTGACGTGCTAGTGACACTCGGCAGCACCGCTCGGGAATTGGTCGAGCAGTTCGCCAAGCGTATACAGCGCCGCAGTCCCGAGTTCCCGGAGCGCTCACAGAGCCTTGAACATGCCTGCCTCTGGAACCTTCGCGAGGGCGAAGAGGTGGTGCTGCTCGATCAGGTCCAGCCCATTCAAAAGCACCATCGCCACAGCGGCAAGTACGTCGCGGGGGATGTCGGTGCATGGCATTCATTCCACTTCCCTGCACTGGGCCAAAGCGCCGCGAACCTGAATGAGTTTTTGTCCTTGTCCACGCAGCTTGCAGACCCGGCGCTTCGCAGGCACATGGATGCCGGGGACTTTTCCAACTGGTTCCGACAAGTGATCCGGGACGATGTGCTTGCTAACAAGACACGTGTGGTTGAAACAGACACAACCCTGACACCCAAGGAGGCGTTGAGCCAGGTCACGTGGCTTGTGCAGTCGCGCTATCACCTCTAATGCCCCCGCAGCCCCCTTTCCAACTCAGATCCGCGCCATTTCTTATACTTTTTTAGAATTATATAAATAGCTAAAGAAACTAATAAAAGACCTTCGGTCACCTATCTTAAAAGCTTGAAACCTCTCAAGTTCCGGTTGAATAGAGAGGATTACGAGGCCGATATGGAGATCACCTTCGTGGTGGATATGCAGCAATTGTTGGACTCGACTTCCCCTGCCCCTTCCTATGGCGACACCTTAGGGTACGTCGCCGTCTTCCCTACGGCTGACTGACGCCCGAACACGAGCCACAGGAAGTCGTTTATGGCAATCACGCAAAACAACCGCTTGGTGCAGGTCGACAGTCCGCTCGGTGGCGATGTCCTGCTGCTACAGAACATGGACGGCAGCGAGGAGCTGGGGCGGTTATTCCACTACGAATTGGACCTCACCTCCGAAGACCGGGCGATCACGTTTGACCAGTTGCTGGGCAAGCCGATGGGCCTGACCCTGGAGCTGTATGACGGCGGCAAGCGTTATTTCCACGGCATTATCAGCAGCTGCCGGCAACTGACCGGCCATGGCCAGTTCGCGGGGTACCGCGTCAGTCTAAGGCCCTGGTTCTGGCTGCTCACGCGCACCTCCGACTGCCGGATTTTCCAGAACAAGACGGTGCCGGACATCATCAAGCAGGTGTTTCGCGACCTCGGCTTCTCTGATTTCGAAGACAGCCTCAGCGGCAGCTACCGTGAGTGGGAATATTGCGTGCAGTACCGCGAAACCAGCTTCGATTTTGTCAGCCGGTTGATGGAGCAGGAAGGCATCTATTACTACTTTCGCCATGAAAAGTCGCGGCACGTCCTGGTGCTGGCCGACGCCTATGGCGCTCACTCCACGGCGGCAGACTATGAGTCGGTGCCCTTCTATCCGCCCGATCGACAAATGCGCGAGCGCGATCATTTCTACGATTGGCAACTTGCGCGGGAAGTGCAGCCCGGTTCGCTGGCGCTGAACGACTATGACTTCCTGCGCCCCCGCGCCAGCCTTGAGGTGCGCTCCAGTGTGCCGCGCAACCACAGCAACGCCGACTACCCGCTCTATGACTACCCCGGTGAATACGTCCAGAGCAACGATGGCGATCACTACGCGCGTACCCGCATCGAAGCCATTCACAGCCAGTTCGAGCGTGTGCAGTTGCGCGGCCGCGCCCGCGGGCTGGGCTCCGGGCATTTGTTCAATCTGACTGGCTACGACCGTGCGGACCAGAACCGCGAATACCTGGTGGTGGTCGCGCGTTATCAGATTCGTCAGGAAGCCTATGAAAGCGGGCAGTTGGACCTGGCCGAACAATTCGTCAGCGAGTTGGACTGCATGGATGCCAACCAGACTTTCCGGCCCCTCCCCCTGACCCCCATGCCCATTGTCCGCGGGCCGCAGACCGCCGTAGTGGTGGGCCCCAGTGGCGAGGAAATCTGGACCGATCAATATGGTCGGGTCAAAGTGCATTTCCACTGGGATCGCCATGACCAATCCAACGAAAACAGCTCCTGCTGGATTCGCGTGTCCCAAGCCTGGGCCGGGAAAAACTGGGGCTCGGTGCAGCTCCCGCGCATTGGCCAGGAAGTGATCGTCAGCTTCCTCGAAGGCGACCCGGATCGGCCGATCATCACCGGCCGCGTCTACAACGCCGAACAGACCGTGCCCTACGCGCTGCCGGCCAATGCCACCCAGAGTGGGGTGAAAAGCCGTTCAAGCAAGGGCGGCTCACCGGCCAACTTCAATGAAATCCGCATGGAGGACAAAAAAGGCGCCGAGCAACTGTTTATCCACGCCGAGAAGAACCAGGACATCGAGGTCGAGAACGACGAGACCCACTGGGTCGGTCATGATCGCAGCAAGACCATCGACAACGACGAAACCGTGCACGTCAAACACGACCGCACCGAAACCGTCGATAACAACGAAACCATCACCATCGGTGTGGATCGCAAGGAAAAGGTCGGCAACAACGAAACCATCTCCATTGGCGTGAACCGCACTGAGGATGTCGGCAGCAACGAGAAAATCACCATTGGTGCCAATCGCACCGAGCGCGTGGGCAGTAACGAGACCATCACCATCGGTGCCGACCGCACGGAAAAAGTTGGTGCGAACGAAAAAATCAGCATCGCCAGCAACCGCACCGAGGACGTGGGTGGCAACGAGACCATCGGCATCAGCGGCAACCGCAACGAAACGGTCCAGGGCAACGAAGGCATCGAGATCAACGGCAACCAGAGCACCCAGATCGGCCAGAACGAATCCCGCGACGTTGCCCAGAACCGCAACACCGGCATCAAGCAGAATGACAGCCTGGACGTTGGCAAGCATTTTTCCCTGACCGCCGGCGACTCCATCAGCCTGACCACGGGCGCAGCCAGCATCACCATGAAGAAGGACGGTACCATCGTGATCAGCGGCAAGAACATCACCATCGACGGATCCGGCGCCATCAACATCAAGGCCAACAAAAACGTGGTCGTCAAAGGCCAGAAAATCCTGCAGAACTAGCCACGGAGTGGGCGCCATGACCGTTGAATATCATTTCCCCGTTTCCTCTACCGCCACGCCCGCGCGCGTGGATGGCGTCGTGATTGGGGTGCTGCTGGATGTGCCCGGGGCAGATGCCCCGGTGGTGGCCTTCCCTGGCTGCCCCGGCGAAACGGGCCTCGCCGCGCGCACCACCACCCCGCTCGCCCGTGAAGACATTGGCGCCCAGGTCGCGCTGATGTTCGAGGCCGGAGACCTGACCCGGCCGCTGGTGATCGGTCGCATCCAGCGCCTGCCGCAAACCGCCACGCCAGCCGTCGCCCACCTGGACGGCGAGCGCTTGGAGTTCACGGCAGAGCGGGAAATCGTCCTGCGCTGCGGTAAGGCGAGCATTACCCTCACGCGTGAGGGCAAGGTGCTGATCCGTGGGACCTATCTTTCGAACCGGTCATCCGGCGTGAACCGCATCAAGGGCGGTTCGGTGCAGATCAACTAGACAGGTAGTCGACTCATGGAGCTGCTCAACGCCAGCAAACTGTTTGCGGCCTACACCCAGGGCCTGGAGCCCGATGGTCGCGAATCCCTGGTGATCGTGGCCAAAGGCACGTTTGATTTACCGCTGGACGGCCGTGCGGCAACCCTCGCCGATACCCAGCAACCGCTGCTGATGGCTGACACCTTTCTCGGCGAGCCGGGCCTCAGCGCCCCGCTGCAGGAAATGGACTTCGCCCCGGTCAAGCCATTCTGCGATGTACTGGTACGCGGCAAGGCCTATGCCCCAGGTGGGCGGCCCGTGACGCAGCTGGCCGCGGGCATTCGTGTCGGTCAGATGAGCAAAGCCTTTTCCGTCCTCGGCCCCCGACAATGGCAACCCGGGCTATTGGGGGTTTCTCCCGGTTTACCGCAACCCTTTACCGAACAGGACATCTCCTATGCCCAGGCTTACGGAGGTTCCCATCCCATGGCCAAGAATCCGGATATGCGTCATTGCTACCCGGACAATCCAAGCGGCTGCGGTTGGTTCCCAGGCAACATCGACAGTGCTGAAATCGCTTACAAGCCAATGCCGAATACGGAAGAACTGGGCAAGCCGATCGATAGCCCCTCCGGCGACTTCCGCCCCATGGCTCTCGGCCCCCTTGGGCGTAGCTGGCCGCAACGCGCCCGTTTCGCCGGTACTTACGACGATGCCTGGTTGGCCGACTGCTTTCCGTTCCTGCCGCAGGATTTCGACAACCGCTACTTTCAGGCTGCCCCTGACGATCAGCAGATCCCTTACCTGCGTGGCGGCGAGGATGTGCTGCTGCTCAACCTCACGCCACGGGAGCACGCGAGCTTTCGCATCCCCACAATGGACGTGCCAGTGACCTTCTTTCTGAAAAAAGGCGGTCATGAAACTGTGCAGGCGGTGATCGACACCCTGCTGATCGACACAGACGCGCGCCAGGTGCAGCTGACCTGGCGTGTCTCCCGTGCGCTACGACGCAATATGTTCGAGATCGCTCAGGTGCTGGTCGGCACTATGTCCACGGGCTGGTGGCGCGCCCGCAAACTGGGCAAGGATTACTACCCGTCGCTCTCCTCCCTGGTAAAAGCCAGACGCGCCCCCGAGGAGACGGACGGATGACCGCACTTTGCATCATCGGCTCCGGCATGGTCAGCGCCGTTGGCCTCAGCGCCCCCGCGAGCTGCGCGGCGATCCGCTGCGCCATCGACAATTTCCAGGAAACCCGTTTCATCGACCAAGGTGGCGAATGGCTGATGGCCGCTAGCGTACCTCTGGAGCAGCCCTGGCGCGGCCGCACCAAGCTGATCAAGATGGCCTCTCGCGCCATCGCCGAAGCGTTACAGAGCACCCCCGGGGTCGACCCGGAAAAAACCCCGCTACTGCTGGGTGTGGCCGAAGCCGAGCGTCCCGGCCGTCTGGATGGCCTCGATAAAAGACTGTTGCAGGACATCGAAGCTGAACTGGGCCTGCGCTTTCATCCGGAATCCAACATCATCGCCCGCGGCCGAGTCAGTGTCGCCGTGGCCCTGCTTAACGCACGAACGCTGATCTACCAGGGCGGCCATCGCTACGTGCTGGTCGCCGGCGTCGACTCCTTCCTGTGCGGACCCACCCTGGCCGCCTTCGAAGAACGCGAGCGTCTGCTTACCAGCGAGAACTCCAACGGCTTTATTCCCGGCGAAGGTGCTGCGGCCGTGGTACTGGCCGCCCCGGTTGCCAGCGCAACGCCGCAACTGGCCTGCATCGGCCTGGGGTTCGGCATGGAGAAGGCCACCGTGGAGGCCGAAGACATTCCCCTGCGCGCCGAAGGCCTGACTCAAGCTGTACGCGCAGCCCTGAGCGAAGCCGGCTGTGGGTTGGAGCAGATGGATTATCGGCTCACCGACATCTCCGGCGAGCAGTACTACTTCAAGGAAGCCTCCCTGGCCCTCAGCCGAACCCTGCGCGTGCGCAAGGAGTTCTTCCATCTCTGGCACCCGGCCGACTGCATTGGCGAAGTCGGCGCCGCCATCGGCCCGGCCATGCTCGCCGTGGCCCTGGCTGCCAGTCGCAAGGGCTATGGCGAAGGACCGAATATCTTCTGCCACCTCGGCAACGACGCTGGCGAACGCGCCGCCGTGATGCTCAGTTACCAGACTGTGAGGGCTGCGTAATGGCCAACGAAGTCTTTGCCAACAGTATGGAGATCTCCTGCAAAGCAGCGGATGGCAAGTCCATTGCTGCGTTCCCGGATGTCTGTTTCACTCCACCCCAGGCCCCGCCCACCCCTCTGGGGGTGCCGATTCCCTACCCCAATACCGGCATGGCGAAGGACACCATCAATGGATCCCGGACGGTAAAAATCAGTGGCAAGGAGGTCATGCTCAAGAACAAGAGCTACTTCAAGACCAGCACAGGGGATGAAGCCGGAAACGCACCGAAGAAAGGGATAGTTACCAGCAAGATTAAGGGAAAGGTGTACTTCACTGCATGGTCGATGGATGTGAAGTTCGAGGGAGAAAATGTAGTCAGGAACATGGACCTGACGACCCATAACCATGCGTCGCAGCCGGGTAATAGTCCAACTTGGCCCTATCTTGACACGGTGGCGGCGGCCAACAGCTCCCATCCCTGTCACAACGTAGTAAAGGGATTGAAAGATAACGATTGCCAGCGCCATGTCGATGCAAACACCTACTCGACAGGTGCGGTCAATCGGGCCGGCGCATCAGCGGCCTTGTGCGGCGATCCAAAATGCAAAAAGGCAGTGGAGTGCGTGCTTACACCCTATGCACCCTCGAACTGCTGTGACGGGAAAACACCCCACCATGTAGTGCCTAAATCACAATTCAAGGAGAGGGGAAAAGGTGGTCAGGCGCTCCTGCTCGATGCGCAAGGCGCCAATAAGTACGACCCCGACAAGGCACCGTGCATTTGTGAAGATGGCCATAGTCACTCCACCGGGACCCACGGTGACATTCATGAAGAGACGAACCTCCTCACGGTGAATCATCCGGCCGTTGCGCCGCATGTCACCGGCAAGACCATTGATCCAAATGCTCGCTGGAGTGTTGCCGAAGCCGAAGCGGTCGGAGCGCAGGCCGCCCAAAAAGGTGGCAGTAAGTGCGATAAGGCCTGCACGCAAAGCCAAGTGCGAGCAGGTCATCAACAGATGAATATTGGTCCGACGGACCAAATCCGTCCATCAACGGCCGGACGCGTTCCAGAACCCTCGGATACGACGACCCTATGACATCTATTTTCAAGGAGACTCCACATGCCTGATACACCGTTGAAAGGCCTCATCATGCGCACTGCGGTAGTACGCCTACCGGGCCTTGGTTATATCTATGCCGCCGACCCTAAAAAAGAAGCCGATGAGATTCCACACGCCATCACGTTCAAATACAAGGACGGCACTTTTATCAGAGGCGAGGCCAACTATGATGCCCATTCGTTAGCCGTTGTTTCTCAGCCTGAACTCGGACTCATTGCCATCTCTGGCGCCGGTTATTACTCAGCCATCATGGCAAGCGGTACCACTACTGGTGACATATTCGACGACAGCACACCTGCTCCTCAAGCGCCAAGAACGGGCGGTATTCGCGGCGTGGCGGCGATCAACGGACAAGCCTTTGCGGTCGGCCTAAGAGGTATGGTGTACCGCTTTGACGGTCCCAAACGCTGGATACGGATCGATGATGGCTTACCGGAAAACTTCAACGCGCAGGCGATTCATGGTTTCTCAAATACAGAAATCTATGCAGTTGGCCGGGATGGCGCGATATGGCTATTCGATGGTCATCATTGGCACCCTTGCGAATCGCCAACATCGGTGACTCTCACATCGGTCAAGTGCGCACCTGATGGAACGGTATACATAGCGGGCCATCGCGGTGTGCTGTTGCAAGGGCGCAAGGATATGTGGAGCGTCATCGATCAAACGGTAGTCTCCGATAATATCTGGGATTTGGAATGGTTTATCGATGCTCTTTACATCTCTACCCTGTCCAATGTCTATCGGTTGAAACAATTGCAATTGGAGCCTGTGAACTTCGGTGATGATCCTCCAGCGTCCTGTTACCAGTTGAGCGCCGGCGATGGCGTCATGTGGTCGAATGGTGAGTTCGATCTTATGTCTTTCGATGGAATTGCATGGACGAGGATCGTTTGAGCAATTGTCTGGCGTTGAGCGATGGGCCTTCCCCGATAGGCTCCTTATGATGTCGTCGATTGTGATTGATCAACACGCCGAAGAGGTAGCCTTCCTCGCGATCTTGCGCGACTACGCCGTTCGGGCACCCCACTACGACCTCGTCCACCTGGCCACCCTGGACAATCGCATCGAAGCCCATCTGGATGGCCTACACATCGCTGGTTTGCCCGGACTGGAGGTGCTGCTGCAACAACTGACTCCCACCGCGCAGGGGGAGGTATTTGCCGCTACGGTGCTGGCGTTCGAAACCGGCCATGTCGTAGCCATGGCCACCCTGGCTGGACATATGCGCGCCCACGTAGACAGCGAGCGCTATATGGCTGCGGCCCTGGGTTGGCTGGAGTGGCTGCGGGTCGAACCCTGGCTCGACCGCCTGCTCGCCTCCCCCGAGCCCCTGTTCCGCCGTCTCGGCCTCGCGGCCTGCGGCATGCATCGCCACGACCCAGGCCCCGCCCTGCTGGCCGGACTTTCCGATGCCGACCCCAGCGTGCTGGCGCGTGCCGCACGCACGGCTGGCGAACTGCGCCGGCGTGACCTGCTGCCGGCGATTCGTGCCCACCGCCAGCATGAGGACGCCGCTACGCGCTTCTGGGCCAACTGGGCCACCACCCAAATGGGCGATCAGCAGGCCTTGGAGCCTCTGCGCTCATTCGCCGAGCAGCCGGGCGAGTTCCAGTATCGCGCGCTCTGTGTATTGCTGGCCTGGCAGGAGCGCGAGCCCAGCATCGCCTGGATACGCCAGTGGGTACAGGATCCCCGGGATCGGCGCATCGGCATCCAGGCCCTTGGGCTGCTGGGCGATCCGGTCTGCGTGCCCTGGTTGATCCAACAGATGAGCGACCTGCCCTTTGCCCGGGTCGCCGGCGAAGCCTTCAGCCTGATCACTGGCGCTGACCTGGCGTTGCTTGATCTGGAACTGCAGGCCCTGCCGGATTTCGATGCGGGCCCGAACGACAACCCTGAAGATCCCAATGTCGCGATGGACCCCGATGAGAACCTGCCCTGGCCCGACCCGCAGGCAATCGAAAAATGGTGGCAAGCCAACGGCGGACAATTCCAGGTGGGTACGCGTTATATGCTGGGTTTGGCCCATAGCGAACACAGTTTTCAGCAAGCCCTTGTCCACGGCCAGCAACGCCAGCGCATCGCCGCCGCCTGCGGCCTCGCCCGCTATCGGCCAAACGAAGTGCTGTTTCCCACTAGCGCGCCGGCCTGGCGGCAAAAGAGGTGGTTGGCAGCGGTCAACGCCACATCGAACACCAACGGCACGAAACCACCGAGCTAATCCTGTACCGGCGGGCATTTTTTTGGTCCCGCTCGGCTGCGACTCCGGGGTTTTGTGGCCTGAGGCGCGGCAGGATAGCAACGATTTTTGGTGGAGAAGCCTACAAAATGTAGGACATATGCCAAATAATTGTCCTACGTCTCAGTCGCTAGAACAGCGATATTCCAGGGAATGCGCGCGTCTTCCAGGCCTTTTAGTCCGTGGGTTTTGGGCCTTGACCGATGCTCGCATCGGACATCACATCTCTCTTCGTCTACCGTTTTTCAACGGTTGACCGCTCAGTCATAGCGTCCTAGCCTAAGCGCGCGGCAAAAATGGGAGCAGTCATAGGACGTCACATCAACGAACAGTCCTTCCTGACGCTCCTGTGGCAAGGAAATGTGCCGCGAGCGACTGCCGGCTCCAGTCTCATGGAACCAGCTTTGCACCAGCCCTCACATTACATGGACGTGCCATGATCGAACCGCGATGCTTTTCGTTAAGCTCCACGCAGCAATCCGTCTGGCTCGACCAGTTATTATCGCCCGATATCCCCTCCTACAACATCGGCGTCACGGTGCAGATCCACGGTGCGGTGGACCTTGCGGTATTTGCCGCTGCGGTGCGGGTGGTAGTCGCTCAACACGATGCGTTGCGGCTGATCTTCAGCGAAAGTGACGGGCACGCGCAGCAACGGGTAGCCACCGACTTGGAGGCGCCTTTCGCCTACCATGACTGGCGCGGCGAGCCCGAGGCACGCGCCCAGGCCCTGGCCACTATCACGCAACTGAATCGCACGCCGTTCGCACTTTATGATCAACCGTTGTGGGGCATGGAATGGTTCCAGTTGTCCGACACCGAGGCCCTGTGGAACAGCCGGTATCACCACCTGATCTGTGATGGCACGTCGGTGGGCCTGGTCGGCCAGGCCGTTAGTGCGGCTTACAATCAGTTGCTGCGCGGTGAGCAGCCGGTGCTGGATCCGGAACTGGCGAGAGGCTACCGAACCTTTGCGGCCAGGGACCAGGAGTACCTGCGCTCGTCGCGCTACGACAAGGCCCGTGAATACTGGCTGGAGCAGTTTGCGGCGCTGCCGGAACCGTTGTTCCAGGCCGCCCGGTCACCGAGCGTAAAACGCCAGCCACAGCCCAATGCAGCCGCTCATGCTGTCAGCGCCCAGGCGACCTGGCCATTGGGGACACAGCGCCTGGATGCTCTGAGCCAGTTGGCAAAAGCTCAGGGCGCTACGCTGAGCCATTGTCTGAGCGCCTTACTGGCCGCTTACTTCAGCCGGGTGACGGATCAAAGGGAGAACCTGGTCATCGGTCTGCCGGTGCATAACCGCGCCAACGCCTTGCAAAAACGTACCGTGGGCATGTTTTCTTCGGTGTTGCCATTGGCGGTCGCGGTCGATCCTCTAGCCAACTTTACCCAAACCGTGCAACAGGTCGCCGGCCAGACCCTGCGCAGCTATCGGCACCAACGCTACCCATTGCAAGCCTTGCATCGCGAACTACGCGCACGGGCCGGACATCCCGGCCACCTGTTTGAACTGATGCTGTCGGTCGAACAGTACCCCGGCGATGTCAACCTGGGGTCGGCGCGTTGCTCGCTGCGCACCTGGCACAGCGGCTATGAGCGTTATCCGCTGGCCGTCTACCTGCGGGACTATGAGGCCCAAACCGAACCGTTCCTGGAGCTCAACTACGACCCGCGGCTGTTCAACGCCGAGCAGATCGCCGCGCACCTGCGGCGGCTCGAACACTTGACCGAGCAGGTGCTCGCCGACCCCACCCGGGCGCTGGCCGATTGGCCGTTGCTCGATGACACCGAACGGCATCAGGTCATTGAAAAATTCAATGCGACCACCCGTGACTACCCCGCCAATGAGCCACTGCATGTGTTGTTCGAGGCGCAGGTACAGCGTCGACCCGAGGCGACGGCGGTGCTGGATGGCGACCATTCGCTGAGCTATCGCCAGCTCGATCAGCGCGCTGAACGGTTGGCTCGCCACCTGGCGGCAAGTGGCGTCGAGACCGGCAGCAAGGTCGCGGTGTGTATGGCTCGGGCCGCGTCGCTGATCGTGTCGATCCTGGCGATCTTGAAACGCGGAGCGGCCTATGTGCCCATCGATCGAGATGCCCCGACCGCCCATCAAGCGCGAGTGTTGGTGGATTGCGGCACGGCTTGGCTGCTCAGCGCAGGTGACAGCCCAGCGCCGAAGGATGGCGTCCTGGTCATCGATGTCGAGGCCTTGACCGAAGACCCGACCGCTGGCCCAAGCCGTCTACTGGCGAGTAGCGCAGGCGACGTCGCCTACGTCATGTACACCTCCGGCTCCACTGGCGCGCCCAAGGGTGTGCAAGTACCGCACCGTGCGGTTACCCGGCTGGTGCGCAACAACGGTTTCGCCGAGTTCAACGCCCAGGACCGGATTGCCCTGGCCGCCAACCCGGCGTTCGATGCCAGTACCCTGGAAATCTGGGGCGCATTGCTCAACGGCGGCTGCCTGGTGGTCTGCCCGCGCGACACCCTGCTCGACGCTGCGCGCTTCAATGAGCATCTGCTGCACCACGAAGTCAGCGTGCTGTGGCTCACCGCCGGGCTCTTTCATCAGTTTGCCGAACCTTTGGCCCCGGCATTTCGCAGCCTGCGCTACCTGATGGTCGGCGGCGATGTGCTCGACCCTCGACGTATTGCCCAGGTGCTGCGCCATTCGCCGCCCCAACACCTGCTCAACGGCTACGGGCCGACCGAAAGCACCACCTTCGCCACCACTCACCGCATCAGCCTCGAAGACGCACTAAGCGGTGATATCCCTATCGGCAAACCCATCGGCAACACCCAGGTCTACGTGCTCGACGAACAGCGTCGTCCGTTGCCCATTGGCGTCGCTGGCGAGCTGTACATCGGCGGTGACGGCTTGGCCCTGGGTTACTTGAACCAGCCGCAACTGAGCGAACAACGCTTCGTGCCCAACCCGTTCCAGCCGGGCTCGCGTCTGTATCGCACCGGCGATCTGGCTCGCTGGCGCGCCGACGGTGTGCTGATGTTCCTGGGACGTAACGATTTCCAGGTCAAGATCCGTGGCTTTCGCATTGAACTGGGCGAGATCGAAGCGCAGCTCAAGGCCTTGCCCGAGGTGAGCGAAGCCGTGGTCCTGGCCGATGCCCAGCAACGTTTGCTGGCCTATTTCACCGCCACCACGGTCCAGGAGCCGAGCGAGTTGCGCGCGCGCCTGGCCGCCGTGCTGCCGGACTACATGCTGCCAGCGACCTTCGTCCAGGTGGACAGTTTTGCCCTGACCGCCAACGGCAAGCTGGACCGTCGCGCCCTGCCCGAACCCGATGAAACTCATTTTGCCCAGCAACGCTATGAAGCGCCGCAAGGGCCAGTGGAAACCCGCCTGGCCGAGCTTTGGGCCCAGGTCCTTGGTGTGCCGCGGGTGGGACGCCAGGACAACTTCTTTGCCCTCGGTGGGCACTCGTTGATGGCGGTGCAATTGGTCGAACAATTGCGCGTGCAGGGCTGGAGCCTGGATGTCGGGACGTTGTTCAACGCCAGCAACTTGCTCAACCTGGCCCTGGCGCTGGAACACCCTGGCGAGCCAGTCGAGGCCTGCGAAGCGGTAACAGCGTCCATCCCGCCGCACTGTGTCCGGATTACCCCAGAAAATGTGCCGCTGGTGAACCTGCCCCAAGCGCAGATCGATCGCATCGTCGCCAGCGTCGACGGCGGCACCGCCAACGTGCAGGACATCTACCCCCTCGCGCCGTTGCAGGAAGGCCTGCTGTTCCAACACTTGCTGCAGCCCACGGACGATGCCTACCTGCTGCGAGCCACCCTCGCCTTCGACAGCCGAGAGCGCCTGCAAGGGTTCATCGCAGCGTTCGACCAAGTGATTGCCCGCCATGACATCCTGCGCAGCGCGGTGCTCTGGGAGGGCCTGGACGAGCCGGTGCAAGTGGTCTGGCGCACTGCCCGTCTGCCCGTGGTCCACCTCGCCGATGGGGAAACCTTTGCCGAGCGCGCGCTGGACATTCGTCGCGCGCCGTTGGCGCAGGCGTTCACGCGCTTCGACGCGCCCCGGCAACAGTGGCAGTTGCAATTGGTCCACCACCACCTGGCCATCGACCATGCCACCCTGGGCCTGCTGTTTGCCGAAGTCCGCGCCTTGATGCTCGATCCCGATCATCGGCTGCCGCCTAGCGTGCCATTTCGCCCGTTCGTGGCCCAGGCCCGCGAGCCTCGGCGTCAAGCGAGCGCCGAGGCATATTTCCAGCGCCTGCTTGGCGACGTTGACGAACCGACCCTGCCCTATGGTCTGCACGATATCCAAGGCACGGGCCGTGACAATCGCGAGGCGCAGTGTCAGCTCGAACCGGCCTTGTCCCTGCGCTTGCGGCGCCTGGCCAAGACCCAAGGGGTGGGCGTCGCCAGCCTGTTCCACCTGGCCTGGGCGATGCTGGTCGGCAAGACCAGTGGCCGTGACGACGTAGTCTTCGGCACGGTGCTGTTCGGGCGTTTCACCGGGGGCCAGCAGGTCGACCGGGCCCTGGGCATGTTCATCAATACTCTGCCACTGCGCATCGACCTCGACACACCACTGCACACTGCGTTGCGTCAGATCCATACGCGGCTGATCGAATTACTCGCCCATGAACACGCGCCCCTGGCCCTGGCACAACGTTGCAGCGCCTTGCCAGCCCAGGCGCCGCTGTTCACGGCCCTGCTGAACTTCCGCCACAGCCAGGCCCAGCACTCGGCACGCCCGGAGTTCGACCTGCCGGGCATCCAGGTGCTGGGCAGCGAGGAACGCAGCAACTACCCGTTCTGCCTGTCTGTCGATGACTTGGGCGATGGGTTTGCCCTGACCGCGCAAATCCAGCGTTCGGTCTGCGCCGAAGCGGTCCTGGCGCACATGGTCCAAGCCCTGTGGTTGGTTGCGCAGACCTTGGAAACGGCGCCGACGACCCTTGCCAGCACACTCGACAGCTTGCCCGCGAGGCAACGCGAACAGGTACTGGAAGGGTTCAACGCGACCCATCAGCCGCACCCACGTGACACCCTGCTGCAACAACCTTTCGAACAGCAGGCCGCGTTGCGCCCCGACGCCGTGGCCGCGTATGTTGCAACCGCAACCGCCGGTACCACGACGCTCACCTATGGCCAGCTCAACCGCCAGGCCAACCAACTGGCCCATGCCTTGCTGGCGTCCGGATTGCGCCCCGATGATCGGGTGGCGATCTGTCTGGAGCGCGGCCCGCACCTGCTGGTCGCCTTGCTGGCCATCTTGAAGGCCGGCGCCGCCTACGTGCCCCTGGATCCTACTTACCCGCCGGCCCGCCTGCTGCACATGCTCGAAGACAGCGCACCGCGCCTGGTCCTGAGCAGCCAGTCACTTCGAGGTCGGCTACCGGCCGCGACGACGGCCGAGCGCTGGGAGCTGGACGCCCCAGCGTTGCAAGCACAGTTGGCCGCCTTGCCGATGGAAAATCCCGACGTCAACGGCCTGCACGCGGCGCACCTGGCCTATGTGATCTACACCTCCGGCTCGACCGGACTGCCCAAGGGCGTGATGATCGAACACCGAAACGCCTGCAACCTGCTGCACTGGGCCCTGCGCAGCTTCGAGGCGGATGAACTGCAACGCAGCCTGTTCGCCACCTCGATCAATTTCGACCTGGCGGTGTTCGAATGCTTTGTCCCCCTAGCCGCCGGCGCAGCCCTGCAACTGGTCGACAATGCCTTGGCCCTGGTTTCGCAGGCCAGCGCCGTAACGCTGATCAACAGCGTACCTTCGGCGGTCGAGGAACTGCTCAGGATCGGCGCCATCCCCGGCGCGACCCGAGTCGTCAACCTGGCCGGCGAACCGCTCAAGGCGCGCCTGGTGGAACAGCTGTTCGCCCAGAGCGCCACGCGTCGAGTGTGCAACCTCTACGGACCGACGGAAACCACCACCTACTCGACCTGGTTGTCGATGCGTCGCGAAGAGGGCTACGTGGCCGGCATTGGCCGACCGCTGGACAACACCCGCGTGTACCTGCTCGATCGCCATCGCCAGCCGGTGCCGCTGGGGGTGGCCGGGGAAATCTACATAGGCGGCGCGGGCGTGGCGCGCGGCTACCTGAACCGGCCGGAGCTGAGCGCCGAGCGGTTTCTGCCCGACCCTTTTGTCACCACGCCCGACGCGCGTATGTACCGCACGGGTGATCTGGGGCGCTGGCGTGCCGATGGTCACCTGGAATACCTGGGGCGTAACGATTTCCAGGTCAAGGTACGCGGCTTTCGCATCGAACTGGGTGAGATCGAAACCCAGTTGCTCGGCATGCCGGGCCTGCGCGAAGCGGTGGTAGTGGCTCAACCCGGCCCTTCCGGCGACTCGCGCCTGGTCGCCTACCTGGTGCCCCATGACGCCGCCAGCCCTGCCCCGGTTCTGGCCGAAGTCCGCGCCCATCTGCAAAGCCGTTTGCCGGACTACATGCTGCCCAGTGCATGCGTCGTCCTGGCCAGCCTGCCGCTGACGCCCAACGGCAAACTCGATCGCCAAGCTTTGCCAGCGCCTGCGGCAGCGTCCGGTGGCCACGCCAAACAGGCGCCACGCGGGGCCACCGAACGACGCCTGGCAGCGATCTGGACGCAGGTACTCGGTGAACCGGACATCGGTCGCGAGGATGACTTCTTCAGCCTCGGCGGGCACTCGCTGTTGGCGGTACAACTGCTCGAACAACTGCGGCGCAACGGTTGGGACCTGGACATCCGCAGCGTTTTCGAACGCCCGACCCTTGCCACCTTGGCCCAGCGTCTGGAGACACTCGGCACTGGCGCCGCGCCTGAAGCCAGTGCCACGCGCATTCCTACCCCTTGCTCACAGATCACCCCGTCGATGCTCGACCTGATCGAGTTGCCCCAGGCCCAGATCGACCTGATCGCTGCCCGGGTCCCCGGCGGTGCCGCCAACATCCAGGATATCTATCCGCTGGGACCCTTGCAGGAAGGCATGCTCTATCACCATCGTGCGCAAAGCGCCGGGGATCGCTACGTGTTGCGCAGCCTGCTGGCGTTTACCGACGAGGCACGCCTGCAAGGCTTCTGCGCCGCACTGGAGCAGGTCATCGCCCGGCACGACGCCTTGCGCACCCTGGTGCTCTGGGAAGACTTGGACGAACCCCTGCAAGTGGTCTTGCGCCAGGTGGCCTTCGTGCCTCGTCGCCTGTTATTCAGCGGTGACGACATCGCCGGGCAATTGCAGGCCAGCGCCGATCCCCGCCATTACCGACTCGACTTGCGCCAGGCACCGCTGATCGAGGCGCGGGAGGCGTTCGATGCCGTCCATGAGCGCTGGTTGCTGTTGCTGCTGCATCATCACGTAGTGGTGGATCACACGTCGCTGGAGCTGATGATCGAGGAGATCGCCCTGATCGAAGGCGCCCGCCAGGCAGACTTGCCGCCACCCACCAGCACCCGTGGGTTGGTGGCCCAGGCTCGACAGGCGCACGTCGAGGCGGCTGCGCGGACATTTTTCAGCGAGCAGTTGGGCGACCTGGAGGAACCCACCCTGCCCTTTGCCATCGATCTGGAAACCGATCCGCGCTGGCAGGCTCTGGAACACCGGCAAGCGCTGCCGACCGAACTGGCTCGGCGCTTGCGTCAACAGGCCAGCGCCCACGGGGTGAGCGCGGCCAGTATCTGTCACTTGGCCTGGGCGTTGGTCTTGAGTCACCTCAGCGGGCGCGATGACGTGGTTTTCGGCACGGTCCTGTTCGGGCGTCTGCAGGCCGGGGCCCACGCGGACCGGACCGTGGGGCTGTTCATCAACACCTTGCCGTTGCGCGTGCGCCTGGATGACGGTGTGCAGGTAGTGCTGGCCCGCGTGCAGCATGCCTTGAACGGTTTGCTGAGCCACGAGCAGACCCCGCTGGCCTTGGCCCAGCGTTGCAGCGCCATGCCGGCGGGCACCGCGCTGTTCAGCGCGTTGTTCAATTACCGCTACAGCCATGCCGAGCAGGCGAACCTGCGCCAGGCCATGCCGGGAATGAGCTTGTTGCACAGCGAAGAGCGCACCCATTATCCGTTCAACCTGGCGGTGGACGACCTGGGCGAAGGTTTTCAACTGACCGCCCAGACCCACCCCGGGCACGCCCCGGCCCGGCTCGTCGGGTTCATGCAGCAAGCCTTGGGTGCGTTGGTGGAAGCGCTGGAGCAAGCCGGCGATACCTCCGTGCTGCAATTGTGCGTGCTGCCAGCCGAAGAAAAGGCGCAATTGGACCGCCTCAACCCACCGCTCGCCGCGCAGGCCCCCGCCGCGACCCTCCAACAACGCTTTGCCGAACAGGCCGCGCGCAGCCCGGACGCCCTGGCGGTCATCGACGAACACCAAGCCCTGAGCTTTCGTCAGCTCAACCAACAGGCCAATCGCCTGGCCCATCACCTGCTCGCGATGGGTATACAGCGCGGCCAGCGCATCGCGGTCTGCCTGGAACGCGAGGCCCATCTGGCGATCGCCCTGCTGGCAGTGTGGAAAGCCGGTTGCGCCTATGTACCGCTGGATCCGGACTACCCGGTGACACGCCTGGCTTACATGCTCAGCGACAGCGCCCCGGCCGCCCTGCTTACCCAGGAACACGTGCGCGACCGGCTACCGTCTTTCGACGGCGGACCGTTGCTCAGCCTCGATGCACAATCGGAAGGGCTCGCGGCCTGGCAGCAGGCCTGCGCAGACAACCCCGATGGCGCCGCGCTGGGACAGCAGCCCAGCGACCTGGCCTACCTGATCTATACCTCAGGTTCCACCGGACAGCCCAAAGGCGTCATGGTCGAACACCGCTCGGTGCTCAACCTTTGGGCCGGGTTGCGCCAGCGCCTGGACGATCTGCCGCCCGGTACGCGCTGTTCACTCAACGCCTCTGTCGCCTTCGATGCCTCGGTGCAGCAGCTCTGCCAATGGCTGAGCGGCCACTGCCTGGTGCTGGTCCCCAAACGCGTGCGTCTGGATGCAGGCGCCTTGCTCGGCTACCTCAGCGCCCAGCAGGTCACTGTATTCGATTGCACCCCAAGCCAGATGCAGGCCTTGCTCAAGCACCGACAAACGCTGGCAGCGGCCGAGCCGTTGCCGCGGCGCATCCTGCTTGGCGGCGAAGCGGTGTCCAGCGAGTTGTGGACGCAGTTGGCCGGCGAGTACGAGGTACGCGTGTTGAACGTCTACGGCCCCACCGAATGCACGGTCGACACCACCAGCGCCTGGCTCGATCACCATTCGCAGCCAAGCCTGGGCCAGCCGCTGCCCAACACTCAGGTGCAGGTGCTCGATGGCCATGGCCGACGCGCGCCGTTGGGGGGGGCTGGGGAAATTCATATTGGTGGCTATGGCGTGGCCCGTGGTTACTGGCAACGCGAAGACCTGACCCGCGAGCGTTTCATTGTCGACCCGTTTACCCGCCAGCCGGGCGCGCGGCTCTATCGCACCGGTGACCTCGGCCGCTGGGAGCTGGATGGCAGCCTCAGCTACTTGGGGCGCACGGACTTTCAAGTGAAGATCCATGGGCACCGCATCGAGCTGGGTGAAATCGAAAGCCACCTACTGGCGCTGCCCGGCGTGCGCCAGGCCGTGGTGGTGGGGCGCGCCGACCGCCATGGCGTGACGCGCCTGGTCGCCTACCTGCAAGGCTCGGCCCTGCCCACCCCGAGCCAGGCACGCACCACCCTTGGTGAACGTTTGCCCGATTACATGCTGCCTAGCGCGTATGTGCGCCTGGACAGCCTGCCATTGACCGCCAACGGCAAGCTCGACCGCAACGCCCTGCCAGAACCTGACGCCCAGGCCTTTGTGCAAACGAACTATGCAGCCCCGCAAGGTGAGGTGGAGATCACTCTGGCGGCGCTCTGGTGCGAGCTGCTGAATGTCGAGCGGGTCGGTCGCCACGACAATTTCTTTGCCCTGGGCGGTCACTCGTTGATCGCCATGAGTCTGGTCGAGCGCATGCGCCAGCAGCGCTTGCGGGTGGATATCAGCCAACTGTTCACCGCCCCGACCCTGGCAGGTCTGGCCGCGGCCACTACCCCTTTGAAGGAGATGCTCCTGTGACTGCGGCTCAACTGCTGGCTTTGCTCAAACAACGTGGTGTGACCCTGTCATTGCGCGGCGATCAATTATCGGTGGTGGCCGACGATCAGGTCCTGGCCGACCAGGAGCTGATCGCGCTGCTGCGCAGCCACAAACCGGCACTGATCGAAGCCTTGCGCCAGCCTGTCGCGCTACCGCCCCTCGAGAGCGGATTGCCCAAGGGAACCACGCACGTTACCCCAGCGATGTTCGACCTCTGCCAGCTGGACGAAGCCCAGGTCGCCAGCATCGTTGCCGGCGTACCGGGCGGCGCCGCCAATATCCAGGACATCTACCCACTGGTGCCCTTGCAAGCGGGCATTCTCTTTCATCACCTGCTCCAACAGCGCGGCGACACCTATCTGCTGAACGTGCTGCTGGCCTTCGACGACGAGCCCTGTTTGCGGCGCTTCATGGACGCGCTCAACCAAGCCATCGCCCGCCATGACATCCTGCGCACCGCCTTGGCCTGGGAGGGCCTCGATGAACCGGTGCAGGTGGTCTGGCGCCAGGCGCCGCTGGCACTGGAGTTGATCAACCCCGCCCAGGCCGATGTCGAGGCTGCATTGCGCGCCCACACCGATCCACGGCAGCAGCGCCTGGACCTGCGCCAGGCGCCCTTGATGCGCGCGGTGGCCGCCGAGGACCCAAGCGCCGGCCGCTGGCTGTTGCAACTGTTGCACCACCACGCGGTAATGGATCACACCTCGCTGGAACGGCTGGTTCGGGAGGTCGCGGCGATCCAGCAAGGTCGGCTGGCCGAACTGCAGCCACCGCAGCCGTTCCGCGATTTCGTACTGCGCGCTCGCCAGGGACTGAGCGACGCGCAACATGCCGCGTTCTTCACCGAGCTGCTGGGCGATATCGATGAACCCACCGCGCCGTGCGGGCTGCTCGACGTACGCGGCGATGGCAGCCAGGTCCAAACCCTGGAGGCACCGCTGGCGATCGATCTGAGTCGCCGGATCCGTCTGCTCGCACGCAACCTGGGCGTCAGCAGCGCCAGTCTGTTGCACCTGGCCTGGGCCTTGGTCCTGGGCAAGGCCAGCGGCCGCGACGATGTGGTGTTCGGCACGGTGATGTTCGGTCGATTGCTCGGCGCTGGCGAAGCCGCGACCGCCATGGGGCTGTTCATCAATACCCTGCCATTGCGGGTGCGCCTGGCGGTGCCGGTGGAACAGGCGCTGCGCGACACCCACACGTTGCTCAGCCGGCTGATTGCCCACGAGCACGCGCCCCTCGGCCTGGCCCAGCGTTGCAGTGCCTTGCCCAGTGGCACGCCGCTGTTCTCGGCGTTGCTCAACTACCGGCATAGCGCCGCCACCGAGCACGCCCCAGTGCTGGCTGGCATGCGCGTACTGGGTGGCGAGGAACGCACCAACTACCCATTCAATTTATCGGTGGACGATCTGGGCGAAGGTTTTTCGCTGAGCCTGCAAATCGACGCCCAGGTCGGTGCCGAACCGGTGCTCGACTGGCTGAACACAGCGCTGCAGAACCTGCTCGAGGCCCTCGAACGGCACCCACAAACCCTGGCATGCCAGCTTTCAGTGCTGCCTGGTGCGGAACAAGAACGGCTGTTGCGCACCTTCAACGCCACCACTCGCACCCTTCCTGGCCCGGGCTTGCTGCACCTGGCATTGGAGCAACAGGCCGAGCGGCAACCACAAGCCATCGCCGCACGTTTCGAGGCCGCCGATGGCTCGAGTCCGCTGACCTATGGGCAGCTCAATGCCCAGGCCAACCGGTTGGCGCACCGTCTATTGCAGGCCGGGGTCGAACCCGACAGCCGTGTCGCGATCTGCCTGGAACGCGGCCCGCACCTGCTGATCGCCCTGCTCGGGATTCTCAAGGCCGGCGCCGCCTATGTGCCGTTGGATCCGGCGTATCCACGGGAACGTTTGCTGCACATGCTCGAAGACAGCGCGCCGCGGGCGCTGTTGACGCTTCGCGCCCTGCAATCCAGTGTTCCAGCGCCCACTGGTTGCGAGCTGCTGTGCCTGGACGCCCCCCACACCCAGGCCAGCCTGGCCGAACTCCCCTGCGACAATCCCGATCCAGCTAGCCTGGGCCTGACCAGCGCGCACCTGGCCTACGTGATCTACACCTCGGGGTCCACGGGCACGCCCAAAGGCGTGATGATCGAGCACCGCAACGCCTGCAACTTGCTGAACTGGGCGCTGCACGCATTCGACGCGGTCAGCCTGCGGGAC